>JAZSOK010000042.1:0-4163 GCA_045536865.1 Eubacteriales bacterium
GCGCCTGCACGGCGGTGTTGTAAATTTCCGTCATCGTTTCGCGCAGGGCGTTCACCTCGACGATGGCGTCACCGTGTCCCTGCATGGCGGCGCGCTCGAACCACACGACGGCCAAGCGCAAATTGCGCTCGACAAGTTCGCCGTTCAGATAGCATCTGCCGACGATGTATTGGGCGCGGGCGTTGTGCTTTTCCGCCGCCTGTAAATAGTACGAAAACGCGGTTTCGGAATTGACGCTCACGCCCCGACCGTAACGGTAGCAGGCGGCAAGTTGCAAAAGCGCCTCGATACTGCCCGCCGTTGCCGCCGCCGTATAGCGCGCGTAGGCCTCTTTTTCGTCACGCGCCGTGCCCACGCCGTTTTCGTAGCAAATACCGAGACGGCAAAGCGCGCGTGCATAACCGCTTTCCGCGGCAATGCAGTAAAGGGAGAAGGCAATGGCGTTGTCGCCCTTTTGCTCCGCCTCCTCTGCCAAATCGGTCTGTTGTGCCTCGTGATTTTTCGGGTTTTGCAGGGGCGGTACCTCTGCCTCTACCGTACGCAGACGGCGCAGATATCTTTGTGCCGCGCGACTGCTCTCCTCGGCGCGCAAAAAGAACCATTTGGCATGCGCCTCCGTGCCGTTTGCAACCGCGCCCGAAAGGTAAAGTTCGCCTGCCTTGACGGCGGCGTCGGCAAAGCCGCCGCGCGCGCTTTCACCGTACCAATAGGCAAGATAACTCTGGTCGGATACGGGGAGCGCACCGCTTCTCAAAAGTTCCGCCAAGGCAAACTGTGTTTTGGGGTGACCGAGTTCCGCCGAAACCTGCGTCCAGTAGACGACGTCCGCGGGCCTTCCGCCCTTTTCCTCACGGAGAAGGCGCGCAAGATAAAACGCCGCCTCTGCATCGCCGTATGCGGCGGCATTGCGATAATATTCCTTGGCGCGCTCGGTGGATTTTTTGACACCGCGCCCACCTTCAAGCAAGCGGCCGTAAGCAAGTTGTGCCAAAATGAGCCCCATGTCCGCGGCATTCTTATACAGTTCTGCCGCCGCGGCGTACCGCTTTTCCTCCTCTGCGCGCCGCCCCTCGTTATACCAGCCGAGAATGGTCTCCTCCGCCTTTGACTGCACGAAGCCGCAGGTGGGGCACTCGTCCCCTGCCTCCCATGTTTGTCCGCAACGCATACAATTCATAAAAACCTCGTTCCCGTCGCCCCCCCACAGTGGGTAGGCAACTGCATTTTACTATTCTAAATCGGCGCGCCCCCAACGGGGCGCCGCGCGGTATCAATCAAAAAGTCCGTCCTTTGTCGCTGTGAGCATGCCCCTAGACAAGGCATCCGCATATTCCCAAAGAAAATCGTCGTCAAGCAAAAGTGAGAGGTCACTCTCGTTTGTAAAAAAGCCAACCTCCACGAGAATGGCGGGCATTTCCTTGTTGTCAAGCACGATGAAAGGCTTTGACTGGGGATTGACGTGGTTGTTTTCCACACTCGGCCACGAAGACGCCGCAATCTCCGTAGCAAAAGCGCCGTTTAACGACAGGCGAAAATGCTCGGCGATCGCCCGCGCAGGGAAAGTCACGCCGATACGGCCGTTCAGATAAAGGCGCGTGCCACGCGCATCGAGGTTGTTCGGCGCACTGTTGCAATGTAAACTTATGTACATATCCGCGCCCAAGTCCTCGGCAAACTTCCGCCGTGCCTTTGCTTCCTCGTCGGTGTCGTAAGCATCCCCCGATGCACCGAGGAGGGCACTGTCGTCCTCTCGGATCATGACGGTTTCGTAGCCCATATCGGACAAAAAGACGTCCAAGCGCAGGGCAAGTGCCAAATTGACGTCCGACTCACGGACGCTCTCCCCTTTACGCAAGGCAAGCACACCGGGATCGTTTTGTCCGTGTCCTGCATCAATGACGACGGTCAATCGGGCGTTCGCCGCCTTCTCTCGCTCCGTAAGGGTAACGCCCAACGTCTTTTGACCGCCGTAGGAGGATAACTCGGGGCGTGTCGAGGGCTCACCCGTGGTGCCCTCGGGCGCCGTCGTGTCGGTTTCGCCGTCCGTCGGCGCGTTCGGCACGCAAGGCGTTTGCGCGCAGGAGGCACACAAAAAAGCAAGAAAAAGGCAAAGCACCAAAAGCCCCATCCGCAAAAGGAGGGCGGTATTCTTTTTCCCTTTTTGTCCGTTCATAATAACTCCTTATGAAATACCTATCGCGGTATCTGCTTATACATATATATCATACCACATTTTCTTTTGAATTGCAAGGGGAAAATGCACGTTTGGCATCAACTTTTCACACGACTTTTGCAAAAAACGCCGCTTTTTTTATTTTGTCTTGCATTTTTATGCCGCAAATGGTATAATTGCCTTGGGAAAAGGTATAGCCCCCTGCACTTCGGGGCAATCTCGTAGTGACGTACGACGGCAAAAACATATAAACACAAACGATAAAATATACAAACACAAACGATAAAACGTATAAACACAAACGATAAAGCATATAAACACAAACGGTAAAACATATAAACACAAACGATAAAACATATAAACAAAAAAAGAAAAGCACCGCCATAAAGCCGGCCTCCTTTGTGTAAAGGGAGGTGGCGCACGAAGTGCGACGGAGGGATTGACATGCAAACAAAAGATAACATTTTAGAGCCGTTTGAGCAAGTAGAGGAGGCATACGCCGCCATTGCCGATGCTCTTCCTTTCAATAAAGACGAGCCCGCCCCCATCGGGCTTGTGCTTGGCTCGGGGCTTGGCGGACTTGTCGAGGAGATGGACGTACGCTTGCGCGTTGACTACCGATCGCTCCCCCATTTTCCGCACTCAACGGTTGTCGGGCACACGGGCGCTTTCCTGTTTGGATATCTCACCGACGGCGGCACCGCCACCCCCGTCGTCGTCATGCAGGGGCGCGTGCATCTGTACGAGGGCTATACGCCCGCGGAAACGGTACTCCCCCTGCGCCTTATGCACCGCATCGGCGTCCGCACGCTTTTCTTGACAAACGCCGCAGGCGGCATCGGTGAAGATAAGCAACCGGGGAGCCTCATGCTCATCTCCGACCACATCGCCTTTTTCGTCCCCTCGCCCTTGCGCGGCAAAAACGACGACAGATTTGGCACGCGCTTTCCCGACATGTCCGCCGTCTACGACGAAAACTTGCGCGCCCTTGCCCAAAAAACGGCAGAGGCGCTTGGCATTCCCCTGACGAACGGCGTTTACATGCAACTGGCAGGTCCGCAATTTGAAACGCCCGCCGAAATTCGCGCCGCACGCACGCTCGGTGCGGATGCCGTTGGCATGAGCACCGCCACGGAGGCGATTGCCGCGCGCCACCTCGATATGCGCGTCATGGCGATCAGTCTGATTTCAAACCGCGCGGCAGGCTTGTCCGACACGCCCCTTTCCCACGAGGAGGTGGGCAAAACCGCCCGTCTTGCCTCGCGGAAGTTCGCCGCACTCGTCAAGGGCATCGTTACCGAGATCGGGCGCACGCAAACCGTCTGACGCGTGTATCATTTGCTAAAAAATCCATACGTTTTGATGACCACAGTCGCCATTTGTGCAATATGCACCAAAGCCAAATGCAATCTTTGTTGATTTTTACCCACCTCTTTTGTTGCTTTTTTTTAGATTACACCTTGCAAAATGCATTTCTTTCTGCTATAATGTACTTAAAAGGTATGCTCCGTCCTAACGTCGGGGCTACGTTTCAAAGACGCTTACCACATTGATAAGGAGATTACTTATGAAGAAACTTCTCGTATTTCTTATGTGCTTGACTTGCATCTTCGTTTTCGCTGCTTGCGGCGGTGACGAGGATCCTACGAATGCACCCACAAATGCGCCCACCGACGCACCGACGACGGCACCCACAACGGCACCGACAACGGCGCCCACCGACGCACCGACAACGGCTCCGACGACGACACCGACAACGGCTCCGACAACGGCTCCCACAACGGCACCGACGACGGCTCCGACAACGACACCGACGACGGCTCCGACGACGGCACCTACGGCGGCTCCCACGGCGGCTCCTACATCTGCACCGACGGTGGCTCCTACATCTGCACCGACGGCGGCTCCTACATCTGCACCCACTGCGGCACCCACTGCGGCTCCTACGGCTGCACCGACGGCGGCACCGACGGCGGCTCCTACGGCTGCA
>JAZSOK010000015.1:0-4605 GCA_045536865.1 Eubacteriales bacterium
CCGTGGAGGCGATGATGATATCCTCCGCCTTGATGCCGCTTTCCTTTTCAAGGAGCGCGCACATGCCCTCGGCAATCTCGATGCCGTCTGCATTACAGGTGTTGGCGTTACCGCTATTGCAAAGGACCGCCTGTGCGTAGCCGTCCGACAAATGCTTTTTGGTAACGGTCAGGGGCGCGCCCTTGACGAGATTTGTGGTATAGACGGCGGCGGCGGCGGCGCGGCAATCACTGACGATGAGCGAAAGGTCGCGCTTATCCTTATTTTTGCGGATGCCGCAATGTACGCCGTTTGCAGAAAAGCCCTTGGCGGCGGTGACACCGCCCGAAATCATTTGAACGTTCATGTTTTTTTCCTCGTTTATTTATCGTTTACAGTCATTGTACGGTTTTTTTCTTTGCAAAAGAAATCAGAGGCAAAGCCCCGTTTGAATGGGCAAGCCCATTGCCAAATTCATGCAGGCAATGGCGGCGCCCGACGCGCCCTTACCGAGATTGTCGTAGCGCGCAATAAGCAGAATGCGCTCCTCGTTGCCCGCCACGGTGATTTGCATATTATCCTTGCCCGACAGTTTGGAAGCAGACAAAAAGCCGTCCTCCCCTGCCACATCTATCGGCAGGTAGCGCACCGTCTCGCCCGTGTAGAGGTTGCTATACACACGGATGACGTCTGCAACGCTCCCCGCAAGGTCACCCTTAAACAGGGGCACGGTGACCTCCATGCCGCTATAAAAATCAGAAACGATGGGCAAAAAGATGGGGGCGTTTTTCAGGCCCGTCATGCACTGCATCTCGGGGAGATGCTTATGCACTTGGGTGAGGGCGTACTGGCGCGGCGCCGACAAAAGCGGGCTTCGCCCTTCGCTCTCATAATCGGCAATCATGCGCTTGCCGCCGCCGCTATATCCCGTCAGTGACGTGCAGGTCAAGTGCGCGTCGGGGGAAAGGAGCCCTGCCCGTACGAGGGGGGCAACGGTGGCGATAAAGCCACTCGCGTGGCAACCGGGGACGGCGATGCGCTTGGACTTGGCAATAGCCGCCTCTGCCTCGGGGGAGAGTTCGGGAAAGCCGTACGTCCAATCGGGGGAGGTGCGGTGGGCGGTGGAGGTATCCAAAATCACGGTGTCGGGATTTTCAACGAGTGAAACCGACTCTCGCGCGGCATCGTCGGGCAGGCACAGAAAGGCGACGTCCGCCGCATTGAGTGCCGCCTTGCGCGCCTCTTTATCCTTGCGTGCCTCCTCGGGCAGGGTGAGGATGTCAATATCCTCTCGCGCGGCAAGTCTTTCTCTTATACGCAGGCCCGTCGTTCCCGCCGAGCCGTCAATAAATATCTTCTTTTTTTGCACGGTCATATCCTCTGTCTTTCTTGCGTTTATCTCATTATCAAGCGATTTTTGCCATGATTGAATAATTATACATCATCCCTTCCCGTTTGTCAAGGGGTTTACACAATTTATTATAAAAATATAAATATAAATAACGTCTTTATATTTTTATCCTTATATATAAGCGCCGCCGTTGGTTTTTCAGCGCACACGTCAGGCATGCGCGCCCTGTATAAAATGAATAAAATATGCATAAATATGCATTATTGTGAATAATAAGCCGTTTTGCGCGGAGTGGGTGCGGCCGTGACGGGGGCTTTTTCGCGCGGGGGTTGCTTCCCTTTTCTCTTGACAAAACGACCGACACGGCGTATAATGAAGGTAACGGTACGGTATAAAGGTACAAAGACGGCGTGGATAAGCGCGAGGAAAGGACGGTGCGCCATGGAAAAAGGTCAAAAGGACGTGACGGCGGGGGCGCTCCCCTTGGAAATAGAGCGCAAGTTTCTCATCGACATGCCGAGTAAGGCTTATTTACAAGAGGCGGGCTTTGCCGTCTCCGACATTTGCCAGACCTATTTACTAAAAGAGGGGGACGGCGCATCGCGCCGTATACGGCGACGCACCGTATCGGGCAAACCGACCTACACGAAAACGAGCAAGCAGGCCCTGACCGCCCTCTCCGTCATTGAGCGCGAGGAAGTGATCACCGAGGAAGAATACGAAGCGCTTCTTGCCGAGCGCGACCCTGCCCTGTCGGATATTCAAAAAAAGCGGTACACCCTCCCCTACGAAGGGCATCTTTTGGAAATAGATATCTACCCCTTTTGGTCGCACGTGGCGATTTTGGAAATTGAACTCAAAGACGAGGACGAGGATTTTTCTATTCCCGAGGAGATAGCCGTCATTCGGGAGGTCTCCGCCGACAAGCGGATGAAAAACCGCGCCCTTGCACGCCGTGTGCCGAATGAGGAAGAACTTCTATAAAAAATAAAGAGCAGAGGATTTTGGGCGAAGTCCTCTGCTCTTTTTATATGGAAAACACGCAAGGGATAGGACGAAAGATAAGGTAAGGCGAGATAGAAAAGACAAGACGAAATAGAGAAAAACAAAAGATAAGGCAAGACGGGATAGGTACAAGGTATCTGTCACGCCACGCCGCCATCGCGGACAGGCACTTATCTTTTACGCCAGGTTGATGACGCGGACGTTTTTCTTTTGCGCGTAGGCGACGGTATAGGCGGTGCCGCCCGTTTCTTCTGTGAGGTAGGCAACGCACACACTGCTCGCATCCACCAAATGGCGATTGCGCTCGTGCATGCAACTCGGTGTATAATACTTCGAGAGGCAGACGACCTTGTCCGCCTGCCGCTTGATATCCTCATAGACGGCGACGTCCTTCGGCTTCCAATACTTCGATTGTGTTTCGCAGGGCAAGACGAGGATGAGGCGAATATCGGGATAGGTCTTTTTCAGTGAAAGGACCGCCTTGGCGGCGAGGGTATCAAAGCCGAGCGCACCGCCCACGCCGAAATAGAGATACCCCTCTGCAATCAGGGCGGTTAACGTCTTTTTCAGGCGCGCCGACAGTTTCATTTCCGTAAGCGTCGGTATATGACGGTGACCTGTAAAGCAACAGGTCTGACCTCTTTTGTCTTGCATATCTTCACCTCAAAATGATTTCTTATTCCTTTATTCGATAAAGAAAAGCGAGCCGTGGCTCGCTTTTCTCTTTGCGCGCTCACCCGGGCACTGACAAAGTGCCGCCCGAGGGAGCGCATGAAACGTGGTCAAAATTATTTCTTAAAGAGCGGGCCGTAAGCGGCGCAAGCGCGGTAATCCTGACCTTCCTTATCCATACCGAAGGCGTTCCAAGCGGCAGGACGGAAGATCTCTTCCTCGGGCACGTTGTGCATGCAAACGGGGATACGGAGCATGGAGCAGAGAGTAATCAGATCTGCGCCGATGTGACCGTAGGAGATAGCGCCGTGGTTGGCGCCCCAGTTCTGCATGACCTCGTAGGCGGTCTTGAAGGGCGAGCCTTCCTTACCGTCGCAACGGGGTGCGAACCACGTGCAGGGCCACGTGGGATTGGTGCGCTCCATGAGTTTATCGGAAACCTCGTCGGGCAATTTCACGGTCCAACCCTCGGCAATTTGCAAAACAGGGCCAAGTCCCTTGACAAGGTTCAAGCGGATCATGGTGCAGGGCATTTCCGCACGGGTGGTGTAGTGGCTGCTAAATCCGCCGCCACGGAAGTTATCAAAGCCTGCCTCGCACCAAACGGTCGCGTCGGTCATCTTCTTGATATCTTCATCGGTGACTTCCCACCAACGCTTCATGGTGGCGTTGCCGTTTTCGTCAACGCACTCACCGCAAGCGTCAAGGCATGCCGCGCCCGAATTCAACAGGTGGATGATACCGTTGCTTTCTGCCGCCTTGCCGTTCAGTTTGTAACCCGTAACGCGCTCGGTTGCCTCACCCGACCAGTAGGTACGGACGTCGGCAAAAATCTGTGCGCGGTGTGTGAGTAAGCGCATGAAGAGCATACCGATACCGTTCAACACGTCGTTCTCGGTTGAGAGGGTGTACGGCTCACGTGCGCCGAGATAGTCAAACGTAGAGGAAAGAAGTGCCTCGGGGTAGTCGCAGTTCGGCCAGTGGTCCGTCCACTGACGTTGACCCTGGAAGCCGCCCGCAATCGCGTTGTGGCCGACCTTTTCTTCTTCAAAAGCATCGGGCAAGTTCTTGTTGCCTGCCATCAAATCCTTGATGATGCAGTACATCTTGACGGTGAACTCCCACTGCTTTTCCTTTTCCTCGGGGGTAAATTTGATGCGGCGATCCTCGCCCAAGAATTTGACGGATTCGGGGTTGTCGTCGCGGCCTTCCTTGCAATGCTCTTTCGTCCAAGCAAGTGCCTTCTTGTACTCCTCTTCATCGTAGATGCCCTCTTCCATACGGCGGAGGATCTCTACCTCGTCAACGGACTCAACGCGCATGCCGAAGTATTCTTCCATAACGCTCTGGTCCATAATGGAGCCTGCGATACCCATACACTGGGAACCGATCTGGAGATAGCTCTTGCCTCTCATGGTAGCGACGGCAACTGCGGCGCGGCCGAATCTGAGGAGCTTATCCTTTACGTCTTCGGGCATTTCGGTAACCTGGTCTCTGTCCTGAACCTCGTGACCGTAGATACCGAATGCGGGAAGGCCCTTCTGAGCGTGACCTGCAAGAACTGCGGCAAGGTAAACAGCGCCGGGTCTTTCGGTACC
>JAZSOK010000124.1:0-2468 GCA_045536865.1 Eubacteriales bacterium
TTGAGGCAAGAGGCTATACGGCGTGGGACCCTGCATCCTATGCGTTTGTCAAGGACGGCTCTCTCTTTATCCCCACCGCGTTTTGCTCCTATACGGGTGAAGCCTTGGATACGAAAACGCCGCTTCTTCGCTCGATGGATGCCATCAATACGCAGGCGCTTCGTATTTTGCGCCTCTTTGGCGATAACGAAACGGCACGCGTGTCGGCAACCGTCGGCGCAGAGCAGGAATATTTCTTGGTAGACAGGCGTTATTACGACCGCCGCCGTGACCTTCTCTACACGGGCCGCACCCTGTTCGGCGCGCCTGCACCCAAAGGTCAGGAGTTAGAGGACCATTATTTCGGCACGCTCAAACCGCGCGTCAGCAGTTACATGCAGGAACTTGACGAGGAACTTTGGCGCTTGGGTGTCAACGCCAAAACGAAGCATAACGAGGGCGCACCCGCACAACATGAATTGGCGCCTATTTACGGCACTGCCAACATGGCTATTGACCAAAACCTCTTGGTGATGGAAAGCATGAAAAAGGTGGCGGCACATCACGATATGGTCTGCCTTCTGCATGAAAAGCCCTTTGCGGGCATCAACGGCTCGGGCAAGCATAACAACTGGGCGCTCTCCACGGATACGGGAAAAAATCTGTTGAAGCCGGGTAAGACCCCTGCCGAAAACACCCTCTTTCTTTTGATCCTTGCCGCCATTATCAAGGCGGTGGACGATTATCAGGATATGCTCCGTCTGTCTGTCGCCTCCGCGGGTAACGACCATCGCTTGGGCGCAAACGAGGCACCGCCTGCCATCATTTCCATCTTTATCGGCGAGGAACTTGAAACTATTGTCAATTCCATCGTCAATGACAAATCCCGTCCCTCCGTCCATGCCTCCGTCATGAATTTGGGCATCCCCTCGGTGCCGACCTTCACGCGTGATACAACCGACAGAAACCGTACGTCCCCCTTCGCCTTTACGGGTAATAAATTTGAGTTCCGTATGCCCGGCGCATCACAAAACGTCGCCATGCCGAACGTCGTTCTGAATACCGCCGTTGCGGAAAGTTTCCGTCAGTTTGCGGACGAATTGGAAGGGAAGGACAAACTGCCTGCCGCCATTGCCGCCCTGATTAAGCGCACCTTGACGGAGCATCAACGCATCCTCTTTAACGGTAACGGATATTCCCCCGAATGGGAAGAGGAGGCCGCACGCCGCGGACTTCTCAACCTGAAAACGTCCGTGGATGCCTTCCCCTGCATGACGGCACAAAAGAACATCGACCTCTTTACCCGTCACGGCGTTATGAACCGCACGGAAATGCAGTCAAGAGAGGAAATCCTCTGCGAAAATTACTCGAAGCAGATAAACATTGAGGCGCTCACCATGATTGAGATGGCCATGAAGGATTATATCCCCGCCGTCAATCGGTACATCGCCGAACTTTCGTCGCTTGCTTGCAATAAGCGCGTGGCGTGCCCGGGCGCCGTGTCAAGTATGGAGAGCGAATTGATAGAAGAACTTTCGCGCTTAAACGAGGAGGCTTACCACGCAGTCAAGGCGTTGGAGGCGGCAGACAAGGCCGCCGCACAAACGGCCGACACGCACAAGCAGGCGCGCGCCTACTGTGACAAGGTCATCCCTGCCATGCACACGCTTCGCGAAAAGGTGGATGCTATGGAAATGCTCACTTCATCTACCGTGTGGCCTTTCCCGACCTATGGCGAATTGACCTTTGGCGTCCGCTGATTTTTACATACACTTTGGGTGTTGCCAAAAAAGCAACACCCTTTTTCTTTTTTTACATTTTGCATTCTGCATTTTGCATTTTGCATTCTGCATTTTGCATTTTGCATTCTGCATTCTGCATTTTGCATTCTGCATTTCCCCCTGTGTTCTTTTGGCATCTCTTCGCATATACTGTCAAAAAACAAAGAGGACTGCCATGAGAAGTTTATCTGCATTATTTGACCTTTGTCTTTCTGCCGACTACACACATCTTGACGATACAAGTTACGCCTTATTGCGTGAGGGCGCTTCACTGACCGTTTTGTTCGAGCCGTCAAACGGTGACGAGGATTGGCGGCGCAACCTTGATTTTAAGGCGCGTTTATATCGGCAAACCTCGGAGGGTTTTTACGTACATAGAGGCTTTTTGGAGGCGTGGCAGGCGGTGTTGCCCGTCCTATCTCCCCTTATTCTTGATGATAGCGTTCGCCGCGTGACCGTTGTGGGGTATAGCCACGGCGGCGCGCTCACGCTCCTTTGCCACGATTATATTTGGTTTATGCGCCCCGACCTGCGCCGCTTTTTGGAGGGGGTGGCGTTTGCCTCACCAAAGGTCGTCCGTGAGCGCCGCCCGCCCGCGTGGCTAACGGAGCGCTTTTCTCATTTTTGGACAGTCGTCAATACGGGTGACGTCGTCACATCCCTGCCCCCCTCTCTTTTGGGATATACGCATATGGGCAGGGTGTTGCG
>JAZSOK010000161.1:0-3663 GCA_045536865.1 Eubacteriales bacterium
AAAATACTCATAATCAAAGTATTAATACAGACTGATTTACCGGATCCGGTAGCACCTGCAATCAACATGTGCGGCATCTTTGCCAAATCGCAGAAGACGGGATCTCCCGTGACGTCCGCGCCGACACAAACGGTGGTACGCGGTCCTGCATTTTTGAAGGTGTCCGTCTCCAAAAGTTCACGAAGATGGACGGTTGAGGAGATTTTGTTCGGCACTTCAACGCCAACGGCGGATTTGCCGGGGATAGGTGCTTCAATACGGATACCTGCCGATGCCAAATTCATGGAAATATCGTCAATCAAGTTGGCGATAGAGCGAATGCGGATGCCTGCATCGGGCACCAACTCGTAGCGCGTGATACGCGGTCCGCGCGAAACGGAGGTGATGTGGGTACGCACGTTGAAACTGGTGAGCGTTTCTACCAGTTTGGCGGCATTGGCATTGATTTCCTCGGTAATATTGCCCGTATCCGTTTCCTCGGAGGGCGTGAGGAGGGAGAAGGGCGGAAAAACGTAGGAGGCGTACATCTGTTCAAGTGCCTGCTTTTCGCGTTCGCGCTCCTCTTCGGGCGTTAATTCCGGTGAGACATCCTTCGGCTTGTCCTTTGCATCGATGTGCGTTTTCGTCGAAATCATGTCCTCGGTAACAAGCGGCTTATTTTGCGTGGGGGCGGCCTCAGCGTTTTCGCCTGGCTCACCCTTCTTTTTTGCGGGGATGTGGATAGAGAAGGGCGTAACATGCTCGGTGACGGCATCTAATTCTTCAAGCGACAGACGCGCATCATCCTCGTTCTCATCGCTCTCATCGTCCGTATCGTCCGTTTTATTCGGGGTGATGGGGGTTTTTATATCACGCAAAACGCTATCGGCACGGTGCGTGGTGATCTCCCCGCCCGCCGACTGCTCGGTGCGCTCATCCTCTTTCATGAGGTCCTTGAAATTCGTTTTGCTTTCAAGCGCGCCATTGCTTGGCGCATCCTCACTTGACGCATCATCGCCTGATGCGTCATTGCTTGAAGCGTCATCGTCAAGAGCGATATCAAATTCGTTCATGAAGTGGGCGCGTGCCGCACGCTTGTTTTGCTTCATTTGTGCCTCAAATTCGTTTTGGCGGCGGCGCTCCTCGGCGCGTTGTGCGGCGCGATTTTTCTTTTGCTCCATCTTGTCCTCGTAGCGGGCAAGTTCTTCCTCGTTTTTGGCGGCGATGCGTATGCGTTGCTCGTCAAGACGCATTTCCTGCTTTACTTTGCGGAGTTCTTCCTTTTTTGCCTGCTTTTCATCGCGGATAACGCGGCGTTCCTCTGCCTTTTGGGCAACGACACCTGCGGCGCGGTCACGGATTTTTTGGGCAATCACACTGGGGGTGAAGCCAAAGCACAGAATGGCGAATACGATGAAAACAACGATGCAGAATATGAACGTTCCCACTTTGTCAAAGAGGTTGACAAGCAAAAACGAGAGGGTATTGCCTATCACACCGCCGCTTCCAAGGTCGGCATCGTTTACGTATGCCGCTTCCAAATCGAAAACGCGAATGATATCGGTGTTCTGCACGGTGGTGTAGACCAAGCAAGAGAAAAGGCAGAGCATTAAGACGGTGGAGACAAGACGGGTGACGGTGCAGCGGGCTCGCACGCTTTGCCGCCATGAAAAGGCGAATGCCAGCGTGGCAAAGGGGAGGATGCACGTTGTCAATTTTCCGAACATGCCAAAGAAGAAGGAACGCAGAAGATCACCGACAAGTGCGCCCGAATCCTCAAAAAAGAAGCATATGAATAAGAAAAGCGCAACTGCCGATAAAACGACGGGGATGATTTGATGGATCGGCCGTGAAATATCATACGGTGTGCGGACGCGAAGTTGTTCTGTACGGTCGTCGTGCAAAACGGGAGGCGTACTCTTTCTTCGTTGTCCTTTGTTGTCTTGTGTGGGGAGTTTGTTTGCCATGTCGCTACCTTCCTTGTCTGAATGAATTGAAATGAGCGAAAGGGGCTTGTCCTTTTTGTGGATAAAACGCCCGTTTTCGTCTAAAACTATCTGTACGGCAAAGGGAGAATACCTCTTTTACCGACACAATAATATTATTCACCATATATTATATCAAATTTTAAAACAAATTACAAGACGTTTGCGCGAATTTTTGCGAAAAACTCTTATGTTTTTTGTGGCAGAGGGGAAGTGCTTTAAGTGCGTTTCTGTCGGAAAACGGAGGGAAAAGAGAAATGAACGAAAAAAACGGGGCAGAGGAGTCTCTTATGCTACCGAAAACATCCAAAAAAGCGGGGCTTTTGCTTGGGCTTTCTTTTCTTTCGGGATGTGTCAACGGACTGTTTGGCTCGGGCGGTGGCATCGTTTTAATTTATATGCTCCGCTTTCTCTTCCCAAAAGAGTCCGAAAAAATGAGTTTTGCCGTGTCGTGCGTGACGGTCTTTTTTTTCAGCGCCGTTTCTGCGACAATTTATGCAACGCACGGGACGCTTTCGTTTTCCCAAGCGGCACCTTATCTTTTTCCCGCACTGGTTGGCGGTGTGTTCGGCGCTCTTCTTTTGCGTGTCATTCGCACCTCGTTTTTGAAAACGCTTTTTGCTTTTCTTTTGATTTACGGCGGCATACGCATGGCAATGGGGTAAGGGGGTAAAGTAAACATGGTTGATTTCATTGCTTCATTGGTGATCGGTGTACTGGCAGGGCTCGGCGTGGGAAGCGGTGGGCTTTTTCTCATGTATTTAACGCTTTTTTGCGGTGTTTCACACAAGATAGCGCAGGGCATCAATCTTCTTTTTTTCTTATTTGCTCTGGCAGGCTCGCTTATGATACACATTACGCGGCGACGGTTTCCGTCTTTGCTTATGGCGGTCATTCTCGGTGCGGGTTTACCCGGGACGGTGGTCGGTAGCCTCTTGGTACACCACTTGCCCGTCGCCCTTTTGAAACGCATTTTCGGCGTTCTTTTGATTTTGGCGGGGACGTTGACGCTCTTTTTTAAAAAACGCACGCATCACGAGGGTGAAAAACGCGAATAACGCTTGACAAATAAACTAAAAAAAGATATAATATATTATCAAGATGCGGAAATTGTGTTTTGATAAAATCACGTGACCGCTTGGTGCTATCCTGAAAGATTTTTCGTGTGTTCTGTATTACGTGGACAGGAGGAAAGGACTCAATGGCTACAAATAAAGACAAAACGCCGTTTGAACAGTTGACGGAGAATATAAGAAAAACATGTTTGTGTCGCTCACTTCGGCAGTGCAAAGAAACGCTTACCGAGGATATTCACGCTTTTCGTGAGCGCGATCCTGCCGCAACGTCCGATTGGGAAGTGCTTTTTCTCTATTCGGGCTTGCACGCCTTGGAGGCGCACAGATTGGCGCATTACATACACGGTAAAGGTTATCGCTTGACGGCGCGTGCCATCAGTCAGGTGGCGAAGTTGTTGACGGGTGTGGAAATTCACCCTGCCGCCAAGATAGGTCGCCGTTTGGTGATTGACCACGGCACAGGCGTTGTCATCGGTGAAACGGCAGAGATAGGCGATGACTGTACGATTTATCAGGGCGTAACCCTCGGCGGTACGGGCAAGGATACGGGCAAACGTCATCCAACGGTTGGAAACGACGTTCTCATTGGCGCAGGTGCCAAGGTGTTGGGGCCGTTTCGCGTG
>JAZSOK010000090.1:0-6966 GCA_045536865.1 Eubacteriales bacterium
TCACGTCGAAGGCTTTGCGCCCGAGGTTGCATGGGTAACGCTCGGCGGTCACGAGCGCTTGACGGAGAAACTCTGCGTGCGCCCCACCTCCGAAACACTCTTCTGCGAGCATTATGCAAACATTATTCGCTCGTACCGCGACCTGCCCAAACTCTACAACCAGTGGTGTAACGTCGTGCGTTGGGAGAAGACCACACGTCCCTTCCTCCGTAGCCGCGAATTTTTGTGGCAGGAAGGACACACCATGCACGCCACCGCCGAGGATGCCGAGGCAGAAACGCTCAAAATGTTGAACGTGTATGCCGATTTCTATGAAAAATCGCTTGGCATTCCCGTTGTTAAGGGCAAAAAAACCGATAAAGAAAAATTTGCAGGCGCCGCCGCCACCTACACCGTTGAAGCCTTGATGCACGACGGTAAAGCATTGCAGGGAGGCACCTCGCACAACTTTGGTGACGGCTTTGCCCGTGCCTTTGATATTCAGTACCTCGACCGCGACAACAAATTAAAATACTGCCACCAAACGTCGTGGGGCGTGACCACCCGTATCATCGGTGCCATCATCATGACGCACGGTGACGACCGCGGCTTGGTGCTTCCGCCTGCCGTTGCACCCACACAGGTCATTATCGTTCCCGTGCAACAACATAAGGAGGGTGTTTTGGAAGCGGCAGAAGCGCTCCGTACCCGCCTGGCAGACAAGGTGCGCGTCAAGATTGACGATAGCGACAATAGCCCCGGATGGAAATTCTCCGAGCATGAAATGCGCGGTGTACCGATCCGCATTGAACTTGGCCCGCGTGATATCGCGTCCAACCAATGTGTTATCGTCCGCCGTGATGAGTTGCAGAAGAAGTTCGTATCCCTTGACGGTATTGAAGACACCGTCGTCGCCGAACTGGAAGCCCTGACAGGCGCACTTTATAACCGTGCTCTTGAAAACCGCAACAAGCACACCTTTACGGCAAAATCCCTCCCCGAATTCAAGGAAATTGCGAAAAACGAGAACGGCTACATCCGTGCCATGTGGTGTGGCGAACTTGAATGCGAACTGAAATTGAAGGAAGAAGCAGACGTCACCTCCCGTTGCATGCCCTTTGGCGACAAGGAGGAGGTTTCACCCGTATGCGTATGTTGCGGCAAGCCTGCCAAGACCTTGGTATATTGGGGCAAATCCTATTGATTTTATAAGTAAAAACATCGGAAAGGAGAGCGTTTATGACAACGGTGACAGCGCCTGCCGAGAATGCCGTTTTGAAGGCGCGGCATGCCATTACCATCCGTTCGGAAGACGGTCATTTGCTAACTTTGGACCACCTCCCGCATTTGCATTCGCTTGAAGACGATATGCAAACTGTTGCCGTCAAAGGCGCTGAGGAAGGTTATAGCATGTTGGCGGACAGTATTGACCGCGCAAAAAACGTCTTCCCTAAAAAACTTCTTCGTCACGCCGACAAGCCTCTCTTTTTCACCCTGCTCCTCCGACCGAAAATTTCTCCGCAAAAGGCATTGAGCCTATCGGCGCTCGTCGCCGTAGCGCTTTCGCGTGTTCTCCGCCGTTCCATTGACGGTGTCGCCTCTATTTGTTGGCCAAATCAAATTATTTGCAACGGCCGCCCCATAGCCACGTTCCGTATGAAATGCGCGCTACACCCCTTGGACGGCACCTATCAATACGTAATCGTCAATATAGCGGTGGCTCTTTCCGGTGCCATGGAGCGCGAGCCCTTGTCAAATTCGGTTGCCCACGTCTTTGGCGGTACGTCCGATAATTTCCGCGAGCGCATTGCGTTGGAGATCCTTCGGGAAATCTATTCTCTTTACGAAAAGATGGAGAAAAACCGCGCATTCATCGCCGAATACCGCACCCTCTCTTTACATAGGAACGCCACTGTCGTATTACGGCATCCCTACCGTGCGGTGGGCATTGTGCGCGGCATTGACGATGAAGGATGCCTGCTTGTCGATTTGCCAAACAATCAACAGGTCACCCTCTACTCCGCCGATGCCATCCGCAATCTGTACCTCAATAAAAAGTCATCGCAAAAAGAAGAAAAAAAGAAGGCGAATGCGTAAGGCAAAGCCTTGCTTTTGCAATCAAAAAAACCAACGCTTCTCATAAAGTGTCAGAGGATTTGAATTTGCAACGTACAAATTCAAATCCTCTTTTTCTTTTACATGCTTTTTTCTCGTACTCATTCATCCATTCACCCCTACACCGCGAACCTTTTTGACATGTCGCCAATTTTATGCGCATATACTTATATACTATTTTTTTCAAAGAGCAAAAGCATCAAATGCAAGGAAGGAGCCTCCATGCAAAAGCATTTTCGTTTTCAAAAAAGCCTTTTGTCTGCACTGCCGCTTCTCCTCTGGCTCTTTTTCCTGATGAAAACAGAGCCACCTCTCACGGTTATCTCCGTATTGCTTGCCACCGTCGTTCACGAGATAGGGCATACGACCGCTTTCTTTTGTCTTGGCCATCCCTGTCCACGGATAAAATTGCACGCGCTCGGTCTGTCGCTCAAACCGCAACGTATGCTCTCTTATAAGCAGGAGGCCCTGATTTGCTTTTGCGGTCCTCTTGCCAATTTACTGCTCGCCGCCCTCCTTTGCTTTATGGCGCGCTTGTTTCCTGCCCTGCTTTTTACGGCGAAAATCTCCCTACTGCTCGGCTTTATCCATCTGCTCCCCATTTTTCCCTTAGACGGCGGCCGCATGCTTTTATCCCTTGCCTGTTCCCTTTTTGGCTTTTCGGGCGGCGTTTTCATAACGGAAGTGACCTCTCTATCCGTTCTTTTGATTGCCGCCTTTACCGCCCTTTATTTTATGCTTTCCTTCGGCGTGGCACTGCCTCTTTTTCTCTCGTGCGTTTTTCTGTTCTCTGAGCAAAGCGGTATCGCCACCCTTTCTCCAAGCATTTGTGAGCATTTGGGAGAAAAAAAGAGGATTTCGGCGAATTCCATAAAAAACACCCGTATTTTTCGTCGCTAATGCGATTTCCTCATGAATAATTTACCGCCAATAAAAAAAATGTAAAAAACTATTGCATTTTGTCTTTCGGTCTGCTATAATGCTATTTTGCAAAGTGTTTTATTCTTTTGATATATAGAATGTACTTTGTTACTCTTTTGAAAGGAGATTAGCCACCGAAAAATGGAAAAAACGATTGAGTTAATTAATGTCACCAAAGAGTTTGACGGTGAGCGCGTTTTAGATAGCATCAATCTCACCATCCGCGATAGAGAATTTGTCACGTTGCTTGGCCCCTCCGGTTGCGGAAAAACCACGACGCTACGCATCATTGGCGGTTTTGAGACACCCGATTCCGGCGAACTTTTGATTGACGGCGTTTCCATGAAGGACGTCCCCGCACACAAACGCCCCGTCAATACGGTGTTCCAAAAATACGCTCTTTTTCCCCATTTGAATGTCTTTGACAACGTCGCCTTTGGTCTTCGTTTGTCCAAACTTCCCAAATCCGAAATTGAAACGCGCGTAAACGACATGCTTGCCCTTGTCAAATTGCGCGGCTTTGAACGACGAAACGTGGCCCGTCTTTCGGATGATCAACAACAACGCGTGGCTATCGCCCGTGCCCTTGTCAATCGTCCGCACGTGCTCCTTTTGGACGAGCCTCTCGGCGCACTTGACCTAAAATTACGCAAGGACATGCAAAACGAGTTGAAAAACATTCAACAACAAACGGGAATTACCTTTATATACGTTACCCATGACCAAGAGGAAGCCCTCTCCATGTCCGATACCGTCGTCGTCATGATGAACGGCAAAATCCAACAAATCGGTTCTCCGACGGATATTTATAACGAGCCGAAGAACGCTTTCGTTGCGGATTTTATCGGTGAATCCAACATCATTGACGGTGTGATGATCAAGGACTTTCTCGTTTCTATGGCAGGTCATCGTTTCACCTGCCTTGACCGCGATTTTGCACCAAACGAGCCTGTTGACGTGGTCGTTCGTCCGGAGGACGTGGATATCGTTCCCCCCTCGAACGGCATGTTGCAAGGAACTGTCACGTCCGTCACCTTCAAGGGCGTGCACTATGAAATCATCGCCGATATTCGCGGCTTCAAATGGATGATTCAAACAACGGATTACGTGGATGTCGGCGCAGAAATCGGCTTGTATATTGAGCCGGACGCCATCCACATCATGAAGAAGTCAGAATTCTCCGGCATGTACGGAGACTATTCCTCTTTTAGTGACGAGTTGGACGAGCTTTCCGATCCCGATGCCGACTTATCGGAAACTGCGCCCGACACGGAGGGCGAGCAAACCAATGAATAAATCATTTTCTTTGCCGCGCTCGCTCGTTGCCACACCGCACGTTGCTTGGTGCGTGCTTTTTGTGTTGGCACCCCTTGCCTTTGTTGTTTACTATACCTTTACCGATGCCTCGGGCTTGTTCACGTTGAATAACTTAAAGGCTCTTTGCTCGGCGGAATATTTGCGCGTGTTTTTGCAGTCTATTTATTATTCCCTGATTGCCACCGCCATCTGCCTTTTGATAGCCTACCCGCTTGCCTACTGCATCGCACAGGCAAAGGAGCGCAACCAGTCGTTGCTCGTCATGATGCTCATGCTCCCCATGTGGATCAATCTACTGATAAGAACCTATTCTCTGAAAATCCTTTTGGAGAAGGAAGGCATCATTAACGGTCTTTTGGGTATGATGGGTATAGAGCCCCTTGAAATGCTCGGCACGGGCGGCGCCATCGTCCTTGGTATGGTTTACAATTATTTGCCCTACATGGTCATTCCGATTTATACCGTCATGGCAAAAATTGACCGTTCCGTTTTGGAGGCATCGCGCGACCTTGGTTGCAGTACCCTGCAAAGTTTCTTCCGCGTTGTCATGCCCCTCAGTATATCGGGCGTTATTTCGGGCATCACCATGGTGTTCGTTCCCTCTATCAGTACCTTTTTCATCTCGCAAAGTTTGAGTGACGGACGCATCCGCTTGGTCGGTGACATCATCGAACAACAGATAGGCTTGCATACGGTTGCCTCCTACAACCTCGGCTCTGCCATGTCTTTTGTCCTCATGATCCTCATTTTGGTGAGCATGTTTATCACCAACCGCTTTGGTGACAAGGACGGGGAGGTGGCGATATGAAATTCTCCCAAAAGATTTACACCGTGCTCATGCTTGTGTTGATGTATGCCCCCATTGCCATCATGATTTTCTTTTCATTTAACGAAGGAAGAAGCACGGCGCGCTTTGACGGCTTTTCCTTCAAATGGTATGAAGAGGTTTTCCGCAACAGAAACGTGCAAGAGGCACTCAGTAACACGCTCATTTTGGCCGTATTGTCTGCCGTTGTTGCCACGTTGATAGGCACGATGGCGGCAGTCGGTATTCACCGCATGAAACGGCGCTATCTGAAAAGTGCCATCACCGCAACGACCAACATCCCCATGATGAACCCCGATATCGTCACGGCAGTATCTATGTTGATGCTCTTCGTCTTTTGCGGCAATCTGCTCGGCATTGCACCGAGAAGTTTTTATACCGTTCTCATCGCGCACATCACCTTCAACCTGCCCTACGTTGTGCTTTCGGTACTGCCGAAGTTACGGCAAATGGACAAGAATTTGACAGAAGCGGCCCTTGATTTGGGATGTACGCCAAGGCAGGCGTTTTTCCGCGTGGAACTTCCCTTCATTATGCCGGGCATTTTATCGGGAATGCTCATGGCGTTTACCCTGTCAATTGATGATTTCATCATCACGCAATTCACGAAGGGTGAAGGCTTTAACACCCTGCCGACCTACATTTATTCCATGACAAAGCGCCGTGTCACCCCCGACATGTACGCGTTGTCTGCCCTCATTTTCGGCGCCATTTTCGTGCTTCTCTTAATTTCCAATATTGTCCGTGCGCGTTCCGAAGCAAAACTCTCCCCCCACCGCACGAAAAAAACGGCCGCGGGCGTTGTCACAAAATAACCCAATTATTTTTATAAAGGAGATTCCTTCATTGAAAAAAATCGTATCGTTTATATTGCTTGTTGCAACTCTATCTGCCGCACTCTGCATGCTTTCTTCCTGTGGTGATGATATTGACGTAGAATTTGTCGAAACGCCGTATGCAGGCACCGAACTTTTGGTATACAACTGGGGCGAAAACATTTCGGACGGAACCGAAGATTCGCTTGATGTCATTCGTTACTTTGAGAAAAAATACGACATCACGGTTTCTTACACCAATTATTCTACGAACGAGGAACTTTACAACGAGTTACGAAACGGTGCGAATTACGACGTCGTTATTCCCTCCGACTATATGATTGAGCGACTGATCAGTGAAAATCTTCTGCAACCGCTTGATTTTACAAACATCCCGAACTATTCTCTCATAGACGATAAGTATAAGGGACTTTATTTTGATCCTACAAACGCCTACTCCGTTCCCTACACCGTCGGTCGCGTCGGTATCATCTACAACAAAGAAAACGTTAGCGAAGAGGATGCTTCAAAAAAGAGTTGGAGTCTTCTTTGGCAAACGGACAAATATGACGTCATCAACTTCAAAAACCCCCGTGATGCCTTTGGTGTCGCCATGTTTTACAAGGGCCTTGACGTCAACACCACGGACAAGGCCGTTTGGGATCAAGCCTACAATCTGCTAAAAGCGCAGAAGAACGGCGACGCTATGTACCTCATGGATGAGATTTACGGCAAAATGGAGGGCGGTAATGCGGACGTTGCCGCTTACTACGCAGGGGATTGCCTGTGCATGATGCAGGAAAACGAGGACCTCGCCTTCTACTACCCGACCGAAGGCACAAACACCTTTGTCGATTCCATGTGCATCCCGAAGAATGCAAAGAACAAGGGTGCCGCCGAACTGTTCATCAATTTTATGCTTGAACCCGACATTGCCGTGGCAAACGCCAACTATATTTGCTATGCATCTCCAAACACGGCAGTTTTGACACA
>JAZSOK010000190.1:0-2638 GCA_045536865.1 Eubacteriales bacterium
GCTTCATGCCGACGGGCGGTATTGATGCATCCAACCTCGTCAACTATTTGAAGTTCAATAAGATTATCGCTTGCGGCGGTAGTTTCATGACCAAGGACGAACTCGTTAAGACGGGCAATTTCGCCGCTATCACCGAACTCACGCGTCAGGCAGTCATGACCATGCTCGGCTTTGAATTTTTGCACCTCGGCATCAACCACGACACGGAGGACGATGCGAACAAGACCGCCGATGCTTTCAGTGCCATGTTCGGTTGGCAAAAGGAAACGGGCAATAAGAGCATCTTTGCAGGCAAGAGTTTTGAGGCGATGAAGGGCAGGGGCCCCGGCACGCACGGTCATATCGCCATCAAGACCAACTTTGTCGATCGCGCCATGGCATACTTCCGTCGTATGGGTATCGAATTTGACGAAAGCACCATCACCTATGCCGAGGACGGCACGCCCAAATTCGTCTACTTCAAGGAAGAAATCGGCGGCTTTGCCGTGCATCTTCTCAAAAAATAAGGCACGAATAAAAGAAGTCCTATCATAGAAAAAAGCACAGAGCGCGGCAATCCGCCTTGCTCTGTGCTTTTTTTGTAAACGTTACTTTTAAGAAAGAGGCTCTTTTAAGATTTTGGCATAGACACGCGGATAGAGTGTGGGCGATGCCTTTTCTTTTTTCGTCACGACAACGGCGTGGAGGAGTTCTTCCTCTCCGTCCGTGACGGGCGTTTGGTAAACGGTGGGTGTGCCACCCCCTAACTTGTCAATGGCGCCTGCCGCCTTTGCGGCCTCCTCGTTTGCGCTTGTTCCCTTCATGGCAAGAAATGCGCCGCCCGTGCGGCAAAAGGGAAGGCAAAGTTCCGATAAAATGGAAAGTTCCGATACCGCCCGTGCCAAAACGACGTCAAAACTGCCGCGGTAGGGCGGACGGCACAGTTCCTCGGCGCGTCCCGCAATACCCTCGTAATTGTCAAGTGAAAGCAGGGTGGCGGTTTCGGTCACGTAGCGGATTTTTTTGGCGGTTGCATCCAAAGCCGTCACCGTCACGTCAGGGCGGCAAATGGCAAGGGGCAGAGAGGGGAAGCCCGCACCCGTGCCCACGTCCAAAACGCGCGCGCCCGTCGGGATGAAGGACGAAACGGTCAGTGAGTCCGCGATATGGCGGAGAATGATGGCGTTTTGGTCGGTGATTGCCGTTAAATTGTATTTTTTGTTTTCACTCACCAAGCGGCGCGCAAGTAAGAGAAGTTGTTCCTCGCGTTTTTTTGTCAAGAGGGCTTCCATGCCGTTTCTTGCAAAAACCTCGCAGAGACGAATGAAAAAGTCTTTGTCGGCGTTTTCTTTTTCAAAAGAAACGGTGGGGGACGTTGTATCGGGCATTGCGTTCACCTCCAATATATCGGTTTCCGCTATCGTGGCGGACGGTCGTTTCTGAAAAACACAATGACTTACCGCATTTCATTATAGCGGTAAACTGTCCGTCAAATGTTAACTGAATGTAAAAAATGCGTACCTCTTGTCATATATTGGGATTTCAGGAAATCTTTTTCCTATAATGCTTGACAAATTTTTGTCAGAGGTGTATAATAATTAATTGGTAAGTCACATATTAAAATGAAATATAAATTAAAGGAGAAACGATATGTCGATGTACAACAAAAAGACCATCGAGGATATTGACGTCAAGGGCAAGCGCGTTCTTGTTCGTTGCGACTTCAATGTACCGCAAAAGGATGGTGTAATCACCAGTGACAAGAGAATTGTGGAGGCACTTCCCACCGTTCGTTACCTGATGGAGGGTGGCGCACGCGTCATTCTTTGCTCTCATATGGGTAAGCCGAAGGGTGAGGTCAACCCCAAGTATTCTCTGGTCCATGTTGCCGCACGCCTTTCCGAACTTTTGGGCGTTTCTGTCCCGCTTTCCTCCGATATTATCGGCGAGGATGCAAAGGCAAAGGCCGCCGCTCTCCGTGACGGCGACGTCAT
This sequence comes from Eubacteriales bacterium, assembly GCA_045536865.1. Classification (GTDB taxonomy): domain Bacteria; phylum Bacillota; class Clostridia; order Oscillospirales; family CAG-272; genus UBA1740. The sequence goes on from JAZSOK010000190.1 coordinate 1,974, forward strand.
GCTTCTTGAAAACGTCCGTTTTGACAAGCGCGAGGAAAAGAACGATCCCGAGTTCTCCCGTGAACTTGCTTCTTTGGCAGAACTTTACGTCAACGATGCCTTCGGTACCGCGCACCGCGCGCATGCTTCTACCGCCGGCGTTGCCGACTATTTGCCCGCAGTTTGCGGCTACCTCATTCAGAAGGAAATCGGTATTATGGGTAAGGCGTTGGCCGATCCCGCCCGTCCCTTCGTTGCCATTCTCGGCGGCGCAAAGGTTGCAGATAAGTTGAAGGTTATCGAGAACCTTTTGACAAAGGTTGATACCCTCATTATCGGCGGCGGTATGGCGTATACCTTCCTTGCCGCAAAGGGCTATCAGATAGGTACGTCGCTTTTCGATGCAGAAAAGGTTGACTACTGCCGCGATATGTTGAAGAAGGCAGAAGAGAAGGGTGTCAAGCTCTTGCTCCCCGTTGATACCGTTGTTTCCGCCACATTCCCCGATCCTATCGACGGTCCCGTGGACGTTAAGACCGTTCCCTCAAACGAGATCCCCGCAGATAAGATGAAACTTGACATCGGCGAGAAGACACGCGCTTTGTTTGCCGATGCCGCAAAGAGCGCAAAGACCGTTGTTTGGAACGGACCGATGGGCGTGTTTGAAAACCCCACCTTGGCAAAGG
>JAZSOK010000044.1:0-6091 GCA_045536865.1 Eubacteriales bacterium
GATTGTTGATGAACACGCATATTCCAACACAGCTCGTGCTAATGTTCGTTGCTACGGTGCAGACAGCGTACCCGAAGGCGTTGCAATTATGAGACTTGAAAACGTTGGCGTTTCCATCACAGGTAACTCCACGAACCCCACCAGATTCCAACATCCCGTGGCAGGCACCTATAAGAAGTGGTGCATCGAAAACGGTAAGAAGTATTTCTCCGTGGCATCGGGCGGTGGTACAGGTAGAACGCTTCATCCCGATAACATGGCAGCAGGCCCTGCTTCCTACGGCATGACCGATACTATGGGTAGAATGCACTCTGATGCACAGTTTGCAGGCTCCTCTTCTGTGCCCGCGCACGTAGAGATGATGGGCTTGATTGGTGCAGGTAACAACCCCATGGTTGGTATGACTGTTGCTGTTGCGGTTGCTATCGAAGAAGCAAACAAATAATTCGCACGCAAATATTTGCAATGAATTGACCCCGTCATAAATTGCCCTGCAGGGCAGAAGGGTAGGGGCACAATTCATTAGAATAAAAAAGTTGGACGCATCATGCTCATAACCGAGCGTGATGTGTCCGTTTTTCTATTTTAGGGAGAAAATATTGATGAAAAGGCGTGAGCCGCCGTGGTGCAAACTTTATTTTTATCTCATAACGGCGTTTTTGAGGAATGCTCCTTGCGGTAATTTCTTGGGGAGATGCCAAAATGCTTGCGAAAAACCGTGGAAAAATAAAAACTGTCCGCAAATCCGCATTGCAGGGCGACGGTTTCAACGGTAAGGTAGAGTTCGTTCACAAGCAGGCGTTGCGCTTGCGTCAAGCGGAGCCACGTCATGTATTGTAGGGGCGTGGTTTTTAACTCCTCTCGGAAAATTCTGCGCACATAGTCGGGGTGGTATCCCATTTTTTCAATTGTCTTTGTAATATCAAAATCGGGATTGGAAATATTTTTGGCGATTTTCGCGCATACTGCATTGATAACGGGGTGCTTGCAGGTGTCGCGCGTGAGGCGGTTGATGTAAGTAATGATACATTTTAGGAGCGAATCGCATATTGTTTCGTACCCACTCCCCCCCTCGACCGACGCCTTGTAAAGCAGATTCATCAACGTTCGAATCCCCTCGTTATAGTCGTGCAAAATCAGGGGCTTGGAGTACGGCAGGTTGTCCGTATGAAAAAAGAGGTCAACGAAAACGCCTTCACTCTTTCCCCTATGCTGCGTTTTTGGCGGGAGGATCAGCACGTCTCCGCGGGCAGTCCTGTGCGCCTCACCGTCGATCCATGTGGTGAGCTCACCTTCCATGACTGCAATGACTTCCCAATCGTCGTGGTAATGTGAGGGGTAGCCTTTGATGGGAGCCGAAAGATGTGCATAGCCGAAACTCATGTCATGCCCTCCGTTTTTTATCTCTATTTGACGCTATTTTAACATAAAAAGTCTGTTTTGTCAAGGTCTTGGTCGACTTCTTATATGTGCTTTTTTGTCGGGATATTTTATAATGAAGACGTACCGTAGACACGGTGCTCAAAAAAATAGAAATCGGAGGTTCTTTTTATGAAAAAATTAGTAGTCACGGGACCGGCAAAAACAGAGGTTATTGATGCCGAAATGCCGACTTACAAGGATCATGAGGTATTGATCAAGATTAAGTATTACGGTGTCTGCCAATCCGAGCATTACAGTTGGCTCCATGCCAAAGCCGGAAACGGTGTCAACGTCGGTATGGGACATGAGCCCATGGGTGTTGTTGCAGCGGTCGGTAAAAACGTGAAAAAGGTCAAGGTTGGCGACCGCGTGACAGGCACATTTAGTGGTGGCATTGCAGAATACAATGTCGCGGGCGAGGAAGGGGTCTTTCTCATTCCCGATAACGTGGCCGATGAGGACGCGATTGGGGAGCCTTTGGGATGCCTTTTGAGCGCTGTGAGCAAGGTACCCATGACCTTTCCGGGTGAATCCAGCGTTTGCGTGGTCGGTTGCGGCTATATGGGTTGTGGCGCCATCTCACTTCTCAAATTGAGAGGTGCGGGCAAGATCGTTGCCGTTGATATTCGTCGCGAATCTCTTGAAAACGCTCTTCGCTACGGTGCCGACGAGGCATATCTGGTAGATGAGATCCCCCAAAAATACATTGCCGACTGTCGCCACTACACTGCACCCGAAGCATTTGACTACGTTATGGAGTGGGGCGAAACTGATGACTCGCTCAATATTGCCATCAAGTTGACCAAATTGTGCGGTTTCTTGGCCCTCGGCGCTTATCATACCGGTCCTTCGCGCTGTGTAGAGATGCAGTTGATGAACCTCAAAGCGTTGACATGTGTGAGCACTCATCCCCGCGAATGGGATCTGCTCAAAAAAGGAATGCACAATGCATTGCAGTTGCTTTCCTCGGGACAGTGGAACTATCAAAATCTCCCCGTTAAGATTTACCCCATGAACGGATTTGACCGTGCGCATGAGGAATTGGAGAGCAAGTATGGTACATATATGAAGGCGATCATCGATTGCACCAAGTTCGATGGCGAGCCCGTTTTGAAGGGGTGATCTTATTAAAATCGCAATTGGAAACGACCACGTAGCGGTCGATATGAAAAATCATATCAAGCAGTATTTAGAGAGCAAGGGCTACGAAATGGTCGATTTCGGTACCTATACGACCGAGCGTTGTGACTACCCGATTTACGGCAAGCGCGTTGCCGATGCCGTTGCGTCGGGTGCGTGCGCGTGCGGAATTTTGATCTGTGGAACGGGCGTCGGAATTTCCCTTGCCGCCAACAAGGTCAGGGGCATCCGCGCGGCGGTTTGCTCCGACCCTTACACGGCAAGACTGACCAAACAGCACAACAACGCAAACATTATCGCTTTTGGAGCGCGTGTCGTTGGGGTTGCCACTGCCGAGATGATCGTAGATGAATTTTTGAACGCGGAATTTGCGGGTGGCAGACATCAAGGGCGTATTGACATGATTTCTGCCATCGAGGCAGGAGAACTATGATGTATAGGATAGGCATTGATATCGGCGGAACAAAGATTAACGTCGGTCTGTTTGACACAGACGGCAAATTGATCAAAAACCAACGGTTTTACGTTTCGGACGTCGGCGACGTAGCCACGGAAATTAAGGCGGTCGTTTCCACCCTTTGCAAGGAAAGCGGGGCGGAGAAGCATGAAATCTTCGGTTGTGGCGTTGGCATTCCCGGAACGGTTAGCCTAGATGGCAGACGCATTTTGAAGGCACCGAACATCAGTGCCTTTGGTGAGTGCTTTGCGGACAGGCTTGAGGAGGCGCTCGGTCTCCCCGTCACGCTCGTGCAGGACTCCCGTGCGGCGGCGTACGGAGAATACATGTGCGGCGCAGGACGCGGGATGCAGACCGTTGTATGCGTAACGCTTGGTACAGGCATCGGCACGGGTATTGTGGTCGACGGAAAGATATTCGCAGGCGAACTTGGTTGTGCTGGCGAATTGGGTCACATTCCCGTCGTGGAGGACGGTCGTCCCTGCGGTTGCGGAAAGCGCGGTTGCCTTGAAAAATACTGTGCAGGCGGCGGTCTTGACATTACGGCAAGGGAACTTTTAGGTGAAGGTAAAACCGCGCATGATTTGTTTGCAGAGGCACAAAAAGGGAACACGGCGGCACAAGAGGTGATTTCTTTCGCCGTGGAGATGCTTGGCAGAGTCATGGTATCCGTTGTCAACACACTCTCTCCCTCCTGTATTCTTTTCAGCGGCGGCCTCAGCGCACAAACCGCGCTTTATCTTGACCCCCTGATTGCATACGTCAAGGAGCATTGTTACCAAACCGACACACTACCTGTTATCAAACGTGCGGCACTTGGCGAACACGCACCACTCTACGGTGCGGCACTCCTTGCAAGCGGCAAAAAGAAGCGCACGGCGAGCATCTGTGCATCTTTGATGTGTGCCGACTTCTTACACATGGAAGAAGCGCTTGCCGAACTTGAAGCTTCGGGTGTTGCATACATTCATTGTGACATCATGGACAACCATTTTGTCCCCAACTTGATGCTTCCGCCCGAAATGTTGAATAAACTTCGCTATGGCACATCCTTGCCCTTCGATTATCACATCATGGCAGAAAATCCCGAGAGTATTATTGAGCGACTTGATATTCGGCAGGGGGATTACGTTTCCGTCCACTATGAAAGTACGCATCATTTGCAACGCGCCATTTCTCTTGTCAAACAAAAGGGAGGTATTGCCGCCGTTGCGATCAATCCCGCAACGCCGATCGAGGTTTTGGGCGAGATACTGCCCGAGATCGACATGGTGCTTTTAATGACGGTCAACCCGGGCTTTGCAGGTCAAAAACTTGTCCCGGGGGCATTCGATAAGATCCGTCGCACAAGGCACTTCCTTGATAAGGGCGGTTTTGAAAAGGTTGTAATTCAGGTAGACGGCAATTGCAGTTTTGAAAACATCGTCAAAATGTACGAAGCGGGTGCCGATCTTTTTGTTGCGGGAACGTCCAGTGTTTTCAATAAAGACATTACCGTCAAAGAAGGCGTGGAGCGCGTATTTGCATCTTTGCCGATGTAAAAAGCATGTGTCGCGCATCAATTTATAAAAATAGAAGTTAGGCGCGTCATACATAAGAATTATAAGGTGAAGTTTTTCGATTGCTCTTTCGTTGTTTTGACCTCATGATGTCTCAAAAAACGTAAACACACTTCCCTCAAGAAAGGAAAGAAAACATGAAAAAGACACGTATCATTGCATTTCTCTTGGCTCTTCTCATGACGCTCCCCTTACTTGCTGCATGCGGCGGCGACGGAGAAGAAAAGCCGACAAAGCCGAGCGGATCCACTATTCTTGATGAAGACGATCCTCTGGCAGAATTTTCAAAGGATTTGGACTTTGACGGCGAAGAGGTTATCATTTGCCTATCAAAATTCACAACCGATCAGATGCCGTTGGAATCCTTTCAGTTTATCCAAGGCCCCGACAAGATGACGACGGATACGGTGTTGAATAAGGTTTACGATCGCAATATTTTGATAGCCGACTCCATCGGTGTTGAGCCGCATTACGTGTTTACCAATCTCGAATTTAATCAAATTATGCCGGACATTCAACAAAAAGTGCTGACGCCCGGAAAAAACACGCCCGACCTCTACGTTGATCAGGTATACGGCATGCTTCGCGCACAGATGGCAGGACTTCTTTTGAACGTTCTTTCTGAAAACGAAACCTCCCACATCAATTTTGAAGAGGGCGGTTGGTACAATGATTACATGAAGGCATTTAACTTCTCTTCCAAAGAGAAGCACTACCTTTTGGCAGGCGATTACTTCATGGACGTCATTCGCTATTTGAATACCGTGGGGTGTAACCTCGATTTATTTACCGAGCTTTTCTATCAGCAAGGCGGCACGGCTCTGCTCTATAAAACCGTTTTGGATGGGAACTGGACACTGGACACGTTGATGGACTGGTGTGAGATTGCTCATTCCGACAAAACGGGCACAAAGCCCGGCGAAAACGATGCAGAGGATCGACTCGGCTTGATCACAGGGACTTTGCCCGGAACCTGCTCCTATGGATGGTATCCGTCCATGGACGTTAACCTTTATTCCGTTAACGAGGACGGTGCTTTCTACGTCCCTGCCACCAATCCCCGTGCAATATCCGCCATTGACAAGATGATTAAATTGGCGCATCAAACGAACGGTGCATATTTTGATGACAAGATGTCTACCGGCGATATTCGTAATATTTTTATCAATGGCACGGCTCTCTTCACAACGGGCGTTCTCGTTTCTGACCTTGAAACGGAAGAATTTCAAAATATGGAAGCAGACAAATGCGTCATTCCTTATCCGAAATTGGAGACGACGGCTCCCTATCTCACATCGACGCATGATAAGGCTCGCGTCGGCGGTGTCTTGAAAACCACCCAGCACTATGAGGCGTTATCCGCTTGGATTCAGGCGGCGGCGCTTACCTCCACCGAAATTTTGGACGAGTACTATAACGTTTCTTTGAAGTTCAAGTATGGTACAAACATCAATACAACAAAGATGCTTGATATCATTTATGACTCTATTTGCGCGCCTTACTGGATAACGAC
>JAZSOK010000034.1:0-23760 GCA_045536865.1 Eubacteriales bacterium
AGCATGCAGAAAACCGCATATTACGTAGATGACGCCGGCATGACGGGTAACCATCTGCTACCGACATTATCTTCTGGTGGGAACAACAGGGCTCGAACCTATGACCCTCTGCTTGTAAGGCAGATGCTCTCCCAACTGAGCTATGCTCCCGGCTATTCACCGGGCCATTACCTCGGCGACGTTCATAATTATAACACAGTGATTTCGAAATGTCAACCCCCTTTTTAAAAAAATATTTTGTTTTTTCTTTTTTCCCTGTTTTCGCAAAAAAGCACCCTCATGTCCCCTATCCGTTTTCCCCCTTCGACACAACTTTCTCAAAAAAGTCCTCGTTTTTTCTTGACATTCATAGGGTATGAGGATATAATATATATAGTAGTTTTGGTCTTTTCCCCCGACATCTTTTTGTGCCGGGGGTAATGTTGTCTATCTTTCCCTGCCAAAACCCCACATTAAAATCAAACAGTTGCTGCACCTGTGCAGACAGTAGGAGGAGCCATGCTGACAACCGCCCGCACGTCCGTCATGAATTTTGAAAACGCCATTCGCGGTGCAAGAAACCCCATGAACAGTTGGGATAGAATGGATAGCACCTATGATGAAAACGGCAATTTTGTTTTTGGTGAAAACGATTTGTCACTTGCCAAAAAACTCGCCCGTGCGGGCAGTGATCACCGTAAATATTTGCGGCAAATCATGGTGTCCGTCGATATCACCGCACCCCTTTACTGGTGGAAGGAGTTCGACACCTACAAGGTCGGCACCGTTGCCAACTCCACCAGTACCATGCACAAGTTGCATGCCGCCCCCTTTTCCCGTCAGGATTTCAGTCATGACCGCATGACTGAGGATGCCCTTGCACAACTTGACCTTCTCATTGCATACTTGGAAGAACAACGCCTGCTTTTTGTCGCCGACAAAACAAACCGCGCGGCATGGGACAACATGGTGCAACTTCTCCCCTCCTCTTACATGCAAATGCGTACCGTCACCCTCAATTACGAGGTGTTGATCAACATTTATTACGCGCGTCGCTCGCACAAACTTCCCGAATGGCACACTCTCTGTGACTGGATTCGTGCCCTCCCCTATGCCGAGGACCTCATTCTCGTCCGTGAAGAGAAAAAGGAGCACTGATGGCTGATATTTTCGATTTATTCCGCAAATTGGAAACCGAACGGGCAACTCCGCTTCCCTTAACGCACATGGTCGTTGGCTTGGGTAACCCCGGCAAGCAATATGAAACGACGCGGCACAACGTCGGCTTTGATATGCTCCTTGCCCTTGCCGATCTGCATAACGTCTCCATCCAAAACGCCCGTTTCCATGCCTTGACAGGCGAGGCGACCATAGGCGGCGTGCGCGCTCTTTTGATGATGCCTCAAACCTTTATGAACCTTTCGGGCACTGCCGTCAAGGAAGCCGCCGCGTTTTTCCGCATTCCGCCCGAAAACATTCTTGTGCTTTGCGATGATGTCAGTTTTGAGCCGGGACGTTTTCGTCTTCGCCGCACGGGCTCATCGGGCGGCCACAACGGTCTGAAAAGCATCATCGAAAACTTGGGCACCGATGCCTTTCCGCGCCTTAAAATCGGCGTTGGAAAAAAGCCCACGCCTGAATATGATTTGGCAGACTGGGTGCTCGGCAAACTGTCCGTCGATGACCGCGCACAGATCCGCGCCCACGCCCCCGAGGCATTAGAGGCCTGCCGTCTTGTGCTGGCTGGCAAGTTTGAAGCGGCGCAGACCGCACTCTCCGCACAAAACAAAGGAGGCGCACAGTCGTGAACGTCCGCCTCCTCACTTCCTCTTTGCGTCAGGACAAGGAGTTTTTGCACCTAACGGATACGCTACGCGCACAAATGGTATCGCCAAGGACGTTGCCCATTGCCGTTAGCGGATTGTCGGGTGCCGCCACCGATGCCGCGCTCACGGAACTTTCGCTTGAAGCGCGGGATACGTACGAAAAAACCGCTCTCGTCATCACGGATACCGAACGCGATTGCCGCCGCTTGGCGCATCTGTTCCGCGATGCGGGGTTCCTTGCCTTTGCATACCCCTACCGTGATTTTGTTCTTCATGCCATCACCGCCTCCCACGAGCACGACCGTGAGAGGCTTTCCGTATTGCATGAACTTTCCTCGGGCCACGCCGACGTCATTATCACAACACCTGCCGCCGCCCTACAATACACCATGCCGACAGACGTCCTAAAAGCACACGCGCTCACCCTTCGCGTAAACGAAAGTTATGACCTTGACGACGTTTGTCGAAAACTGTTGGCGCTCGGCTTTTGCGCGTCCGAACTAACGGAGGGCGCAGGTCAATTTTCCCGTCGGGGCGGTGTGCTCGACGTTTTTTGCCGTGAGGACTCCCTCCCCATCCGCATGGAATTTTTCGGTGACGAAATTGACCGCATGAGTTATTTCGATCCCTTAACGCAACGCACAACGGACGCGTGTGATGAATTGAGCATTCTCCCTGCACGCGAAGTCATTTTTGATGAAATTGCCCTCGACGAAATCAAAAGCACCTTGCGACAGGCCATCACCAAACAAAAAAGCACCTCAAAGAAAGCGGGGGCAACCGAAAAAGAGAGTGGTATCGCCGCCCTGCGGCAGGACCTCGCCGCCTTTGACGCGGGGCTTGTTCCGGATGCGGCGGATAAATATATCGCCCCCGCCTACAAAGAAAAAGCAACCCTTCTTTCGTATTTTCAAAAAACAGGTCGTAACAAAAGCGGACATACGCCCGTTTTCATCGTCGGCACGGCCGCCATGGAGGAGGCCTTAAAAGCCTGTGACCAAACGTCAAAAGAAACCGCCGCCTCTTTGCTTGAAGCAGGATTGACCATCGGCGAATGGGCGCAATATACCGACACCGCCGCCGATTTTCACGCCTTCTGCGACAAGGAAGCGTGCGTGCATATCAACCCCTTTTCCGAGGGGCCTGCGCGCACGCGTTTGGCAGGACTGTTCGGCTTTCGTCTGCGCCGTGGCGTTGCATATGACGGCAACATGTCGCTCTTGAAGGACGATTTGCACGCCTATTTGAAAACCGCATACAGAATTCTTCTTTTGACCGAAAATGCCGCCGCACAACACGCGGTGCTTGAAGCACTAAACGAAGAAAACATTCCCGCCGTCCCTCTGTACGATAAAGACTGTGACGCACACGCCACCTTTGATAAACTCGTGCAAAACGTGGTGCACGTGGCGGTCGGTCATTTTTCGGGCGGCTTTGAATTACTGACACCGCGCACCGCCGTCCTTCTTATGCAAGGGCAAGAGGAAAAAGCCGTCTTGCGCCGCAAGCGCACTCTGCGCGCCGCCAAACGTGCGGGCGCGGGCGAGCAAATTCTCTCCTACGCCGACCTCAAAGTGGGCGACTATATTGTTCATGCGGTGCACGGTATCGGTCAATTTGCAGGTATGGAAACGTTGCGTACGGACGGTGCGCTTCGTGAATATATCACCATTCGCTACGCGGGCACGGATAAACTCTTTTTGCCCGCCGAGCGCTTAGAAATGATTTCCAAATACATTGGCGGTACGGCAGAGGACGGCACGGTCAAACTTTCCCGTCTTGGCGGCACCGATTGGCAACGCGCCAAGCAAAAAGCAAAATCCGCCGCACGGGACATGGCAAAGGAACTGATTGCCCTCTATGCCGCCCGTCAACGGCGAAAAGGCTTTGCCTTCCCCGAAGACAGTTCCCTTGAAGAAGAATTTGACAGTGCGTTTGCCTATGAGGAAACGGACGGTCAGTTGGTTGCCATTCGCGATATCAAAGAAGACATGATGCGCCCCGTGCCCATGGACCGCCTTCTCTGCGGGGACGTCGGCTACGGCAAAACCGAGGTTGCCCTGCGCGCCGCATTTAAGGCCATTGTCGCAGGCAAGCAGGTGGCGCTTCTCGTGCCAACCACCATCTTGGCACTCCAACATTTTCAAACGGTGCTGGCACGCATGCGCGGCTACGCCGTTTCGGTAGAAATGCTCTCGCGCTTCCGTAAGCCAAAGGAGCAGGCGGAAATTTTGCGCCGCCTAAAACGCGGAGATATCGACCTCATTATCGGCACGCATAGCTTGCTTGGCAACCGTGTCGCCTTCAAGGACCTCGGCCTTTTGATCGTGGACGAGGAGCAACGCTTTGGCGTTGCCCAAAAGGAACGCATCAAGCAAATGTCGGAAAACATTGACGTATTGACCCTCACCGCCACCCCCATCCCCCGCACGCCCAACATGGCGATGAGCGGCATTCGTGATATGTCCATTTTAGATGAAGCCCCCATCGACCGCTACCCTGTCCAAACATACGTTTTGGAGCATGACGACGAGGTTGTTGCCGATGCCATCCGCCGTGAGGTGGGGCGTGGCGGTCAGGTCCTTTATCTTTACAACAAAACGGGCACCATTGCCGACGTTGCCGCCCGCATTGCCAAACGCACCCCCGAGGCACGCGTTGCCTTCGCGCACGGCCAAATGGATAAGCAAGAGTTAGAGGACATTTGGCAGGACATGGTGAACGGCAGTATTGATATTCTCGTTTGCACGACGATTGTTGAAACAGGCGTTGACTTGCCAAACGCAAACACCTTGATTATCGAAGATGCCGACCGCATGGGGCTCTCCCAACTTCACCAACTTCGCGGCCGCGTCGGTCGCTCGGGACGGCATGCGTACGCCTACTTTACCTACCGTGCGGGCAAGGCGCTTTCGGAAATTGCCGAAAAACGCCTTGGCGCCATTCGCGATTACGCGGGCTTCGGCGCGGGCTTCAAAATTGCCCTGCGCGACCTTGAAATTCGCGGTGCGGGCAACCTTTTGGGCGCGGAACAACACGGCCACATTGACTCTGTCGGCTACGATATGTATATTCGCCTCTTAAACGAAGCCCTCCTCGAAGAAAAGGGCGAGAAGGCCGCACCCGTCTTTGAGGCAACCGTCAACTTTAACGGAGACGCACACATTCCCGAGAAATATATTGCCGCAACCGCCCAACGCATGGAAATGTATAAGAAAATATCCCTTATCTTGACGGAAGCGGATTTGCAGGATGTGTTGGATGAGTTTTGCGACCGCTTTGGCGATCCGCCCAAGCCCGTTTTGCGCCTACTGCACGTCGCGCTTTGCCGCGCCCTTGCCTCTCGCGCACGCATTGGCCGCGTGCAACAAGTAGAAAACGAATTGCGGTTTTTCTCGGAGGAGATGGCGCTCGACGTGTGGTCGGAACTGTTTTCGGCGGACAAAACGCTACGGTTTGCAGGAGGTATGTCCCCCCATATCCGCACAAAAATTCCCCCGTCAACAGACCCTGCAAAGCACGCCGTCCACACCCTTGCCGCTTTTCTTTCCATTCGTGATGCCCTGGAAGCGGAGAAAAAACAAGCCGTGCAGGAGTAACGTCCGTCCTTGCGTGGCAGAAAAAGGATTGAACAATAATGAAAAAGGATACACAAGCACCGTCACCCACACCCGATGCAAAAAAGAAAAAAAGAAACCGAATCGTTTTGATAGCGGTTTCCTTGCTTGCCGTCGCTATATTGGCCGTTACCGTGCTTTTCCTCGCCTTTCGCGAGGATGAAGCCGTAATGTCCGTCGGCGACACGGCACTCACCGAGGAGATGTACGTCTATCTGCTTTCCTCCTGCAAATACGATTTCCTTGTATCCTATAAAGCCGAAGGGCTCTCCGATACCGAAGCCTCGTGGAAGAGCGCCTTGCCAAAGGACCAAGGAAACGGCATGACGTGGGAAGCCCTGTTTAACCGTCAATTTGAAGCATATCTCTCCCGTCTGCTCATCGGTGCCATGCTTTATGACCGCGACTACTCTCTCACGGTCGGCGACAAAGCGGCGCTCGATGCATCAATTGATACGCTTGTCACTGATTTAGGCGGTCAAAGCCAAGCAGAAAAAACGCTTGCCGATTACGGCACCTCCCTCTCTGCCGTTCGCCGTGTACTGGCACTCAAACGCAAAGCCGAACTTTACTTTACCGAAACCTACGGTAAAAACGGCGAACTCGTCGATGCCGATATTTTGGAAGCGCGCTATCAACAGGACTACGCCCGTATCAAAACCGTTTTCGTTCGCACCAAGGGCAAAATTATCGGTGAAGATGAAAAGGGCAACCCCGTCCATGAATATATGAGCGAGGCAGACCTTTTGGCGGCAGAGGCAAAAATCGCCATTTTGCAATCAAAACTAACGCTCTCCGAGACAATGACGGAGGAAACGTTCAATTCCCTGCAACAGTATAACGAGGACGAAAGTGCCAAGAAGTTTGTCGGCGGTTACTATCTTTCAAAGGATAGTTACTACGACACGGCGGTGATTGACGCCGCCCTCTCCCTGCGCGTGGGCGAATGCCGTCTTTTGCGCGGTGAATACGGCGCTTTCCTCATTTACCGTTACGAAAACCCGAAGGGCGCTTATCTTCTCTCCGACAACCGCACTTGGTTTGAGGGCTTTACCCTCAAAATTGCAAGCGAACTTTACGAAGAAGAACTGAAAAAACACACCGCCGACGTCTTTCGCGACACGGCGGCACTGGCACCGTATACCGTCACGACCGTCAAGCAAAGCTACGAGATTATTGCCAATTAAATCTGCCCCGTCGCGCCATCCCCTACGGTTTGCACTGCAAACGGATTTGAAAAGATAAAATTGATTTGAAAAGGAGAAACGCCATGACACCGTATATCGCATCTAGCGAACGCTATCAAACAATGGAGTACAATCACTGTGGTGAAAGCGGCCTAAAACTCCCCGCCGTCTCCCTTGGCCTTTGGCACAACTTTGGAGACGTCAGTCAATACGAGAACATGAGAAAAATGTGCTTTACCGCCTTTGACGGCGGCATTACCCATTTTGATATTGCCAACAACTACGGCCCGTCCGCAGGTGCCGCCGAAAAGAACTTCGGCAGAATTCTTGCCGAGGACTTGGGTGCTTACCGCGACGAACTCGTCATTAGCACAAAAGCGGGTTTTTACATGTGGGAAGGCCCTTACGGCGACCACGGCAGTAAAAAATATCTCGTTTCCAGTCTTGACCAAAGCCTCCGCCGCTTGGGACTTGACTACGTGGACATCTTTTATCACCACCGCCCCGATGATGACACCCCTCTTTACGAAACCATGTGGGCGCTTGACTGTATCGTGAAAAGCGGCAAGGCACTCTACGTGGGGCTATCCAACTATGACGGTCAAAGAATGAAGGAGGCCGCCGCTATTCTAAACGAACTTCACTGCCCCTTCATTATCAATCAAAACAGTTATTCCATCTTCAATCGCACCCCCGAAGAAAACGGTATTCTTGAAGCGGCCGACGAGATGAAAAAGGGCATGATTATTTTCAGTCCTTTGGCGCAAGGCCTACTGACAGACAGATATTTGAAGGGCATCCCCGACGATAGCCGTATCAAAACGGACGGCAGATTTTTAAAAGAAAGCGCCCTGACGGACGAAACGTTGACGAAGATTAGACGCCTTTCCGACGTTGCCGCCGCGCGCGGACAAACACTGGCGCAAATGGCGCTTGCATGGGTATATCAACGCAAAGAGGTGACGTCCGTTCTTATCGGCGCATCCAAGCCCGAGCAAATTCTCGATAATATCGGCATGCTAAAAAACACAAGTTTTACAAAAGAAGAACTTGCGCTTATCGACGCTATTGCTTTATAATTTCCCCCTTTACAAAAAAAGCACGCCGAAGACGCCGGCGTGCATAGACCAATAAGAAAAACATGTGCGAGGAGAAAGAAGATGTTGTATTCTACAAATACCGCCTTCGGCTATCATCATTTTGGGATTGAGGAGTCTGTTGAACAACTGATAAACGCAGGCTTCCCCGCTTTGGACTTTACCTTTTCCCTACATCTTCTGGACAATCTTTTTGACGGGGATTGGCAAGCGCGCTTCAAGCGCTTACGCGCGTATGCAAACGAACACGGTGTCATTTTTAACCAAGCGCACGCCCCCCACGGCGGCGGATACGACGTATACATTAAAACCGCGTTTGAAGTAATGCCCAAGGTTTTTGAAGCGGCCGCCCTACTCGGCGTTGATAACGTCATCGTCCATCCTCTGCAAAAAGGACGCTATTACGGAAACGAAGAAGAACTTTTTCAAATGAACATGGCGTTTTATTCCAAACTTGCCGTTTTTGCAAAAAACGTTGGCGTAAAAATCTCCCTTGAAAACATGTGGCAAACAAATCCAACCGCACACTACATCGTCAATGCCGTTTGCGCCGATCCCTTTGAAATGAACAAGTATTACGACACCCTAAACGATCCTTCCGTTTTCAACGTTTGTTTGGATATCGGGCACGTTGCCATTTGCAATATGGAGCCCGAAAACGCCATCCGCATCATCGGCAAAGAAAGGCTCGGCGCCCTCCACGTCCACGACGTTGATTATTGCCACGATAGCCACGTTTTGCCGGGCATGCAGAAAATCAATTGGAACAACGTCTGCCGCGCTTTGGCGGAAGTTGATTACCAAGGCGTATTCACCCTTGAATGCGAGTATCTGCCCGTCAACTACGATAAGGAATTCATGCCCACGCTCATGCGGTTTGCAAACGACACCGCAAAATATTACGCAAACAAGGTTGATCTCTATCGAGGTGCGACGGAATAAAAGCCGTAACGCATAAAAAACAAACCGTTTGATTTTATTTATATGAGGTTATCAATGAAAAAACTTCGTCATTCCTCGGAACTTCTATGGGTATTGGGCATTGTATTCGTCGCGCTCGGCGTTTCCCTTTGCAGTAAGGCAAACCTCGGCGTATCCATGATTGCCGCCCCTGCGTTTGTCGTTTACGACGCTATCGCTCCCCTTTGGGGCGGTTTTAGCGTCGGCATCACCGAATACGTCATCCAAGGCCTGCTCTTAATTCTTCTGTGCCTTGTCATTCGCTCCTTCAATTGGCGGTATTTGTTCACCTTTGCGGTGGCCGTGGTCTACGGTTACGTTCTCGATCTGTTCCTCTTTTTGGTCGGTGGATTGGTCGTTGACACCGTTTTTTTACGCTGGACGATGCTCGTTGTCGGAGACGTCATCACGGCACTTGGCGTCGCCTGCTTCTTCCGCACGTATATGCCGCTTCAAGTTTATGAATTGTTTGTCAGTGAAATTGCCTCTCATTTTCATAAGCCCATCGTCCGTGTCAAGAGCATTTTTGACATTTCCCTGCTCGTCCTGTCCGTCCTTTTGGCACTGACGCTTTACGGCGATATCGGGAGTTTTGATTGGTCAACGATAGGGCACGCCTCCTTCCACAGTATCGGCCTCGGCACTCTTGTGACCGCCCTCATCAATTCTCCTTTGATTGCCCTCATGGGTAAGGTGGTTGACCGTTTCTTTGACGCTACCCCGCTTTTTCCCTCGTGCAAAGCCTTTCTTTCACACCGTAACTGACGTAAAAAAATCAAAGCCTCCTTGCTAATTGACGGCAATATAGCCGTCTAAAACGGGAAGACTGCCCTCTTTTTGTTCGCCTTTATAAGCCCTTGCGCCAATGAGCGTGAGGGCTTTTTCGTCGTCCTGATAAATGCACTCATAGCCGTAAAACGCGCGGAGAATTTTGTCCGCCATAGACGCAGTCATCGTTTTCGTCACCGTCCACGCCTCTGCCGTCGGATCGGCAAGATAGCGCCCCTTCCCTTGCTTTTTGGCATTTTGAAGCAGAAAAGGAAGGTCTTTTAGCAACGTATGCACCATATCGGGCAAAAGCGCACAGGCGCGCTCCATATAATCGGACAACGTGTCGTTTTTTTGCAAGGAAAACGTTTTTTCCAAAAGAATGTCGCCCGTATCAAAACTTTCTTCCATTTTGTGAAAGGTCACGCCGCCATGGGGATACGCCCCCAGAAGAATGAGTGGCATGGGCCACGCGCCGCGGCAGTCGGGCAGGGGTGCAGGATGAATATTGACCATGGGGAAGGCGTCCGTTATCGGCACGCGATAATAATAGCCCGCCGTTAAAAGAAGTTCGCACCCCGCTTTGGCGAGGTCGTCAAGATCGCCTTTTTTTACGCGCTCCGTCGTGCAGGAGATGCCGCGCGCCTCGGCAAAGGCCGTGACCTTTTCATGAAATTCCGTCACGCCGTCCGTTTGGCAAGTGTAAATGGCTAAAATGTCGCATCCCTCCGCTGACAACGCTTCAAGCGCAGGGTAAAGTATATCGTAGCCGAGATATGCCACCTTCATTTTTCCTCACCGCCTATGTTTTCATTTGGTTCTTTTCTCAAAAGAACTTTTTTCTTTATCATAGCATATATCGGGGCTTTTTGCAAGATTTTTGCATATTGCCAAAAAAACGAAAAAAAGAATGAGAAAATTTTTCCGACCGACACACAGCGACAAACTTCATCCCGCCGTCTTGCTATAATGGATATAACCACAAAAAAAGGAAGTGGACAATATGTTACAAGAAAGTGCCCATTTGCGTGCAGAACAACAAGAGGATTTGCTCACCGTTCAAATTCTCGGCGAAATCGATCATCATAGCGCACGTCCCATTCGCGAAGAACTTGACAAACTTCTCTATCTTTGTCGACCAAAAAAGTTGAACTTGGATCTCGAAAACGTCAGTTTCATGGATAGTTCGGGGCTCGGATTGCTCATGGGGCGCATCACACTTGCAGAAAGCCTTTGTTGCCGCGTTTGCATTACAAACGCAAACCGCCGCATACAACGGATCTTGCATTTGGCAGGCTTAAAGCGCATCAACAATTTGGTCATTGAAGAGGACGGTGCTTTGACAAACGGCAAGAATGCGGACGGTCTAAAAAAGAGTTTTGCAAATCGTCCCACGAAAAGCCGCGCCAGATAAGCGTTTTTACATCATCGGAAAACAAGGGAAAGGAAGGCCTTTGCGCC
This sequence comes from Eubacteriales bacterium, assembly GCA_045536865.1. Classification (GTDB taxonomy): domain Bacteria; phylum Bacillota; class Clostridia; order Oscillospirales; family CAG-272; genus UBA1740. The sequence continues at coordinate 10,896 of JAZSOK010000034.1, forward strand.
TGTCAGTACTATGAAAAAGAATATATTAAACCGTATGCAGTTACGATTGCCCGCCATTTCGTCAAACGAATCGGCGTGCCGCGCCATCGTCGCCGCCTTCTGTGCGCAACTCAACCCCAACATAGAGGAGATCGCCGACATCAAATGTGCCGTGTCTGAGGCAGTCACAAACGCGATAGTCCACGCATACCGTTGCCAGGGCGGAGAAATGTACATATCGGTCACGCTTTACGACGTCCGCCACATAAAAATAGATATCCGCGACAAGGGGTGCGGCATTGCCGACGTGGAGCAAGCGCGGCAACCCCTCTACACCACGGATACGGACGGAGAACGTAGCGGTATGGGCTTCTCGGTCATGGAAACCTTTTGCGACCGCGTGCGCGTTGTTTCGCGCGTGGGACAAGGCACAAAGGTCACCCTATACAAGAAGTTATCAAACGAGTAAAGGGGTTGTTGACTTGTCCCTTGATTACAGCGACAATCAAGCGTTACTGCTCCGTGCGAAGACGGGCGATAAAGATGCAGAAGAAAAACTTCTCTTGCTCAATCGGCCGCTTGTTTACAGTATCGCACGACGGTATCTCGGCAGAGGCACGGACATAGAAGATTTGCAACAAATCGGCATGATGGGACTACTAAAAGCCATCAGAAGTTTTGACCTTTCGCGGGGGTGTGCCCTTTCTACCTACGCCGTCCCCTTAATTTCAGGGGAAATCAGGCGTTTTTTGCGTGATGACGGCCCTGTCAAGGTGTCCCGTACACAAAAGAAGTTGAACGCCGACCTGATGGCGGCTCGCGAAAAAATGTTGCAAAAGGGGAACGACTCCCCGAGCATTGCAGAACTCGCCGCCGAATGCGGCGTCACACCCGAAGAAGCGGCGGCGGCCATTGACTCTGCCGCCGCGCCCCTTTCCCTCTCCGAGCCGCTTGCAAACGAAGACGGCGGCACCCTCGAAAACCTCTTGTCAAACGAGGACGAGGGAGAAAGAGAGTGGAACAGACTGGCCCTTTGTATGGCAATGGATAAGTTGCCCGAAACGGCAAGAAAAATTCTTTTGCTCCGCTATTACAGAGATTTTTCCCAACAAAAGACCGCGCACGTTTTGGGCTTGACGCAGGTAAAGGTTTCGCGCGAGGAAAAGAAAATCCTCGCCTTTTTGCACAGTCAACTGGCATAAATGCAGCAAAACTCTGCATTTATCCCCTATGGGCAAGCAAAGAATGCCCCACTTTTCTTCCATATATTGTATCTTTGTTAATTAAATGTGAATTTTGGAAAAAAAGACTTGATTTTTCTACTATATGTTGTAAAATAATAGACGTTAGCACTCATGGCGAAAGAGTGCTAAACACACTTGTTAAAAACCCAAAATGGGATCAACGTAACGGAGGAACAATATGATGAACATGAAACCGCTTGCAGATCGCGTTGTTGTCAAGTCGGTAGAAGCAGAAGAGACCACCAAAAACGGTATCATTCTGCCCGGCTCCGCAAAGGAGAAGCCCCAGGTAGCAGAGGTCGTTGCAGTCGGCCCCGGCGGCCTTGTTGACGGCAAAGAAGTCAAAATGATTGTTAAGGTTGGCGATCGCGTCATCACAAGCAAGTATGCGGGTACAGAGGTCAAGTGTGACGGTGTGGAGTACAACATTGTCAGACAGAGCGACATTCTCGCAATTGTTGAGTAAAAGAGAGGTAATCTATTATGGCTAAGGATATTCTTTATGGCATTGAAGCAAGAAATGCGCTTCTTCGCGGTGTAGACCAGTTGGCAGACACCGTCAAAATCACACTGGGCCCGAAGGGACGCAACGTGGTTCTTGATAAAAAGTACGGCGCACCCCTCATCACGAATGACGGCGTGACCATCGCCAAGGAAATTGAACTTGAAGATGCCGCCGAGAACATGGGCGCACAACTTGTCCGTGAAGTGGCAACGAAGACAAACGATGCCGCAGGTGACGGTACAACCACCGCTACCCTTTTGGCGCAGGCTCTCATTCGCGAGGGCATGAAGAACGTCACCGCAGGTGCAAATTCGATGGTTCTTCGCAAAGGCATTTCCAAGGCAGTCGATGCGGCAGTTGCCGCTTTGGCGCAAAACTCAAAGAACGTAAACGGCACCGAGGATATCGCTCGTGTCGGTACCATTTCTGCGGGTGATGCGGTCATCGGTACGCTGATTGCCGATGCCATGGAAAAGGTGACCGCCGACGGTGTCATTACCGTTGAGGAGTCCAAGAGCGCAGAAACCTACTGCGAGGTTGTCGAAGGCATGCAGTTTGACCGCGGCTACCTCTCCCCTTACATGGTCACGGACACGGACAAGATGGAAGCCATCATTGACGATGCTTACATTTTGATTACCGATAAGAAGATTTCCAACATTCAGGACGTTCTTCCCTTGCTTGAACAGATTCTGCAATCCGGCAAAAAACTTTTGATTGTTGCCGAGGATGTGGAAGGCGAGGCACTCACCACGCTCGTACTGAACAAACTTCGCGGCACGTTCACTTGCGTTGCAGTCAAGGCTCCCGGCTTTGGCGACCGCCGCAAGGAAATGCTTCGTGACATTGCCATTCTGACAGGCGGTACCGTGATCACCGACGAACTCGGACTTGACCTGAAAGAAACGACCGTTGATCAACTTGGCCGTGCAAGACAGGTTAAGGTGACGAAAGAAAACACCATCATCGTTGACGGTGCAGGTAACCAGGACGAAATCAAGGCAAGAGTCGGTCAGATTCGCGCCGCCATTGAAACAACCACGTCCGATTTCGACCGTGAGAAACTTCAAGAGCGTCTTGCAAAACTTGCGGGCGGCGTTGCCGTGATTAAGGTCGGTGCCGCTACCGAAACAGAAATGAAGGAAAAGAAACTCCGCATCGAGGATGCTCTGAACGCGACCAAGGCCGCCGTTGAAGAGGGTATCGTCGCAGGCGGTGGTACTGCCTATATCAACGTCATTGCCGACGTCAAGAAAGTTCTCGCCACAGTGGAAGGCGATGAGAAAACGGGTGTCCAGATGGTCATTAAGGCACTGGAAGCACCCATGCGTCAAATTGCCGACAACGCAGGCTTGGACGGCGCCGTCATCATCGACAGAGTGAAGAACAGTCGCAAGGTTGGCTACGGCTTCGATGCATACAACGAAAAGTACGTTGACATGGTTGAGGTCGGCATCGTTGACCCGACGAAGGTTACGAGAAGCGCCCTTCAAAACGCCGCTTCCGTTGCCGCAACGGTTTTGACGACCGAGGCAGTTGTCGCAGACAAGAAGGAAGAAACACCCGCACCTGCTGCACCCGCTATGGGCGGCGGCATGGGCGGCATGTATTGATAAGAAGACAAGGGTAAACAACCGTTTTCTATTAAAATAACCTTTGGGGGCATCACACAAACGTGTGGTGCCCCCAAAAACGTATTACTCACAAAAGGCGTTGTCGCGCCGTTTCTCTTTGTCTACCCTCTTCGGTGCACGGTTTTCTGTCTTTGTTTTGATTTTTTTGTTTTTCCCCTTGACAAATCCCCCGAAATGTGCTATGATGTTGATTGTTCATCGGAGGCATAGCTCAGTTGGTCAGAGCGCACGGTTCACATCCGTGAGGTCGAAGGTTCGAGCCCTTCTGTCTCCACCAAGAAAAAACACACATTTGTCTACCAAGACAATGTGTGTTTTTTCAACTAAATCCGCCTTCTGCGGAAGAAATGCACCTGCGGTGGATGAAATCGCTTCGCGATGAAATCCCGCTAACGCGGGGTTGGCGGTGGCGGATTTAATTTCATCTGCAAAGCAGATTTCATCCGAGGCAACGCCGAGGATTTCATCGTGGCAATGCCACGATTTCATGGTTGCATTCTCTGCAAATTTATACCTCTCTTTCTTCAAAGACCAACCGCCAAAATAGAGCAAATTCCTAAAAACACGCCGAGAAACTTTTTCTTATCGAGTCTATCGCCGAAAAGAAAAACTCCCGACAGTACGGAAAGAATGATCGTAGCGGACGTCTGGACGGGGTACAACACAACGGCATCCACCTGTCCCGTTAAATAAAGAAACAATGCCTGAAAAGCACCTAAAACAACGCCGACAAGGAGCATGGGCGCACAAGTGCGCGGCGAGATACGAAAACTCATACTCTCGCGAAAAACCTTTTTTCGATATAAGGAAAGGACAAGAGAAAGCACCGCCGCCACGGCATAAGCACTCAAAACAAATCCGCCGACCTCCTCGTGAAAGGCGGTATGTTGGTGAATTTTCTGAACAATGTTGCTCACGCCGTTTACAGGGAAAATAATCAACAAAAGCAGGAGCCATTTGCGTGAAATGGGTGCGCTTTGTTCAGGGCGAAACAACAATATGGCAGAAGGAATCAAAAGCAATATGCCAATTGCCTTTGTTAGCGACAGTACCTCGCCATAAGCGAAAATGCAAAACACGATAGGAAAAACGATGGCAAAGTGAACCGCCATCGTCGTTAGCGACACGGCACCCATTCTCATGGCACGCATATAGAGCATTTGAAAAAACACGCTCAAAATGCCAAACACCGCCCCTAAAAGAAAGGTCAACGGTGATATCTTTGGCAGACGAAATACAAAAAGCATGCATAGCGCAACACTTCCAAACATGCCCGTGTTAAAAACAAAAACATCCAATGTGTTTTTCGTCATTTTTCTGGAAAAGCGCCCCTGAATGATCACCTTGCCCGTACTGAGAAACGCCAAAAGGAAAACAAGTGCAATATGTAGCATAAAAAACCTTCATCCTTTCCTCGTGCGTTGTGATTTTCATCTTTTTTTCGATTTCTATTGCAATCATCAAAAAAAATGATATAATATATGCAGAAAGTCTTGCGGTGAGTTCGAAACCATCCTCACCTAAAACAAAACTAAGGAGAAACCATCCCATGACACGTGTGCGCTCTCGCATTCACATGACGGTGCAAGCCGCCGTCATCGCCGCCCTGTACGCCGTTTTGTCGGTGACAGTTTGCATCCCCGTCAATTTCTTTCAGTTGCGACCGGCAGAGGCGTTGACCGTTTTGCCCGCCTTTACGCCCGCCGCCATCCCCGGTGTCACCGTCGGATGTCTGATTGCCAATTATCTGACGGGTGCCCAACCTCTCGATATCGTGTTTGGAACGCTTGCCACCCTACTTGGCGCCGTCGGCACGTATGTATTACGAAAAAATCGCTTGTATGCGCTCTTTCCCCCCGTTTTGTCAAACACCCTTATTTTGCCGCCGATCCTTTATTTCGTATATTCGGCACCCGAAACGTTTCCCTTCCTTCTCCTCACCGTCTTTATCGGTGAACTTTTATCGGCGGGTCTGCTCGGATTTGCTTTGCATAAAGCGCTCACCCCGCTTGCCCCGCGTCTGTTTTTGACAAAAACCGTGTCAAGGAAGGATGACGGTACAACAATATAAATGTGGTTCATAAAAACCACGTACATTTTACCATAAAGAAACGCCGTTGTCTACAAAAAATAAATTTTTTGCGATATTTTCCCCCACGCACCACGGCTTTTACGACTTTTTACATGGCGTTTTTTAACATTGACGTGATTAAAGATTTTTACAAAGATGAAGGCAATGCCTTCATCTTTTTTAATTCGTCTTTTTGAAAGAGGAAAGATAAAATCACGCATATCCTAAAAGCGTGCGGGCACCATACTGTTGTAAGCCGATTTTATAACAGAATGGAGTCCTTATGAAAGAAAACGCGGGCATGACACGGGCCGATGCCTTGTTTGCTCAAAAAATCAAAAGCGAATCTACGCGCTACGAATCCCTTATATATGAAGCCGAACGGTATATTTGGCGGCATCCCGAAACGGGATACCGCGAATTTCAAACGTCAAAATATCTTGAAGAGCAATTTGAAAAGTTGGGCTATTCACTGACGAGGGCAGGCAATATCCCCGGTTTCTATACCGTCGTTGACACGAAAAGAGAGGGGCCTACCGTTCTTATTTTGGGGGAACTTGATTCCCTTATCTGTAAAAACCATCCCGAAGCCGCCGAGAGGACGGGCTACGTGCATGCATGCGGACACAATGCACAAGCGGCAACGCTTTTGGGCATCGCCGCCGTTTTGCAAAACGAAAGCATTCTTTCAACCTTGTGTGGAAAAATCATGCTCTGTGCCGTGCCTGCCGAAGAAATGATTGAAATTGAATACCGCGATGAACTGATAAAAAGCGGCACTATCAAGTATTACGGCGGCAAAAGCGAATTTTTGTCGCGCGGCTATTTTGACGGTGTCGATATGGCAATGATGGTACACGCATCGGTGGCCTTCTCCGTCACAACGGGGGCGGTCGGTTGCATTGCCAAGGTCGTTCACTACAAAGGAAAAGCCGCCCACGCAGGCGGCGCGCCTTGGTCCGGAAAAAACGCGCTCTATGCAGCGACGTGCGGTATTGCCGCCGCAAATGCCCTGCGCGAGACCTTTCCCGAGGGCGACGTCATCCGTTTTCATCCCATCATCACCCACGGAGGCGAGGCGGTCAACGCCATTCCCGAACTTGTCAAAATCGAGGCGTACGTCCGCGGTGTCAGTTATGACGCCATGGTGCGCGAAAACAATAAAATCAATCAGGCACTTTGCGGTGCGGCGTTGTCGCTCGGCACCAATATAGACGTCCTTGATACCCCGGGATATTCTCCCTTGATGAATGCGCCGTCCCTCGTTGCCTTGACAAAAGAAGCGGCGGACATGATCATCCCCGAGGAGAACCTTCAAATCTTTCCGTCCATTAGTTCGGGAAGCACGGACATGGGGGATCTTTCTTGCATTATGCCCGTTGTGCATCCCTATGCGGGCGGTGCAGTTGGGACAACGCACGGGACGGATTACTTCATTGCCGATGCAAAACGCGCGTGCAAAAAATCCGCCGAACTGCAACTGATGATGCTCTATCTTCTCCTAAAAGACGGTGCTATGCGCGCCAAAGAGATCATCGCCGCCTTTCGGCCGCTATTTTCAAGCAAGGAAGACTATTTTTCCTTTGTTTCCTCACTGAAAACGCAGGGTGAACGCATTGATTACCGAGAAGACGGCACCGCAACCGTGCGCCTTGTGTAAAAACATCGCACTCGGTGAACGCGCATCAACCATTGAGGCGCGGCAGGGGGGCGCGCCGTTTTTGAAAAAGCATAGAAAAAAGAGGATTTGATTTTTGCGCGATGTAAAAGTCAAATCCTCTTTATAACGTGTAAAGGCAATAACCTTATCTGTTCAAAATCAATTTGGTCAACTCAACGGGCGCAACGATCGTATCACCGCGGTAGACGCGCATGTTGCCCGAGGCGATCTCGTCAATCAAAATAACTTCGTCGCCGTCAGAGCCAAATTCAAATTTGATATCCCACAAGTCGAGGCCGATGGTTTTCAAATCGTCGGCAACGATCTTTGTGATTTTGAGCGTTTGCGCCTTCATGCTGGCAAACATCTCCTCGCTCATGACACCGAGTGCGGCCAAGCCCTCGCTTGTGACGAGCGGATCGCCCTTTTCGTCGTTTTTGAAGGTACACTCCACGTAACCACCTTCAAGCGGCGTGCCGTCCTTAATATATTCGCCGTATCTTCTGATGAAACTGCCTGTCGCCACAAGACGGCAAATGACTTCAAGACCGTTGCCGAACACGCGGCCGGGAAGCACCTCCATCGTGGCGTTATCTACATCGGCAGAAACGTAATGCGTTTTGATGCCCGCCTTTTTCAAAAGGTCGAAATAATATACCGACGTTCTCAAATTCGCCTTGCCGATACCCTCAATCTTCAAGCCGACAGAATTTTCGCCGGGATCGAACACGCCGTCTTTTCCTGTGCAGTCATCCTTGAACTTCAACATCACGTTGCCGTTGTCCAAACGGTAAACGTCCTTGGTTTTTCCTTCGTAAATCTTCTCCATAACAAACCTTCCTGTAAATATATAGATTTTTTATTTGCTTCTTTTAAGTGGCACTCCCTCGGCAACGTCTTCGCCTCGGGCACGTATGCTTTATATCTGTATTATAGCACATGCTTTTCCGTTTTTCAATCATTTTTTCTGCAAAATAATTATTTTCAGTAAAAAAGTTTTCGTCTTTTGTCTTTATTCGTCTTTCCTTTTTTAGCACAAGGACAGGCGTCAACTATCCGCCGTCATGCCGCGTTCTGTTTTTTCTCTTTTTTTTAACTATTTCTCTTTTATCTCTTGAAAAACAATAAAGTGTGTGTTATAATAGTCAACGGAAGCGCCGCTTTCACAATTTCATACGGAGAGATATCGAAGTGGTCATAACGGGGCTGACTCGAAATCAGTTTGTGCCAAAAGCACACGAGGGTTCGAATCCCTCTCTCTCCGCCATAATATAACGAAGCTGTGATACAATGTCGCAGCTTCGTTGTTATTTGTGCTTGTTTATTGGACTTATTATATGATATTATAATTTCGATGAAAGAGGGATCCCTATGAAGGAATTGTTTTCTTTAAACACTAACGGAATGTTTAGAATTGAGCAGGAAGGTTGTATCTATAGTATACGGGAATGGGATAGTGGAAAAGATACTTTCTATGATGCCGCCGGGCAAATTCTGCAGGGATATCGCCCTTCTGAGTTGGACGAAGTTGATGCACCATACGAAGGAGATTATACTGGCGATCCCGAGCAAGTAACGCCTGTGGTTAATGGTTATTACGGATATACCACACACGAAGTATCCTATGATCCGGGAGAGATGTTTGGCAGCTTCGGCATAAAAGCTGTGGACGGAAGGAAAATAACAGAGGAAATATATTATCAAATTGATTATTTTTCCTGCGGATTGTGTGCTGTTCGGCTCAAGGATTCCCAATGGGGGTGCATTGACACCCAAGGTCGATTAGTAATACCGTATCAATTTTCTGAGCCACCAAGGTTTAATTTATACGGTGTTGCAGTTGGCGATCATTCTTTGATCGATGTGTCAGGTCAGCCTATTGCGAACACTATGCTCAATAGCCTAGATTCCGTCTGCGAAACCGATCGCTATTTCGTAATAGCACTGCTGACGGAAGCACAGCTTACTTCCATCGACCAGTGCGGCACTGCCTCCGACATTGTTGTTGATATCTACGATACCAAGGAACGGAAATATGTGGTAAAAGGAATCCCGGAATGTAAATTGGATATCTACTCTAACGATGTTACACATGAGGTTATCTTGCAGGCTGTGGGTATGTTAAACCAATATGACAGTATATTACTGCACGGCAAAGGAACCATTGTTGGAGAAAAGAATAAAGTAATCACAGTCTTTGATTTCTATCAATAACAGTATAATCTTTAAAATATCCGCACATTTGCACCCATCGTTTAATTTAGGTGCATTGTATCCATATTGTCAATCAAATACAACAAGAAAAGCACCCATCAAAGGGTGCTTTTCTTGTTGGCGGAGAGAGAGCATCGAAAGAACACTCTTTTTGCGAAGCAAAATAGGGTTCGCATACGCACACCGAAGATCGACAAGCTCGCTTGTCAGGCGTAGGTGTTGCGTATCCTCGCCGCAGGCGAGTACCCCTCTCTGCAAAAACAGGACTTGCAATGCAAGTCCTGTTTTTTTATCCATTGCGGAGCAATGGCATATCATCACCGAAAGCACGCTTTTGCACCGCATAGTGAAATCTTTTCATTTTTCCTTTTACTCACCAATATACGTAAATCTTTTACACGTCTTCCCATCGCGCTCGACGGTTTCGTTCCACATGGATGCAGGGCGCACCCACACCGAGCCATCCCCGTACAATGCGCGATAGACCACCATGTCCTCTTGCGTTTCCGAGTTCTTTGCAATATACAAAACCTCGTATTCATTGCCCTTAAAATGGCGGTAACGACCGATTTCAATTTCTTTCATAAACACACCGCTTACCTATTGTTTTTTGTTGGCAAACCGTACTTGACGGACGGGCAACACACAGGACGTATTTGCAACTCTCATCCCGCGCTTGCGGCGCTCAACTCTCTTTTTTTCTGATAGACGCCCTCGGGAACAACGAAAGTGAGCGCATGAGGCAGTACCTCAACGTCGAAAGATTTTCCGGGAATCAACTCGCCGTCCACCGTAATATCAAATGCCTTTTCAGAACTGAAATGAACGTGCTTTGCACGCCGATAAATGATGTATTTTTCAAAACGGGGATCGTCCAAATGCCGCCCCGCGCGATAGGTACTGACCAAGCGCAAAAAGCGCGTTCTGCTAAGGGGGCGCACAAAGCACACTTCGAGCAGTCCGTCCCCGTTATCCGAATGCGGCGCACAACAATACCCGCCGCCAACGTGACTGCCGTTTGCAACGGTACAGAGCAGAAGCGTCCCGTCGGCATTCAACGTCTCGCCGTCTGCCGTGACGGTTATATGACTTTTCATAGACGTAATCAATGCCTTTGCAATGCCGAAAATGTAGCCGCGCGCACCGCCGATAATCGGCGTATGCCGCAAATTGACCGCCATTCTGGCAACAACGGAATCAAAGCCGACGTCAATGACGTTGATACTGTAACGGTCGCCCATGCGTATGAGGTCTACCCTCGTTTCTTTGCCGTGAACGAGCGCATCTAAATCCAAAAAATCCGTTTCTTTGCCGTAATACTTGACAAAATCATTGCAACTGCCAATCGCCAAGCAAGAAAGAGAGACGTCCTCCAAGCCCACCAAGCCCGAGACGGTTTCGCAAAGCGTGCCGTCCCCACCGCAGGCATAAAAGCGCAGGTGTCCTTGTTGTTCTTGACGGAAGCGACGCACCGCCTCCTTGGCATCACCGATACCCTTCGTTACGTACAGTTCCGCATCTATCGGCTCCGAAAGTTCCGCCAGTGCTTTTCTGACCGCCTCCGTGCCGTCCTTGCCACCTGCCGCCGGATTGATGATGAAAATATGTTTCATGATTATCTCCCTCTCGCCGCTTTTCGGCATTTTCAATATCCCGACATCAACGTCTGATCATCGATATTCATCGCGTTTTTTCTTACTAAGAATCTCATAAAGCGCACAATATGAACGATACCTCGACCGTCCCATTCGCCCCTCCGAAACGGCACGGCGCACACCGCAATCTTCCTCTGCCGTGTGTGAGCAGTCGGCATAACGGCAAGAGCCGATACAAGCCGCCACCTCGGGAAAAACGGTGGGCAGATCCTCTAATGAAAAGAAATCAAATCTTAAAAAGTCGAGCAGGCTAAAACCGGGCGTGTCTGCCACAAAGCCCTCGCCCAGTGAAAAAAGCGACACCGAACGGGTGGTGTGCCGACCGCGACTGATTTTTTCGCTAACGGCACCCGTGCTCTGTTGAAGTTCGGGGAAAACGGCGTTTAAAAGGGTAGATTTTCCAACACCCGACGCCCCCGCAAAGGAGACGGTCGCGCCCCCGTCAAGTTCGCTCCAAAGCCATTTTGAGAAATCGTCAACCCCCACGCCCGTACGCACGGAAAGGGGAAACACGGGATAGCCTGCCAAACGATACTCGTCCGTTAAAAAGACGTCTTCTTCGCTTTCGGTAGACAAATCCATTTTTGTCACAACGAGTGCCGCGCGAATGCCCTTATGCTCGGCAATCGCCAAAAGTTTATCCACAAGTTCGGGAAGCGGTGACGGCTCCTTCTCGGCAACGACGATAACCAAAACGTCCAAATTGGCAAGAAGCGGCCGTATCAGTTGGTTTTTGCGTTCTTTTACCGCACTGATTACCGCGCTCCCGTCGGGCAGAACGCTAAGTTCAACGAAATCACCGACAAGCACGCGGTTTTCGTCACGGCGAAAGTTGCCGCGCGCACCGCAAAAGACGTTTTCCTTTGATGGGAGCCGCACCTCATACCGTCCGCCGAGGCAACCAACCACTCTGCCCTGCTCTTTTTTTGCCATGAAAAGCGCCGCCTCATCCGACGACAAATCAAGTTTTTTCATCAATCGGCAACCCCTGTGCTAACGTGTAAAAGAATGGTGGTCTCACCGGGATTGTCCTCGTGCGCCGTCGTTATAGAATAGCGGATGACGTCCCCCTTCGAAACGGTATCACTTGCCTCGGAAATACGCAAAACGTGAAGCGGTGCGCTCGGATTGCGTATTGCCAAGCCCGTAAGATAGGCAATCGCCTCGTCCGCATTGCCCGTCAATTCCGTGTCAAAAGCGTTTTTGACGTGGGGCGCGGCGTAGGGTGAAGGACCGCTACTGACACGCAGATAAATCATATCCGCCTGCCGTGTATATCCTGCGGCGGGGCTCTGTGAAAGCACTGTACCGAAAGGCTCTGTGCTATCTTCATAATCTACGTAAACGGGAAGGTCTGCCAAGGTGACTTCGCCTTGATAGCGCGACACCTCCGGCACGCGCGTGCCGAAAAAGAGGCCGCTATACCAAACGGTAAAGCCAAGAAGGACCGCCAAAACACCGCTAACTATGCCAAGCGTGACGGTGCGCGCCGTTCCCTTGTTTGATGGGTTTTTCATTTCATCAAAGGGCGCGTCTTCTTCGGCTCTTTCTTCCGCGACGGGATCACCGTCTTCGTCTGCATACTCGACCGTCCGCACGTCGCCACCCAATACCAAGGTCTGCTCGTTATTTTCCGTTTCTTGCGAAAAATCGTCTTGCTCGGGGGCGTCCTCGGGCAAAGTCTCTGTCTCTCCTACCTCGTCAACAATTGCCGCCTCCTCTTCTTCAAGGGGCTCATCATTGACAACATCTTCCCCGTCTTCTTCGTCTTCTTCGTCTTGTTCGTCTTCTTCGTCCGCATCGTCGATGCCGCTTTGGAACCATTCGTTAGCCGCCGATGCGGAGGGTGCCTCACCGATTTCTTCTTCGTCTTCTGACACCTCTGTCGGCACTGCGCCACCCT
>JAZSOK010000033.1:0-6247 GCA_045536865.1 Eubacteriales bacterium
GGCATGATTTTTGTTCTGCCCCCATCTTCGGTATCGGCTTGACAAACCCTGCCAACACCGATATCTACAACCCTGTTTCGGGCGCGATGAACTGGTACCACATGATGATTCCGCAGATTTTTGCGGGCATGGGTATCGTCGGCGGCTTGGCTTGGGCATTCCACCTTCTTACGCGCTTGGCCATCTTTATTAAAAAGCGTGATTGCTATGCGGGTGTCATCGCCCTCTCTTACCTCGGGCTCTTCCTTATGTCACAAGTAAATCCCGGGGAATTCTGTCCCATCCCGTACGGACTTTTGGCGGTCCTCCTCTTTGTGTTCTTGGAGCACCGTCCCGACTGCAAAAAAAGTGATGACACGGCAGTTCCTACGGCGGTAAGCCCCCCTTCAAACGAGTGAGTCAATTTCCTTTGAAGCACCTCGTTTGCACTTTGTAAAACTTACCGAAACGTCGGCTTTTTTCAAAAAACCTATTGCAAAAAAGCACATTTTATGTTATAATCCTATAAGCGGTATAAAATGCACGAAAAAAAACGTGCCCGTCAATAAACATTTTTTTAGGAGAATGGTGTATGAAAAAGTTTTTTCTGTTGTTGCTTTCTGCACTTTTGCTGATAGCCATGCTAACCGCGTGCGGCGGAGGCAAAGAGACCGAAACAAAAGACCCCGAGGAAACTGACACCTCTGATGGTTCTACGGACGTTGACGCCGATCAAGCATCCAAAGGCTTGCGTTACGCCGTTCTCACAGAGCCGACAGACACGGCAAACGGCACCTGCTCATTGGCAGGTATCGGTAGTTGTGAGGATGCCGTAATTATCGTCCCCCGTTATAATGAAGAGGGCTACGAGGTTGTCGAACTCGGTGAAGAGGCCTTCATGGATTTAACTTACGTCACGTCCATTCAATTGCCGTCCTCCATTGAAGTAATAGGTTCGAAGGCATTTAGCGGTTGTGCGGCTTTGAAGAGCGTGAACATCCCCGAAAAAACGACCACCCTCTCCGATTACCTTTTCTACAACTGTGCCCGTCTTACCGAAATCGCCATTCCCGATACGGTAGGCTCCATCGGAAACTACACCTTTGCAGGTTGCACGGGTCTTTCTTCCATTGAACTTCCCAAAAACCTCCGAATGATCAGCGACTGCGCTTTCTTAAACTGTGAAAGTTTGACAGACATCACTTTCCCGAGGTCCAACAGAACCATCAATCTTGGCAACATGGCCTTTGGCGAATGTACCTCCCTCACTTTCATCGAATTACCGTCGAACATCAAAGAGGTTCCGGAAAACGCATTTAAGGGTTGCGACTCCCTCATTTCCGTCACGCTTCCCGAAGACGTGACCGCCATTGGAAGTTCTGCATTCGCAGACTGTACTTCCCTCCGATCCGTCAACATCCCGAACGGTGTCACCGAAATTAAAAGTACAACGTTCTTTAACTGCCGCGCACTTGAAAACTGTGAAATTCCTTCCACGGTGACAACTATTGGTGCAGGTGCTTTTGCAGGATGTGAAGGTCTCCTTAACTTTGCTATACCCAATTCCGTAACGTCTATCGGTAACGGTGCATTTATGGGTTGTACCTCGCTCGGCAACTTAACTATCAGCGAACAGTTGACGTCTATCCCCGATTACGCGTTCCTCAATTGTTCCTCTTTGATTTCCGTTGATATTCCCGCATCCGTGACGACTGTCGGTCCTCTTGCCTTCAACAACTGCACGAATCTTGAAACCGTCATTATTCACGACGGCGTTCAAACGATCGACCGTTTGGCGTTTGCAGGTTGTTCAAATCTTACATACGTCAAATTCGGCGCCGCCTTAACGAAAATTGGTGATTTTGCATTCTCTTCCTGTACGGCCCTATCCTTTGTGAAGATAGACCAAAAATGCGATATCGGCAACAACGCATTTGCCTCTTGCATTTCGCTCAAATCAGTGATCGCCACGCCGAATTTAATTGGCGAAAACGCATTCTCCCGTTGCACCGCCTTGGAGAATTTCTTCTTCAACGGCACGTATACAAATTTGACCAGACTCTTAGCGAACGCAAGAAACATGGGTGCCTATAACACCGCGCTTGACAATGTTTGGGTTGTTTTATCAACCACAGAGCCGAAATACGAGAAGCCCAATGAAGACGGTGTGTACGAAAAGACAATCGATTACAAAATCGGCACAGACACCTATTCCGTGACTGTCCGCTTCTTCAACTTCGTTGATTCCGATGCGGATGGCGACAACGTCGCAGGCAATAACCAATATCCCCAAATTTGGAGTGTTGAACAGTAAATATCCACTTGATATAAGGTGAAAAACCAAGAGGGCTCAATTTTGCCGAGTGCAAAGTTGTGCCCTCTTTTCTTTGTTGCTTTCTTTTCTTTTTTGCTCGGCGTTTTTATAACTTTTTCGCAGTGCATCCGCCCACGAAAAAATTATTTCCATTTTCTAAAAAATATTGACCAAGATACATCTTTGTTTGATATAATACAATTACAAACCGCAGTTCTTGGACTTCCCCGACGCTTTGCGCACAAAAAGCCCTTGTGACTGCTTATTTTTTGGAGGTGAGTTATGTTAGAGGTCAGGCATTTATCAAAGATATACAAGGCCAAACAGAAGAACGGCACAGATACATACGCGCTCAATGACGTGTCTCTTCAATTCCCCGAAAAAGGAATGGTGTTCCTTCTTGGTAAGAGTGGTAGCGGTAAGTCCACACTCTTGAACGTTTGCGGCGGTCTTGACGCGCCGACGTCGGGCGAAATCATTGTAAAAGGCAGGAGCAGTAAAACCTTTATACAAAGCGATTTTGACAGTTACAGAAACACGTTCGTTGGCTTTATTTTTCAAGAATATAATATCCTAAACGAGTTTACTGTCGAGGACAATATCGCCCTTGCGCTTGAACTGCAAGGAAAACCCAAGGATAAAAAGGTCATCGCAGACCTTCTCGAACAGGTCGATTTGACAGGCTTTGCCAAGCGCAAGCCGAACACGCTTTCGGGCGGTCAAAAGCAAAGAATTGCAATTGCGAGAGCCTTGATCAAATCGCCCGAAATCATTATGGCGGACGAACCGACGGGCGCACTTGATTCCGCAACGGGAAAGCAGGTTTTTGACACGCTCAAAAAACTGTCCATGGACAAGTTAGTTATCGTCGTGTCGCACGACAGAGAATTTGCAGAACTTTATGCAGACCGTATCATCGAGTTGAAGGACGGAAAGATCATATCTGACGTAACCAAAACACATGAGGTTCAAAAGGCACTCTCAAATAACGTGACCGCCATAGGCGATATTCTTTGCATCAAGCAAGGCAACGAACTCACCGACGCAGATTTTGACCGTATAAAAAGCATCATCAAAAACAGTTCCGGCGACGTGATTATCACAGGCAGTGAGCCCGACGTCCAGAACTTCAAAAAGATCAATCGCATTACGGATAACGGCGAAAAAGAGGTGTTCAAAGACACCGACGAAAGCAAGACGGAGGTAAAGACCTATACCCCCGAGCAAAGCAAATTTATCCGTTCAAAATTCCCTGCAAGGCACGCTGCAAAGATGGGTATATCGGGGCTCAAATCCAAGCCCGTACGTCTGTTCTTTACCGTCGTTCTTTGTGTCGTTTCCTTCGTGCTTTTCGGCATACTCTCCACGCTCATGCTCTACAATCACGAGGGTATGTTTAAGGAAACCTTAAAAAACTCGGATCAGAATTTCGTTGTTTTCGATAAGATATACCATATAAAAAATTCTTATTATGAAAACGGGGTGCTTTCGCACACCTATAATGATAGCGCACAGGCAAAATTCAGTTCTGCCGACGTTGAAAAGATAAACAAAACGTTTGGTAGCGGATCGTTCGGTGCAATAGACGTCCGTGCCCACGTAACCGTTCGTGAATCGTCATCGTCGTATTGGTCAAGTGAGTTCTCCTCCGCGGCTTATATGGACGAGAATGCTTTCCTAAGACAGGGCCTTGTCGGAACTTATCCCGAAGAAAGCAACGAGATAGCCATTTCCACGTACTTTGCAGAAATGCTTGCAGAATGCAAGACCGTTGATGAAAAGGGCTCGGTCATTGAACTTACCTCACCCGAGGACATCATTGGAAAAAACATTCTCATGGATGGGCAGAAATATAAGGTCACTGCCATTTTTGATAGCGGAGAGTTAGACCCGAAATTTGATGCCCTCAAAGACGGTGCGGATCAAAATTACTCGCTTGAAATGGAATTGGCATCCGCTTTGAGCGATGGCACACACCTTTTGCTCGCCTTGTCGGAAAAGGGATTTGAGAACTTCAACAAGCTTTACGGCGATATGTACGGTTATCACTACGATAGTGATTCTCACCGCGTTGGAAATTACTACGTAGAAGATACGGGCTCCTCTGATGACCAAGACGGCGAAAGCGCCCCTTACCGTTCAGACGTACTTTATAAACACTTCCAAACGCTAGATAGCGCCGATTTCGTCAGTGTCGGCAACAAAGGAACCGCCCTTTCAGACAATCAAGCGATCGTTTCCTTCAAAATTTTATGGGACGCCCTTCGCGGAAAAATTTATACGATAACAGACGAGTTGTATGACAAGTATACCGTCCTTTATAACTTTAACTTTCAAGATCAAATGAACAATTTTGAATCGGAAATCGAACGGTATAGCCAATACTTGGACGAAGAAAATACCAGAATACAAGAGATAGACCAAGAGTTAGGCAGTCTGCCGCCCGAATCTCCCGACCGTGATATGCTCTATGACGAAAGGAATATAAGAGAAAGAAATAAGGAAGAGTACGAGAACTATATTCAAAACTTTGAAGAAGAAAAAGTTCTTCTTATAGAAAAACTTTACGAGGAGTTTGGTCTTGCCCCCGAAGAAGTGGATGAAACCCTTCTCGAATATGAAAAAACCCGTGATGAATTCTACGTTTTGATAGACACGCTTGATATCATTGCTAACGGAGAGCAACACCTCGTCGATGAGGATGACGAGCCGTTCGTCAAAACGTTTACGCAAGAGGAAAGAGAAACTCTTCTTCGCGAGTTTGTGGCAGAGTATGCCGAACTTATAAGCGATATGAAGTTCAATTTCTATCTCGTGGCAGAGGACCGTCAAACGCCGCTTAACGAAGAAACAGGCTACGATATCGCAGGTATTATTATTCCTACCAACGGTCCTGACGATTACGTTCAAGAAGAGGTGTACTTCAACGATAAGATGGCTAACGAACTTTGGAACATTCAGAAGAAGGTCATCAATTACACCGATCCGGAAACCAAGTACAAAGACCAAGACGACGCCGTATTTACAAGACTGTACGTTCCCTTTGATCACAGTAACGGTCAAATCGATTACCTTTGGACCGTTGCCAATACGGAGGGATATGCAGAGGATGACAGTAAGATAGGCCTTACAGGCAGTTATATATCAAATCTGGAAATGATCAATTCGTTTGTAACGGAGTTTTCAGAGATATTCCTCTACGTTGGTCTTGTTCTTGCCGTGTTCGCCGTGCTTCTCTTCTCGAATTTCATCTCCGTATCTATCTCGCAAAAGCGCAGAGAGATAGGAATATTGAGAGCAGTTGGTGCAAGAAGCATTGACGTGTTTAAGATCTTCTTCTCCGAGTCGCTCACCATTGCCGCTATCTGCTCCGTGCTCTCCAGCATCGGCAGTTCCCTTCTGTGTCAGGTGCTAAACACCGAGATGGGCTCGGCAATCGGTGCATCGATATTCGTATTTGGCATCGCATCCATCCTTATCATTGTGGCGATTGCATTGCTCACCGCCATATTGGCAACCTTCCTGCCCGTTTGGAACGCGGCAAAGAAAAAGCCCGTTGATTCCATAAAAGCAATTTAAGGCAGATGGACGCACCGTAAAAACAATCAATTGCAAAACGGACACGTCACGCTCGGTTACGGGCGTGACGTGTCCGACTTTTTATTTAGAGTACCTACTCTACCTTTTTTTGTACGAATCAAGCCAACAAAGATTATTTGTCTGACAAGGCGTTAAAGGTTTTCATGAAATCCTTCAAGGAAGATTCAAGAAGACCGAAGTCGGAGGCCAAGCGGTCTTAGGAAGACAAACCAAATGATCAACTCCTTGGCTCACAGAACGACATGGCTACGATCCGACTTTACTCTACCTTTTTTTGTACGAATCAAGCCAACAAAGATTATTTGTCTGACAAGGCGTTAAAGGTTTTCATGAAATCCTTCAAGGAAGATTCAA
>JAZSOK010000062.1:0-3254 GCA_045536865.1 Eubacteriales bacterium
CCTTGGCAAAGGGGGATAGATGGTATAATCGCTCGGCGGTTATCTTTGATTACAGCGGTGAAAATAATTAACCTCATCTCGTTGACAATTTGCAACCGATATAAATGTCGGTCGCAAAACATGAATCTCCCGAAAATATGCATAATTTGAGATTTTGACTATCCGAAAATATGCATTATTTTGATTTTGGAGTATCCTAAAATATGCATAGGGGTTATAGGAGGGCAATCCTCGTCACAATCATTGCACGTTTTATGTGCGAATGTGCGAAGCCTACTTGAAGATTTCTCGATTCTATGCTATAATATCAGCAGAAAAGCATGTGGCTGTCCCTGACACGCGGTAACAACAGCCACACAAACGGGTATGCATTTCTAAAACAATTTCTAAAAATTTTTTAGAAATATTTTTAGAAATCGCTATGCTTTACGGCACGGGGATTTTTCGAGGTTCGAACAAAAAAGAGCCGAAAACCCTTGTAAATACTGGGGTTTCAGCTTCTTTTATCGTCTTTTATCATCGTGCAAAATCCGTCATTTTCTGACCGGTTGATGTGCCTTGAAAACCGTTTGGCCCAAAGCCACGTGGGTTCGAATCCCACTCCCTCCGCCAAAAAAAATCCAAGTCCACGGACTTGGATTTTTTTATCCATTGCGGAGCAATGGTATATCCAGACGGCAGAGCCGTCTGGATATCATCGCCGCAGGCGCACATGATCACCGAAGGTGTATATCACATTTTCGTTCCGTTAACTCTCCCCATTTTCCTCGTCGCATATGCTATCAAAAAGGGTGCGAATGTGCGAAAGCGTATTGACCGTGTGTATTTGCTGGCGGAATTTTGCCGCCCCACGCCTGCCGTGCAAACAAGCCGAAAGTTGTTTGCGCGCCTCGCGCACCGCGATTACCTCCCCCTTGTCCGCCACCGAAAGCAAAACCTGCTCATAGGCCGTCTCCAAGCGGAAAGCAAGTGTGGGCGGCGTATACGCACGGCCCTCTAAGATTGCGGCAATTTCGCTAAAAACGAACGGATTGCCCACGGCGGCGCGCCCGACCATCACCCCTGCACAGTTGGTCTCGGAAAACATGTCCCGTGCCGAACCTCCGTCAACGACGTCACCACTGGCAAGAACGGGAATAGACACCGCCTGCACGGTATCACAAATGACCTGTTTATTCACCTGTCCGCTATACATCGCCGTCCGCGTTCTGCCGTGAACGGTCAGTAGCGAAGCGCCAGCATCCTCCATGCGCTTTGCAAATTCAGGCGCCGAAATACTGTCCTCATCCCACCCTGCACGAAATTTCACCGTCACGGGGATCGAAACGGCAGATACCACCGCGCGGACGATCGCCGCCGCCAAACTTGGCTCACGCATAAGGGCGCTTCCCTCTCCGTTCGATACGATCTTGTGTACGGGACACCCCATATTGATATCGATGGCAACGGGTCGCACGCCACCCGCATAACCCGCTTCAAGCATGGCTGCGGCGCGCGCCATACACGCGGCGTCTGCGCCAAAAATCTGCACCGCCACGTCGCCCTCGTTTTCACCGATGCGGGCAAGAGGAATTGTTTTTTTATCGCCGTAGCAGATGGCCTTGGCAGAAATCATCTCCGTCACGGCATACTCCGCGCCTCTTTTGTGACACACAACGCGCATGGCACTGTCGGAATATCCTGCCATCGGTGCCAAGCAAAGTCCGTTCGGATACGTCCGTTTCCCTAAACAAAAGCCCATCGTGCGCCCCCTCTCTGTCCTTTCGCCCATTTTTTTGCATGATACACGCATGCTTTGTCTGATAAAAAGACCGATTTTATTATATATCATTGACCTTCATTTGTCAAACAAAAAATGTGCTGCGTCCCTCTCTTTCCTTGTATTTACGCTTGTTTTTTTAAAATAAGAAAACAAAAACAACAAAAAATCGCGATATCCTCTTGCATCCCTCTTTTTTTGTGGTATAATATACGCAGAAAAGTCTTGCTTTGCAAGACTTTGGGCTTCGCCCTACGTGTACTATCGCACACTTGCGCCATTGATGCACAGCGTAAAAATGTCCTTGCAAGCAAACATTTTTACTTGTGATATAATATACACAGAAAGTCTTGCTTTGCAAGACTTTGGGCTTCGCCCTACGTGTGCTTTCGCGCACCTGCCTAATTGATGCAAGGCGTAAAAAAGCCCTTGCAAGCAAGCATTTTTACTTGTGATATAACAAAGAATGGTTTTGCTAATTTACCACCCTTTTTACGTGAAATTCTATCAAAATGAGGTATAAAAGTTTGAAGAGAGACGACCTACGCAATGTAGCCATTATTGCCCACGTTGACCACGGCAAAACGACCTTGGTAGACGAAATGCTCCGCCAAGGCGGTGTCTACCGTGAAAACCAAGCCACGACCGAGCGCGTTATGGACTCCAACGACCTTGAACGCGAGCGCGGCATCACCATCCTTGCCAAAAACACAGCCGTACACTACCGTGATGTGAAAATCAACATCATTGACACCCCCGGCCACGCCGATTTCGGTGGCGAGGTTGAGCGTATCCTGAAAATGGTGAACGGCGTTATCCTGTTGGTTGATGCGGCCGAGGGCCCCATGCCCCAAACGCGCTTCGTTTTGGAGCGCGCCCTCTCCCTTGGTCACCGTGTCATTGTTGTTATCAACAAAATCGACCGTCCCGATGCACGCTTGGAGGAGGTCGAGGAGGAGGTTTTGGAACTTCTTCTTGAACTGGATGCCACGGATGAGCAACTTGACTCCCCCATGCTCTTCTGCTCGGGGCGCGCAGGCACCGCTTCCCTTTCCCCTTTTGAAGAAGGCAAGGATTTAGTCCCCCTCTTCGATACCATTTTGAACTATATCCCCGCCCCCGAAGGCGATCCCGACGGCGAGTTGCAAATGCTCGTTTCCTCGATTGACTATAACGATTACGTCGGGCGCATCGGCATCGGTCGCGTTGAGCGCGGCACATTGCGCCAAAATCAGGAAATCATGATTTGCAATTATCATACGCAAGAGCCGCCGAAACGCGCCAAAATCGTGTCCATTTATCAGTTCGACGGTCTGAACCGCATCCCCGTCGAGCAAGCCAAGGTTGGAGATATCGTCAGTTTTTCGGGTGCCGAGGCGTTGAATATCGGTGATACCGTCACCTCCACTTCCTGCGTAGAGCCGCTTGAATTTGTCCGTGTTAGCGAACCGACGATGGAAATGACCTTCTCTGTCAACGACAGTCCCTTTGCAGG
>JAZSOK010000184.1:0-1651 GCA_045536865.1 Eubacteriales bacterium
TGGGTGTTGTCGTAGGATCTTCCGAGTCACCACCGCAAGCGGCAAAGCAAACAAGAAGAAGCGTTAGCGCCAACGCCAATGCGATAAGTTTTTTCATGGTATGTACCTCACTTATTAGTTCTCGCTTTGAATTCATTATAACACATTGACAAAAAACTTGTCAAGTGTTTCTCGTAAAAAATAGATATTTTTATTTACCGCTTGAAAAACGCTTGTGATATCGCATAAAAAGGACGGTCAGGAGGAGGAGAAGCGGAAAGAGCGCCGCAAAGAATAGCCCGACACGCAATGAAGACCCTTCTCCTGTGACGGACAAAAAGGGGATATAAGCGGAAAGTTTGTCTGCCTTTTCGGAGCAAAAGGCAACGAAAGCAGGCCCTAACGCGCAACCGAGGTCACCCGACAACGCAAAATAAGCAAACATGGAGGTCCCCGCACCCTTCACGCCGGCCGCGCCCAAACTGTAAGTGCCGGGCCACAAAAGCGCACAGTCAAGCCCCGTTATCATACATCCGCCGAGTGACAAAAGAGGGTGGGGTGACAACGCGGCAAGGAGATAGCCGACCGTACCGAGAACGCCCGAATACGCCAACCATTTTTCAAGCACTAAACGCTCGCCGAAAATACCGTAAAGCAGTCTGCCGCACCCCATCGTCAGGGCAAAGGCGCAAGGGCCGAGCAAATCGCCCACCGTCTTTGATACCTGCAAGCCCGTTTCTGCAAAGAGAGAGGACCATTGCGACATGGCAAGTTCGGTTGAGCCTGCAAAAAACATGAGAAAGATGCAGAGCACAAAATAAGGTTGCCGCAAAAAAGAGGGGGTGCGCTTTTCTTTTTTAGTGCCACCATTTATGGTGCCATCATTCACAGTGCCGTTATCGGCAGGCAACTGAACGATAGGTACGAAAAGGAACAAGATGAGATTGCAGAAGGGAATTAACGCCCAAAGGAAGGGAAGTGCGCGCCAGTTTTCCGTGCCTATCGTTGAAAAGTACACGGTCGAGAACAAAACGACCGCCATTTGCCCCCAACAGTAGAAGGAATGGAGCAGCGCCATTTGCGATTTTTTCTCTTTTGACGGAATGGCTTCGATGATGGGGCTCACAACGTCCTCCAACATGCCGCCGCCCGTTGCCGAAAAGAAGGTGGCCAAAAGAATGCCGAAAAAAGGGTTCATGATAAAAGGCAAGACCGAAAAAAGAGCCAACCCGGTGGCGGAGAAAAGATGCGCCAAGACGACGCTTTTGCGGTAGCCTATTTTATCAACGAAAAAAGCGGATAACAGATCAACGCCTATTTGAATGCAGAAATTGGCGGCGATGACAAAGGACAGTTCTTCAAGCGATAAGCCAAACTGCCGTTGGAAGGTCACGAACAAAAGCGGTGCTAAATTGTTGACGACGGCCTGCGTGACGTAACCGACGTACGCCGCCGTTTTGGTAGCACGGAAGGAAAGGCGTGAGCAAAGCATGGATGGAAGTTCCTTTACTTTTAATAGTCAAAAGGCGTGCCGAAAATGGATATCGCGGTGCATTGCAATGCATTCGCCATATCGGGTGCAAAGAGGGAAAAATGCATGAAAAAAGCCGCAGACGACTGCGTCTGCGGCTTTGGTGCCAGTAAGTCGGAGGCCAAGCGGGCTTAGGAAGAC
>JAZSOK010000129.1:0-5818 GCA_045536865.1 Eubacteriales bacterium
GTCTTCGCCAACGATTCTCTGTACGCCGTAAAGCGGCTCCAAAACAACCGTAAAGCCAAGAGACTCCCATGCACTCTTCAATGCATTTGCCAAATACGCCTCGTTCAAACTTTCGCCCGAATACATCACGCGAAGTTCTCCAAGTTCCGCCTTATCGGTCATACCGAGTTCGGCCATGCCTGTCGCAATCAATTCGTTTGCGCGCTTCGAATATGCCGCGGGCGAAATCAAAGCTCCGCCCTTTGCACGGAAGGAAGTACCAACCTTGCCTGCCTCATAAACGCCTTCGGTAATGAACGCATCTGCGGGTTTGGCATACACAAGTTCGTCGGCAATCGCCTGACGGTTGAGGATATACGACAGCGCTTGACGAATATTCTTATTAGCCAAAGCGGGGTTGCCGTATTTGGTGTTCAAAACGCAAGAGGAAACAGACATCAAATCTTTTGTCACGATATTGGCGGCATAAGTATCTGACTTGCGAAGAGCAAGAGGAAGATCGCTCATGTAATAGACAGAATCGGCATACGCGCCCTGCGTGCCTGCATAATGCACGACGATTTCACTGTTCAGGAACTCCTCGTATTCCGCCGTCGTCATGTTCTTGGTTTGCCATTTTGTCGTCAAATATTGCGGCAAAACGTATTTAGTCAAAGCGGTATCACTATTCTTGTCGCGGCGGTAATACTGATTGCGCTGCAAGGTGAATTCGCCTGCCTGATAATCCAAGGACTTTAAGGTAAATGCGCCGTTTGTTACAATGGTCGCCACGCGCTTGGACCAGTTGTCTGCCTGTAAAGCGTTGCTCACCGTATTCTCGGGAATAGGTGCGAGCGCAACGGAGGTCAAATTACGCAAAAATGCATCGTAATCAATGTCCCCACGGAACGTAATCACCAACGTTTCGTTATCGGGTGCTTCCAAGCCCAAGTCTGCAATGGTCAGGGTAGCGCCGGAAGGATCGCCGCCCTGCTTGACGTAAACGGCATTCTTAATATCGTATAGCATGGGGGCCGCCACGCTCTCAAAATCGGGAGAGAGAATTCTCTGCCATGCAAAAATGACGTCGTTTGATGTAACGGGTTTAGAATCGCTCCAGTTTGTTTCCCGAAGTGTAATGGTCATTTTGTGCGCCGTCTTATCAATCTCGTAATCCTCTGCCAACGCACCCACCACACTGCCGTCTGCCTTCAACGTGAAAAGAGGCTCGTACATTAAAGAAAGCACCTGCATCAATTCATCATCGATAAGCGCGCCGGTAGGATCAAAATCATAGAGGCGTCCACTCAAATAGAGATGAATGCCCGCGCCAACCTCTTCGTCGTCAGAACCGCAAGATGTCATCATGGTTGCCACACTTGCCAACAACATGACAAGAATAAGAAGTAAAGAAAGTGTTCTTTTCATCAGTGAGTTTCCTCCAAAAAACGTATGCTACGTGCATACCTATCCATATTGTATATTATAACATTTTAAAAGTTCAATATCAATAGCATTTTAAAAAGACGATAAAACATTGTATGAATGCACAAATTTTGGCTTCATAATCTGTGCATTTTGACCATGTGTTGAAAAAGAATACATATTTTTCTCAAAAAAGAGCATGCTAATCACGGTAAAAAAACATCATATCCCTGGTACGATAAGGGGGACAAGCCATGAATGCAGAAAATTATATCCGCACCGACCTTGCCTGTGAGCGTCATCGCGCCGACACGACGCTTGCGGGTGTTTCATACGAAGAAGAAAAGCGGGGTAACGTCACGATATCCACTCTGCACGTCACTTCAAAAGAAGGTGCCGCATCCATCGGAAAGCCCTGTGGCCGCTACGTCACGATTGGCTTTTCGCCGCTTTGGCAACAAAATGACGATGATCTGCAAAAACTTTCCACCGTGCTTGCAGAGGTATTATTGAGTTTTGCGCTTCCGAAAAACAAAAAAGAAAACCGTTGCGTCCTTGTCGCCGGACTTGGCAATAGGCACTTAACCGCCGACGCCATCGGCCCCCTCTGTATACACGATGTCGTCGCAACTGCCCACCTAAGCGAACTTGAACCGCAGATTTTTCGCTCGTTGCACTGCGAGAAAATTGCCGCAATCGCCCCGGGCGTTCTTGCCGAAACGGGCATTGAAAGTGCCCATCTGATCGCCTGCGCCATAAAAGCATCCGAAGCCGACCTTGTCATTGCCATAGATGCCTTGGCCGCACAATCCTGCGACAGATTGGCGACAACCATACAAATTACAGATGCCGGCATTCTGCCGGGGGCGGGCATCGGAAACCCCCGTGCCGCCATCGACGAAGAAACGCTCGGCATCCCCGTCATAGCAGTAGGTGTTCCAACGGTCGTCGATACCACAACGCTACTCTACGATCTCTTGACCAAAGCGGAGATGACGGACAATTTGTCGGACAAACTCCGCGATACGTTAGAAAACGGCCGCGGCTATTTCGTATCTCCAAGAGAGAGTGATACGATCACCGCGCAAGCCGCCCGAACAATCGCCCACGCCATCAATATGGCGTTTGGGATCGAAAGCGCCTGAAAAAAGGTCCATCATCATGAAACCCTATAAAAAGCCTTACCGTGCCGTTCTTCTTTTAACGGTGCTCTGCATCGTATTCCCGTTCCTTTTTCGTTCGCATGGCAATAGCCAATTGTTTTTGGCAACAGAGCCCGAGCGATATGTCAACAACTGTTTGCTACACGAGGACTGCTCTCTGCAACCTTTTCGTTCGCAGTCTGCAAAAGCGCTCTTCGCTTTCCCCGTGATGGCCGCGTTTATGCCTCGTATAGCATCCATCTATATTGACGGTTTCATCAATACGGCCTTTCATTTTTTTAGCCCCTCACACAACCGTTAGGCCATGGAGGGGCTAAAACACATCTTACTTACAGACCGATGGAACGGAGATATTTTCTTGAAATATCCGCGCACTCCATAGGTGTCAA
Organism: Eubacteriales bacterium; assembly: GCA_045536865.1. GTDB lineage: Bacteria > Bacillota > Clostridia > Oscillospirales > CAG-272 > UBA1740. Next base: position 2,957 of record JAZSOK010000129.1, read on the forward strand.
ACCTTGGGAAGGACGGTCCTGCTCAACGATAACCCAGCCTGCGCCTGCTTCTTTGGCGGCCGCAATGATACCGGGGAAAGACTGCATGCCGTGACCGACGCAACGCAATTCAAAACTTGCGCGGGCGTTTGCCTTCTTTTCCACACCGATCAGTTCGTACATGCCCTCCTTATCGGCGTCCTTTTCCATGTAGTAGTCCTTCAAATGCACGATCGGCGCTCTGCCCGCATACTGGCGGATATAGGTGGCGGGATCAACGCCTGCAACACCCACCCAACACGTGTCAATTTCCGTTTGAAGACATTCGGGCTCAATGGTATTGTAAAGAATGTCAAGCGCATACTCGCCGTCAATCTTAACAAACTCAAAATCATGGTTGTGATACAGAAGTTGAATGCCGTATTCACGTGCCTTTGCACCAAGCTTGCGAATGGAGGCAACGGTTTCCTCAAAACGGGGCGTGCCGGGGCGGCGTGCATCTTCAAGCCACGGTACTGCCGCAAAACGGCACCCTATGGTGCGATAAAACGCAAACACACCGTCGGGGTCGTTTTCCATTTCGCCAAGCGGGATGTGTGCGGAAACGAGTTCCAAACCAACCTCGTCCAAAACGCTCTTGATTTCCTCGGCGGAAAGTCCATAGGTACCTGCCAACTCAACGCCGTCATAACCCATTTCCTTTACACGCTTCATTGAGGTTGCAAAATCCTTTGCAGCCTCGTCTCTGATAGAATAAACCTGCAATCCGATTTTCATATAAAAATCCTTCCTTCATTATAACGGCATCTCTGCCTTTTGGAATAGTCTACCATACTTTTTTTTAATTGTCAAGAAACAATCGCCCTTTTCGTAAATTCTTTTTGGTATTTTCTTCTTTTCTTATCAAAAAATTCTTCAAAGGAATACTTTCTGCCCTTGCCTCATAAACATGTAGCAAATCGAGCAAAAACAAACGGAGGAAGCATCCATGACACAAGCGAGCATTTACCGCGACATCGCCACCCGCACAGGCGGTGATATCTATATCGGCGTTGTCGGCCCTGTCCGTACAGGAAAATCCACCTTTATTAAAAAATTTATGGAAAACTTGGTTCTGCCGAATATCAGCGATGCCTACGACCATCAGCGAACGGTGGACGAACTGCCACAGTCGGCGTCAGGCAAAACAGTCATGACGACAGAGCCGAAATTTATTCCCGACGAAGCCGTGCGTATTACCGTAGGGGATGCTACCACCTTGCGTGTCAAAATGGTGGACTGCGTGGGCTTTATCGTGCCCGAGGCATTAGGGCAACTTGAAGAAGGTCAACCGCGCATGGTACATACACCGTGGTTTGACGATCCGCTTCCCTTCCGCGAGGCGGCAGAAATCGGCACACAGAAGGTTATTCGCGAGCATTCTACCATCGGTATGCTCGTCACGACAGACGGCACCATCGGCGATATTGCACGGGAAAGTTACGTTGAGGCCGAGGAACGGGTTGCCCAAGAATTATCTTCTATGAATAAGCCCTACGCCATCATTCTCAATTCCGCAAAGCCCGAGGCCCCCGACGCCATCGCCTTGGCCTATGAATTAGAAAAGAAATACAATGCGCCCGTGGCGCTCGTCAACTGTCAAGAGTTGGATGCAGAGGATATTTCGCGTATTTTAGAGTTGATTTTGCAGGAATTCCCCGTTCGTGAATTGCGTATTTCCCTGCCCGAATGGGTGATGGCACTTGACGATGCACACGCCTTGAAGCAGGACACCTACCAAACAATTGCCAATTTCTCCGACATGATAGCCAAGGTAGGAGACGTCCAACGCGTGTTTGCTTCCCCCATATCGGGCGACCCCGAGGCATCGTGGAATCTCGTTGAAATGCGCGCAGGTGACGGCATTGCAGACATCTCCATGTCCCTCTCCCGTTCCCGTTTTTACGAGGTGCTCAGCGATTTAACGGGCTTTGACGTGCATGACGATGCATCGCTTCTTGCCAACATGATAGCCCTTTCCAACATGAAGGCATCCTATGACCGCGTGGCCGCCGCCTTGGAGGACGTGGAGGAAAAGGGATACGGCATCGTCATGCCGAGCATTGACGAACTTCATTTGCAAGAGCCGCAAATCATCCGTCAATCGGGCAGTTACGGCGTGCGCTTGAAGGCCTCCGCGCAATCCATTCACATGATTAAAGCGGATATCGAAACGGAAATCAATCCCATTGTAGGCACGGAGCAGCAATCGGAAGAATTGATCAAATATTTAATGGAAGAAATCGAAAAGGAACCCACACGCATTTGGGAATCCAACATGTTCGGTAAAAGCCTGTACGAGTTGGTTAATGAAGGACTGCACAACAAGTTAGAGCATATGTCCGAGGAGTCACGCTTGAAACTCGCCGAAACGCTCGAACGCATTATCAACGAAGGAAGCGGCGGTCTTATCTGCATTCTCCTGTAACCATATACAAGAGGACTTGCGTTTTGCACGGTGCAAAACGCAAGTCCTCTTTTTTCGTTTTTATTTATTTTTTCAATCGTAAATATGACAATTTCTGCTTTGGATATCGGTTTTAAGAAGCCTTCTGCTTTTGGAAGATAAGAACACGATCGTTTACCAAACTGATCTCTTGATAATGATACTCTTGTAACTTATCCTTAACAATATCCAACCCGTTTGTCCTTTCGGCATCGGTCGCAAATTTACTCAACGTATCGGCATCATCGAGGTCAAGCACGACGTAATCCGTGCCAAACACCATATCCTCTGCCGCCTTTCGCGCTTCCTCGGCGGACAAGCCCGCCTTTTGCGCGTTTTGTGTACCATAATAAATAAGTCGGGAGGCCAAGCGGTCTTAGGAAGACAAACCAAATGAT
>JAZSOK010000106.1:0-2978 GCA_045536865.1 Eubacteriales bacterium
TAATGCCGTATTCTTTGAGTAACGAGAGGATTTGCCTCGTGTAGCGAGGATGCGGCCCGTCATCAAAGGTTAAAGCAATCACCTTTCTATCGGTGTGGCAACTAAAAAACACATTGGAACGCGTTGCCGCCGACGAATAAAACGGCAAGCATAACGGTAAAAGAAATGCAAAGATAAGACAGGTGGCGAAGATGCGGCGTGTCCTATTTTTTTGTGAGTTCATCAAGTGTACCAAAACGATATCCCTCCGCCTTCCATTCCCGAATTAACTCGGGGAGCAGGAGGGCATTTGTTTTTGACGTGGGGTGTAAGAGCAGTACCGCGCCGTTGTGCATGTTGTCTTTAATTTTCTTTTTGGCGCGTGCCACTTCCATCTGACGGCCGTTATCCCAATCTGCATAGGCAAAACTCCAAAAAATCGTCTTGTAGCCGAGTTCCTTTGCCCACTTCATATTTTCCTCACTATACTTCCCCTCGGGCGGACGGTAGTATTTTGGCATCTCTTTTCCAATCAATTCCTTGTAAAGGGTATCGAGCCCTTCAAGTTCTTCACCGAAGACTTTCTTATCGACTTTTGTCATGTCCTTATGATGCATGGTATGATTGCAGACCAGATGCCCTTCTTTTTCCATGCGCCGAATTAACTCAGGCTCTTCTTTGATCAGATGCTTTAAGACAAAAAATGCGGCAGGGACGTTTTCTTTTTGCAATGCATCCAATATGAGCGCGATGTTGCCGTTTTCATAACCTGCATCAAAGGTCAGATAAAGAACCTTTTCGGCGCTCTCGTCACCGTGTTTTTTGTCAATATAGAAACCGTCGTATTTTTCAATATATTCTTGCGCCGTGTCGAGGGCAGGTTGTTTATGCTCCCCATTCCGCTTCACATACCATCCTGCCGCCTCTTTTGCCAATGCCACTTCTGTTGGCGCCATCCATATCAACAGTGCAAGAAAAAAAGAAAAGAACGATTTTAATATCCTTCCTTTTACTTCTCTTTTTTGCTTTCCAACTTGTTTCATATGTGTTTCTCCTTTTCTTTGCTATTGATAGCGTTGACCAAAAACGCATTTTGACACCATGTAAATATAAACAAAAAAAGAGTTTTTTTCTGTTTTATATGCCTATTGACAAAAGTAAAGAGGATTTAGATTTTGCATCATGCAAAATCTAAATCCTCTTTTCCATAATTGCAACAGAAAAAGAAAAAAATCTATCGCAGGAAATGATTCCGCGATAGATTTTTGTGTTATTGGGTTTTATTTTCTCCGTGAAGACTATACTGACTTTGTCATACGCATTTATAATCCGTACACCATTTGGGTATTGATCATGCTTTCAATACGCATCAGTCGATTATATTTTGCCACGCGTTCACCGCGGCAAGGCGCGCCTGTTTTGATGAAGGGCGCGTTCGTCCCCACCGCCAAATCGGCAATAGAGGTATCCTCCGTTTCTCCCGAACGGTGTGAGAGAATGTGACTGTACCCCTCTTTTTTGGCCAATCGAATGACGTCAAGTGTTTCACTGACTGTTCCAATTTGATTGGGCTTAATCAAAATGCTATTGCCGATTTTTTTGTCGATGCCGTCCGCCAAACGGCTTGAATTGGTCACAAACAAATCATCTCCCACCAAACGAACGCGTGCGCCGAGTGATGACGTCAATTTTTGCCAACCTTCATAATCATCCTCACCAAGACCGTCCTCAATGGAACAAATAGGAAATTCATCAACCAAACACGTTAAATAGGAAATAAGGTCGTCACTTGTCATGCGGATAGAGCGCTTGGGGAGGTAATATCCCCCTTCGCACTTCCACTCACTTGACGCCACGTCCAACGCAAGTTGTACCTCTGCATGGCTATACCCTGCCTCCGAAATCGCGCGACAAATGAAACGTAACGCCTCCTCATCACTGTCAAGATTGGGGGCATAACCACCCTCGTCACCAACGGTGGTCGCCTTTCCCTCTTTCTTTAAGAGCCTGCCAAGCGTATGATAAATTTCACTGCACATACGAACACCGTCCGTCAGACTTTCCGCCCCCGACAGCAAAATCATAAACTCTTGGATATCCAAATTGTTTGCCGCATGCGCGCCGCCATTCATAATATTCATCATCGGCACGGGCAAGACGTTTGCCATATGACCGCCGATATACCGAAAAAGAGGCATGGACAAGGAGTTTGCGGCGGCACGGCAGGTCGCCAGTGATACGGACAAGATGGCGTTTGCCCCCAGTTTTGACTTGTTTTCCGTGCCATCCAAGCATAGCATTGCGTGATCAAGTTCCTCTTGCTCGTAGGCGGACATTCCTAAAATCTTTGGCTCAATGATCTTATTCACATTATATATCGCATCCAAAACGCCCTTACCGCCATAACGTGCATCCTGTTTATCGCGCAATTCGTGTGCCTCATATTTACCCGTTGAAGCGCCCGACGGCACGCTTGCCGTCCCGATGCTACCGTCTGAAAGCATCACTCGACATTCTATGGTCGGATTTCCGCGTGAATCCAAAATTTCTCTTGCGGTAACGCGTGTGATTTGGTTTTTCTTCATTCTCGTTTCCTCCGCCTTGGTGGTTATTATTTTTATATTTTCCCGTATAATAAGCGTTTATACGGATGGACACTTTCCTTTTCAAAAACATATAATAAAAAAGAGGTTTCCATATTCCCTATCTTATAATGAAAGAGGAGAGAGCATGATCATTCATACAGTAGAGGCAGGCGACACCGTCTATAAAATCGCCAAGCAGTACAATACGACACCCACGAAAATTTTAGAGGACAACGAACTTTCCTCCCCCGATCAGTTGGTCGTCGGGCAAACGCTCGTCATTCTTTTTCCGACAAAGACCTATACCGTCCGTCAAGGGGACACCGCAGAAGGGATTGCCGCCGCATTTGGTATTTCGATGCGTACGCTTTGGCAAAACAACCCCGCGCTCGGGGGTGAAACGACACTGTATCC
>JAZSOK010000116.1:0-1620 GCA_045536865.1 Eubacteriales bacterium
ATATGACCGTAAAAAAGGGGCAACCAAATGACTGCATGCATTTGGTTGCCCCGACGTTTTTTTTCGACAATTATTTTTTTACGCGTTGTCTTAATAAATATATAAAGGAAGAAATGATATTAAAACTCTCACATATCAATCCGCCGATAGACAGATTGAAGATATTATGCACGATCCATGCAGGCGATGAGCAAGCGATCTGGCAGTAGCGGATGTGCTCCGAGTTGCCTTTCCACATGAAGACGCTCATGATGATGAGCGCAACACACGGCAGGGCAACCAAGAAGATTTGAAAAGGAGAGTGATCCAACACCACCGAGAAGATGAAACAAAGGGCGTAAGAAGCCTCCACCACGGCCAATTTCCACGGCGCGCGTGCATTCTTCAAGAATAAAAGGCCGCGCACAAGATTACAAAGGTTGAACAGTGCGCCACCCCACGCGCCAATGAGAATGAAGTTCAAGAAAAACATGAAACCGCCGCTACCTTGCATCAAGAAAAAGAGACTGCTCTTTTTGCATTGGAAGGATAAGACGATGATGACAAGTCCGATAAGGCCCAGGGCTTGCGCCACGATTTCTTTTTCACCCATAGGGTTAGATAACTCCTTTTTGAAGCATGATGTTGGCGTAGATCGCTTTTTCGCCGGTGGCGATAATGCAATAGCACTTCTTTGCCTCTTCATAAAAATCAAAACGGTCGATATGGCCGAGGGCCGCATTTCCACGGTCGTCATGCTTGGATATAACGGCGGCGTATTCGTCCCAAATGGGGGTTTTTACACGGCCCACGTCGCGGTCCATCAGTTGCATGAGAAGTGCGGGCTTTTCAACGTATGTATCCAGGGGGAAGACGGAGAGAATGGCATCGAGGATTTCGGGCACACCGTGACCGTCCATACGGATGACGATGGCGTCCTTGCCCATGGAAGCGGCGGGAAAATTGCCGTCTGCAATGCAAATGCGGTCGCTGTGTCCCATCTCGCAGAGGACCTTCAAAAGTTCGGGCGGAAGAATTTTCGGAATACCTTTTAACATAGTTGCACCTCACATAATTTGTTTTGATAAATTTATTATAACACAGATTTGGCGGTTTTGCAATAACAAAAGATAAAAAATAGCCGATGAGGATCAAACGACACCTCATCGGCACTTTTTGCGCAAAAAACGATTATATTGCAAGAGGTCTTTTGTTTTTTTATCTCATAATTCCAAACGTCCCGTCAATAGGATTTTTGAAAATCCCGATAGTCGGCGTTTTGAATGTGAACACGACAAAGAGCAGGGCAATTACGGAGAGGGTGGCGACGGACAGTTTGGGATTTTTACAAACTGCCGTTTCGGTTTTGAACTGCTTTGTTTCGTAGATATACGCTACCGCGGCGGAGATAAAGAAAATGGCGATGTTGATCCAATCGGGCGACTGACCGACTGCGCCGTTGTAGGTATAAAAGAGAACGGGAATTAGTGCGAGCCCGAGGAGAGTTCCTTTGAGTTTCACGCACCAAAAATCCGCGCGGTCTTTGAAGAAGCTTTGCACGATGGCGAAGATAAACATCGGCCAAAAGAGAAGTCGGAGGCCAAGCGGTCTTAGGAAGACAAACCAAATGATCAACTCCTT
>JAZSOK010000118.1:0-10362 GCA_045536865.1 Eubacteriales bacterium
CGTAGTAAATGCCGTAATAAAGGTCGTGCAACACGCGCCTCTCCGACAAGCGCACGGTAAAAAACGTCGTTGTGGTGACCGATGCGTCCTCGGGGATACTGTCTAACGCTTCATCAATACCCTGTTGATAAGCGGCAGTGCCGTAGTAATAGTCTTTGTAGACGTTGACCGTTGGAGAAACAATGCAGGCAAATAGTGACACGGTTGCCATCAGCGATACCGCCACGGCCGCCGTCCTTTTCATCTTTGGAAAATCGGCAAGGTTCAAGACCGTTGCATACAAAAGAAATGCCGTTGCACCGTAAGTGTATTGGAAAAACACACTGTGTTGATATTGATAGTCAGACATCAAATTGATGAGCAAATAAGGAATTAAAAGAATTAGTCGCTCATATTTGCGCGTTAGCAGGGGCAAGAACAAAAGCGGTGCCATCGTTTGCAGAAAGAACTCAAATTTTTCTGCATCCGCGCATTCAAAAAGCGCCTTCATCGGTGATACGATCACCGAAAAAACGACCGTCAAAAGCGAATCGTTATCCCCATACATAAAGTTGGAATAACGGTACGTCATTACCCCGTCGCCAACACTGTCAAGATAAGTTGTCACCAAAAGGAAATATACAACCGCAAAGACAAAGAGAGATATACCCGTAAGCACGCCGAAACGCATATGACGCCATGACCACCGCTTCCCCTCCGCATCCTCTTCACGGAGCAAAAGCGTACGCACGATCAAATACAAGGCAAAGACGGCGATATAAACGGGCGCATCCTCTTTCACCATCATGACAAGCAAAGCAAACAGTGCAATGAAGGGGATTTTTCGTCTATCAACGAAATAGAAAAGCCAAAGGAGCAGGGGCGTCAAAAACTTGTTCTCGTGTAAATCGTACGAGCATCCGCCCGCATAAGCAGGATAAAGTAAAAGCACACCGCAAAGGAGCGCAGAAAGCAAAGATGCAATGCCCCGCCGCCGTGCAATCAAATAAAGAGGAATGACGGCAGATGCGAGGACGAGCGCCTGCATCACCTGCAAGGTAATGGGCGACGGAAAGAGCATGTAAAAGGGCAAAATCAAATAATAAATCGGCGAAACATGCACGGCGTTGTGCGACAAAAGTCCCCCACGCTCACAGGTCGTATACGGTATGCCCGTTTCCTTCATATAATAAAACATCTGTGAAAAGATGCCGAAATCGAAGGTAGGGGAGTAATGCGTCAACACGCGGTATACCGTCATCGTGCAAACCAAAAAGACAAAGAGCGCGGCAAAAATAGAAGCTACCGCAACGCCGATATACTTTTCTTTTCTCGTAGTGGGCACAACGATTTCATTGCTTGCCTCATGCGGCTTATCACCGAATGCGGCGTATATCCCCAGTATGCAAAGGACGACGACGCAAAACAAAAAGAAATAAAGCGTGTAGGAGGCGGTCAACGCCAAATACATATATAGTCCAAATACGGCGAACAGTGACCACCGTTCAACCATATCGGCATATTGCCACGCACTGACGAAGGAAAGAAGAAGCGCAAGAAAAAGCGTCATGACCACGGTGAGTGGCAAAGAAAGTTGTGCGAGTCCTGCCGTGTCGGAGAGTGTTTTCAACTCTTCCGACAAGGAGGCGTATTGCAAAACGGAAAGGAGTAGCCAAGAAAGCAATAGACGGCGCAAAATCCTCCCGGGCGACCAACATTCCGCCCAGTTTTTTGCAGACGGTATCACGCTTTTCATGACAAAGCAATTCTCTCGGCAATATACGCGCGAACTTCGTCAATGGGCAGACGGATCTGCTCCATGCTATCGCGCTCACGAATGGTCACGCAACCGTCCTCTTTGGAGGCAAAGTCATAGGTAATGCAGAAGGGCGTACCGATTTCGTCCTGACGGCGATAACGCTTACCGATAGAGCCTGCATCGTCGTAATCGGTCGGGAAATACTTGGCAAGTGTGTCATAAAGATCCCCTGCTTCCTCGGCAAGTTTCTTTGAAAGCGGAAGGACGGCCGCCTTAACGGGTGCCAACGCGGGATGCAGACGAAGTACCACGCGCACGTCGCCCTCGCCGACGGTTTCCTCGTCGTAGGCTTCCACAAGGAAGGCAAGCGCCACACGGTCTGCACCGAGCGACGGCTCGATAACGTACGGCACGAAATGCTCGTTTGTTTCTTGGTCGAAATAATCCATCGTTTCTCCGCTGCAATTGGCGTGTTGCGTCAGGTCGTAATCGGTACGGTCGGCAATGCCCCACAACTCGCCCCAACCAAACGGGAAAAGATACTCAAAGTCCGTCGTTGCCTTGGAATAGAAGCAAAGCTCCTCGGGATCATGGTCACGAAGTTTGAGATTCTCGGGCTTCATGCCGAGGTTGTAAAGAAAATCGGCACAATACTTTTTCCAGAAGGCAAACCACTCCAAGTCCGTACCCGGACGGCAGAAAAATTCAAGTTCCATCTGCTCAAATTCGCGCGTACGGAACACGAAGTTGCCGGGGGTGATCTCATTGCGGAAGGACTTACCTATCTGGGCAACACCGAAGGGCAGTTTGCGGCGCGTGGTGCGTGCCACGTTCTTGAAGTTGACGAAAATGCCCTGTGCCGTTTCGGGGCGCAGATAAAGTTCGGAGGAGGAGTCCTCCGTCACACCCTGATAGGTCTTAAACATCAAATTGAATTTGCGAATATCCGTGAAGTCATGGCTACCGCAGTCGGGGCACGCAATCCCCTTCTCGCGAATGTAGGTTGCCATTTGCTCGTTCGTCCAACCTGCGGGATTGTCGGTCAAGCCGTTTTGTGCTACGTAATCTTCAATCATTTTATCGGCGCGATGACGCGTCTTGCAGGACTTGCAATCCATCAGAGGATCGGAAAATCCGCCGACGTGTCCCGATGCCACCCACACCTTCGGGTTGACGATGATGGCACTGTCAAGACCGACGTTATAGCGGCACTCCTGCACAAACTTTTGCCACCATGCGCGCTTGATATTGTTCTTAAATTCCACACCCAAAGGACCGTAATCCCAAGAGTTAGCCAAGCCGCCGTAAATTTCGGAGCCGGGGAACACAAATCCGCGGTTCTTGCAAAGTGCGACGATTTTTTCCATTGTTTTCTGCGTATTATTCATGATTTTCCCTTTCTTTTTGCGACACCGCAACAAAAACGCGCGCCGCCTTTTCTATTTACATTCACGGAAGCAAGCGTCCCGTCAATCTTTTCTTTTCGACACGTAATTGGTCTACCCTTTTGATTTGCCCATGCAAATCCTCGTCCGTCCGTACCGCCACGGGTATGAAGGAAGCGGTGTGACCAAGGTATAGCCCGTCCGCATCCCGTTGCTCAAAAAGGACCTCAACCTCATTCCCCTGTGCCGCCCGTTCAAAACGTGCCTGCCGCAACTCTTGCCCCACCGAAATGAGTATTTTACTGCGGTTATGCTTGACATCCTCCGCAATCTGCCCCTCAAAAGCAGCGGCGGGGGTGTTTTGTCGCGGCGAATAAGCAAACACGTGCAAATCAAGGAATTGCGCCTCTTGAACGAAGGAAACGGTATTTTGAAAATCTTCTTCCGTTTCACCCGGGAAACCGACGATAAAATCCGCCGTCAACTCCAAATTGGGAATTGCTTTCCGCAAATTTCCAATATGCGAAAGTGTCATTTCCCTTGTATACCGCCGCTTCATACGGTTCAAAACGGCCGTAGAGCCGCTTTGCAAGGATAGATGAAAATGCGGTGTGAGTGAGGATAGGCGCGCCAAGCGCGCAACCGTTTTCTCGCGAAAGAACTCGGGCGACATAGAGCCCAAACGAATGCGCGATACAAGCCGACGTTCATCCAGCCGTTCCAAGAGATCCACCAAGGTGCATTCGCGTAGGTCACGTCCGTATGCCGATGTTTCGATCCCCGTCAAAACCACCTCGCGCGTCCCTGACGACGCCAAGGTCGCAACCTCATCCAACACGTCCTCGGGCGCTTTGGACCGTACACAACCGCGCGCCGCGGCAATGGCGCAGTAAGTACAATGCGCATCACAACCGTCCTCTATCTTGATGTATGCGCGCGTACGCGGTGCGTGATCTATTTGCATCGGTTCAAAAATGGCATCCTGCACGCCGTAGCATTCGGATATGCCCTTTGGGCAAGTGCCGTCCAAGAGTGCAATCGCGCGTTTTGGCATCTGCATCTTCGCTTCATTGCCCGAAACGTACGCCACACCGTCAATGGCCAAGAGTTTTTCTTTGGCGCTTTGTGCATAACACCCCGTCACCATGATCACGGCATGGGGATTGTATTTGTGCGCGCGGCGTATCATTTGTCGCGACTTTCGGTCGCTCTCGGCGGTAACGGTACAGGTGTTGATCACGTAAACGTCGCACGCACCCTCAAAGGGGCAAACGGTAAATCCGACACGGGAAAACGCCTCGGCAAGTGCCTCGGTTTCATATTGTGCCACCTTGCATCCCAAGGTGCAAAGACCGACGCTTCTGTTCTGCATAGACGTGTTAGGCAAGTTGCTCAAAAGCAGAAAGCCACTCGCGCGCAATCAATTCATGACCGTAGGCAGTCGGATGAATGCCGTCGTATGCATAATAAGTACCGTCACCGACGGCGGCGGTCGCCGCTTCAAGTTTTTCCTGCAAGGGAATAAACACCGCACCGTGCTTTTCGGCAATGCGCTTGGAGGCCTCTGCACGAAGGCGAACTTCCTTATAGAAAGCGTCGTATTCCGCCTCTCTTGCAGGGCAGTTTAATACATACGGCTCTAAAATCATGAGTTTAAGATGGGGGAGGGCTTCCTTTACCTCGCTCAAAAGCATATCGTATATACGCTCGAACTTGGCGGCGTCCACACCGTTTTTGTGAGCAAGTTCATGCCATACGTCATTCACGCCGATAAGAATACTCATGTAATCGGGCTTCAAGTTGATGATATCACTTTTGATACGGGCGTACAAATCGACAATGCGGTTGCCGCTAATGCCCCGATTTATAAAAGAAAATTCTGTCGGTTGCTCAAAACCAAGTTTGGCGCGAACGTTAAAAGGATAGCCACCGCCGATTGCACTGTCATTGTCGCGCGCACGGCCTGTATCGGTAATGGAATCTCCCTGAAAAAGAATGGTCTTCATGATGCTTTTTCTCCCTGTCATCGTATAGGCTTGTTTTCGGTCGGTCACAAAAGAAAAACAAGGCATAATTCATCTTCTAATTATAACTGTATTTTACCCTTTTGTCAATACGTGAAACGAAAATTGCGCCCCGACAAAGCCAATTTGAAGGTTTTTTCGCGCCTTCTTCTACAAAAAACAAAAAACGAGGCATAACCTCGTTTTTTGCCGGACAATTTGTCGGACAATTTATCGCACACCCCGTCAAACGGCATGTCCGATATACTATCCATTTTAATGATTATTACTATGACTTACCTTAAGACGTTTGCCTTAATTTTTGAAAACTCTTCTTTTGACAAAACGCCTTGATCAAGAAGTTTCTTCCACTTCTTCAAATCGCTAAGGCTACCGCCCGTCTCCTTCTGCGTGCCAAAAAGTTTGCCCTTTAACGCGTCAAATTCTTCGGCGCTAATGACTTCCTCTGCGGCAAGTGCCTTGTACTCCATAACCTTGTCAATCAAATCCCGATCTGCCTCGGCGGCACTCTTCTTTTCCTGCTTGGACTTGGAAAAACCGAAGAATTTCAACACGACATCACCAAGATGGATAAGGGCGGCTAAAAGCATCAAGATCTCACCAACATACACCACATATATCGTTCCCGTCACAACGATGTCACACACCGCCTGGACGCCTACTAACCCCGCCAACACGTAGCCCGCATTGATAAGTGCCTCTTTTTTAGAGAAAACAAAAATGACGGGAAAAATAAACAACGGAACGATGGACAAGGCATAATCAAAGATTTCACCCGACGGGAAAAGCACTCTGTCCAAAATCAAGCCGACCATGCATACGAGAAAACCGAGAAAAAGGATAACCGTTCTAACGCTTCTTTTCATGAAACATTCCTCCAAAAAATGTAATGTAACAAATTGTCACATTTTGATTGTAACAGATTGTTACAATATTGTCAAGAGCAAAAATAAATTTTTTTTGATTTTTTGGATTTTTAGCGCTATATCATGAAAACGAGTTTATCAAAACCATTCATCTTCCTATTCCAAATAACTTTTGATTTAGATTTTTGTTAAAAATGCTACCGTCGTCCCCATGTAAAGCATACTTTACTTTTACACTATTGAAAAAACGAATGAAAAGAGGGTACTATGAAATTAATTGGATTAAGAGAAATCAGAAAGCAGAAGGGTTATAGCCAATTAAAGGTGGCAATGGATCTGTCCATTAGCAGAGAAACGCTCTCCTACTATGAAAACGGCAAAAGAAGTCCTGACGTCGATATGCTTCTCTATCTGTCGCGTTACTTTAACGTCTCTGTCGATTACCTCATCACGGGCAAGGAATTTCAAAAAAGGTAACCCACCCACGCCCTGTTTCTTGCCTTTTCAAACGACTTTATCGCTTTTTACAAAGCGTTTCCACCCTCCTTGCAAAAACGGCGCATATATGTTACAATAAAGTAACAAAAACACGCTCTGTATACAAACGAGGGAAACGAGGTTAGGCATGAAGACCAACACGGAACAAAATACAATACACGCCGAAGGTAACGTCGCCCCTTCTGTGCGCTTGCCAAAAAACTGTCGCTTATTTTCCGGCATTCCCGATGTGGACTTGCCAAGCGCATTCGCCTTCTTTTATGCCGAGCAGGCGTTTTTTCCGCGCGGCAGTTTTCTGCAAAAGGCAGGGATGCCCGTTCATCATTTCGGTCTGCTTCTGTCGGGGGCACTGCAAGTCTTTACCGATGACGTCGAAGGGCAACGCATGTTGATGGCAAACGTGTTGCCGGGCGAAACCTACGGAGAATCACTCTGCTATCTTCATAAGCAGGACTCCCCCGTCTACGTTGAGGCATTAGAGGACAGTTACGTTCTTCTTCTCTCACCGAAACGCTTGTTCACGCCCTCCGCATGCACACCGCTTGAAGAAATGCTCGTCTGTCGTTTTACCGCCATGTTGGCAGAAAAAATGCTCCGCATGAACGACCGTGTGCAAATTCTTTCCAAGCGCACCCTACGCAAAAAACTACTGGCGTTTTTCACCCAGTGTGTGCGTGAAGCGGGTGGCACACGGGAATTTACCATCCCCTTTGACCGTGAGCGCCTCGCCGCCTATCTCGGTGCAGACCGCGCCGCCCTCTCGCGCGAACTCTCCTCCATGCAAAAGGAAGGGCTCATCCGTTTTTCACGCAGCCATTTCGCCCTTCTCTGCATGCCCGACCACACACAATAATTTCCCCGATTTTATTAAAATCGCCTTATTTTTGTTGCAAATGCAACATACAAACGGTCCTCGATAGGTTATAATGCGTATAGGATAAACGTCCATAACAACCTTGAAAGGATCATCAACATGAACACAAGCACTCAATCAATCAAGCGCTCTTTGCGCCTTGTCTGTCTTTTATTGCTCCTCGCCCTCACGTTGCCGCTTCTTTACGCCTGCGACGGTGATGACACCAAAACAGAAGCACCCACAACCGATGCACCCACCGACACGACCGTCGTCCGCGTGGGCGGCATGATGGGTGCCACCACCATCGGCATGGTCAAAATGTTAAACGACGATCCGAACGGCACGAAATACGCCCCCACCATCACAAGCGATGCACAGGGCTTGGCCCCCTTGCTTATCAAGGGAGAATTGGACGTCGCGGCGGTGCCCGCAAACCTTGCCCCCACACTCTACAAAAATTCAAACGGTAAAATTCAGGTTGCCGCCATCAATACGCTGGGCGTACTCTCTATTGTCGAGCGCGGCAACACCATTCAGTCTCTCTCCGATCTGCGCGGCAAAACTATTTACGCCACAGGCAAGGGTACCGTTCCCGAATTTACGCTTCGCTACCTTCTGACACAAAACGGTGTAGACCCTGACACCGACGTAACCTTCGTATGGAAAAGCCAACCCCAAGAGGTGCTTGCCTACTTGAAGAGTGAGGAGGGCGTGGGCGGTATCGCTATGCTACCTCAACCCTTTGTGACCGCCGCCACCAAACAGGTTGCAGATTTACGCATTGCGACCGAACTAAACGATGAATGGGTGAAACTCGAAAACGGCTCTACCTACGTCACGGGCGTTTTGGTCGTCCGCCGCGCCTTTGCCGAGGAGCATCCCGAAGCCTTGAACCGTTTCCTTACCGATTACGCCGCTTCCATTGCTTACGTATCGCAAAACCCGGAGGAAATGGCGCCCGTTGTCGAACGGTATATCGGTGTTGGCGCCCCCATTGCCAAGGCGGCTATTCCCTATTGCAACCTCAAATACATTGACGGTGCCGATATGAAAACCGCTTTGTCAAGTTATTTGAACGTTCTTTTCGAGATGAACCCCGCTTCGATTGGCGGCACCATGCCCGACGATGCTTTCTATTTTACACGCTAACGAAATCCCTTTTAGAAAAAAGGAACGACTGCCATGAAAAAAAACGGCAATAAAAGGTCAACAGGCGCACTGCAACCCCCCACCCGTCAGTGGGGGGCGGGGGTGCGCCTTTTGCTCGGCATCGCCTCCGTTTTTTTGGCTCTCGCCGTTTGGCAGATTGCCGCATGGCGCATTGCAGAGCCCATTTTGCTTCCAACGCCCCTCGCCGTTTTGCGCCGCCTTTTTACCGTTTTTCAAGATAAGGCGCTATTGTCCGCCGTGCTTTTCACCCTCTTTCGCATTGCGCGCGGCTTTCTTTTAGGGCTTGCCGTCGGCACCCTTCTTGCTTTACCTGCCGCTTTTTCGGAAACACTTGACATTCTTCTTCGCCCTTGGTTTTTCACAGTCAAGGCGGTCCCCGTCGCGTCCTTTGTCGTTTTGGCAATTTTTTGGGTGGGCGGCGGACAACTCTCCGCACTCATCTCCTTTTTGATGGTTGCCCCCATCGTCTACCATAATCTTTTGGAGGGCTTACGTCACACCGACCGCCACATGCTCGAAATGGCAGAGGTTTTCCATCTCTCGCTTGCGCGTCGTTTGGTCTTTGTGTACGTGCCGAGCCTAAAACCGCATATTCTTTCTGCCTGCCGAATTTCCCTCGGACTTGCGTGGAAGGCGGGCATTGCCGCAGAAATGATCGGCATCCCCGACGGCTCCGTTGGCGAAAAACTCTACCTCGCAAAAGTATGGATGGATACAGAAGGTCTGTTAGCCTTCACACTGCTCGTCGTCCTGGTCAGTCTTTTAACCGAAAAAGCCGTCATGCTCCTTTTGCGCCTCGCTTTTCGCTTGTGGGAAATACTTCCCGACAGACTTGGAAAAAAGAAAAAATCCTCCGCACAAACAATCGCTCATCTGCCCCCCGCACTCACCCTCTCCAAGATAAACAAGCATTTTGGCGATCGCGCGGTCTTGAACGGACTTTCTCTTGATTTGCCTGCACGTAGCGTGACGGGTTTGATGGGGCCGTCCGGTTGCGGCAAAACAACCCTTTTCCGCATTCTTCTCGGTTTGGAAGTGCCCGACGGTGAAGAGGCGGTTATAGACGGCATTCCCTCACGCATAGGGTGTCAGTTCCAAGAAAACAGGCTTTGCGAGAATTTCAGCGTGCGTGCCAATTTGCGTTTGGCAAAAAAGAATATTTCGGATGAAGAAATGAACGCCCACCTTGCCGCCGTCGGCTTGCAGGGTGAGTTATATACCCCCGTTCGCGCACTCAGTGGCGGTATGCGGCGGCGCGTGTCGCTCGTGCGCGCCATGTTGACGGACGCCCCCCTGCTTCTTTTAGACGAGCCCTTTGGTGGCTTGGACGACAAGGCGCGCGCCGATGCCGCCGCCTATATACGCCGCTACCGAGAAGATCGCACGCTGCTTTTCATCACCCACGAGACATCGGATGTCGAGCATTTGTCTGCCAACCTTGTTCTTTTTGAAGATATCACGCACGTTGCATAATATCTTCTTTTCGTGTCCATACTCTAAAAAAAGGAAAAGGATGGACACGATATGCCTGATTTCAAAACAAGTCAAACCGCTATCAATTTGATGCGTGCCTTCGCCGGTGAAAGCATGGCGCGCAACCGCTACACCTTTGCCGCAGCAACTGCAAGAAAGGAAAATCTCCACGTAATCGAGGCGGCGTTTACCTTTACCGCCAACCAAGAGAAAGAGCATGCGGAGATTTTTTACAACCACCTGAAAGAACTTGCGCCCACCACCCTGCATATTGAAGGCGGCTACCCCGTTGACCTCTCCGACTCAACCCTATCCCTGCTCCTCGCCTCCCAACACAACGAATACGAGGAAT
>JAZSOK010000182.1:0-2870 GCA_045536865.1 Eubacteriales bacterium
TCGCCCATGGCTGTAACTCTGTCATTGCCACTAAGATGGCAATGAAAATGGGCGACTACACCATTACCGAAGCAGGCTTTGGCGCAGACCTCGGTGCAGAGAAGTTCCTTGACATCAAATGCCGTATGGCAGGGCTCACTCCCGATGCCGTTGTTGTCGTTGCAACCGTTCGCGCCCTCAAAATGCACGGCGGCCTTGCCAAGACGGAATTGGCAACGGAAAACCTTGAAGCACTCGAAAAGGGACTTCCCAACTTGCTTCGCCATGCCGAGAACATGAAAAACGTCTACGGCCTTCCCACCGTTGTCGCCGTCAACCGCTTCCCCACCGATACCGATGCGGAAATCGACTGCTTGGTAAACGCGTGCAAGACGCTCGGCATTCGTGCCATCCCGTCCACCGTGTGGGCAGACGGCGGTGCAGGTGCTATTCAGTTGGCAGAGGAGGTCATTCGCCTGGCAGAAACGCCCTCGACCTTCCGCTTTGCCTATGAGGATAGCGCGTCCATTGAGGAAAAATTAAACGCCATCGTCCGCCGTGTCTATCACGGAAACGGTGTCACTCTCACCCCCGCCGCCCGTAAGCAGCTCGCAACGCTTGAAGCCCTCGGCTTTGGCAATCTGCCCGTTTGCGTGGCGAAAACGCAGTACAGTTTCTCCGACGACCAGACCAAACTCGGCGCGCCCGAGAACTTCACCGTCACCGTTCGTCAGTTGAAGGTGTCTGCCGGCGCCGGCTTCATCGTTGCCCTGACGGGCGACATCATGACCATGCCGGGCTTACCCGTCGTCCCTGCCGCAGAACGCATTGACGTTGACTGTGAAACGGGCAAGATCACGGGACTGTTTTAAGGTATCCCGCCATGTATCATAAGGATGCCACCCCCTTGTCGTCAACCCCCTGCGAGGAATGCGAATTTTACGATTACGACGACGAGGCAGACTGCTACACCTGTGTCGTTGCGCTCGACGAGGACGAAATGGCGGAATTCATCGGCAGGACGTGCTTCCGTTGCCCCTACTTCCGTTATTACGACGAATACAAAAGTGTGCGCCGTCAGAACTAAACCAAAAATGACCTTAACGGGGGTGTCCGCTTTTACGGGCATCCCCGTTATGATTTTTCTGCCCAAATTTTTTTCAAAAAGCCCTTGACAAACAAAAATCTTTGTGCTATACTTGCGTATATCTAAATACGTTGACGGAATTACGTCGTGCTTTTTTTGAACACAGAGAACCGATGGTTGGTGCAAATCGGCTTCAAGGATGCATGACGGTCTCGTTCCCGAGTAGCATTTCCGAACGTGTCCTTCGGACAGTAAGAAATGACGGTTGCCCCGTTACCATGGCAAAGGATTTGTTAGAATCCTGATGAGGCTGTCACACGACAGTGAAAAAGGGTGGTACCACGCACGTATGTGTCGTCCCTTGGGCGTTTGCCCAAGGGGCTTTTTTTATCTCATTTTAGAAGATCAACTACAAAAGCCGAAACAAGGAGAGGTACAAGCATGAACACAAAGAAAATTTCCATTGCAGACGTCACGTTAAAACAGTCGCGCACGGGCGAGACTGCGCTAACCTTTAAGGAAAAAATCGAAATCGCCAAACTACTTGACCGCTTGCACGTTGCCGTCATCGAATGCGCGCAAATCGTCAACAAAACGGTCGATTCCCTACTTATCAAATCCTATGCCGCCGTCATTACGGATAGCGTACTTTCGCTCCCCGTAGGCACGACGAAAGAAGAACTTGACACGGCATGGCAGGCGTTGAAGGAGGCGCGCCATCCGCGCTTGCAGGTGGAGTTTTCCGTCTCTCCTGCACAAATGGAGTATTTCCATCACAAAAAGCCCGCCGCGCTTTTGGATCTGATTGCATCGCAGGTCGGTGCTTGCCGCGCCCTTTGCGCGGACGTTGAATTTATCGCAAAAGATGCCACACGGTGCGATCCCGCCTTTTTGGCAAGCGCCGTTTCTTCCGCCATCGAGGCAGGTGCCACCACCGTCACCGTCTCCGACGATGCAGGCACGCTCCTGCCCGAAGAACTTCGCGCGCACCTCGCCGCACTGAAATCGGCCGTGCCCGCCCTCTCGGGCGTACGCTTGGGCGTGCAATGCACGGATGAACTGCACATGGCGTGTGCCTCCCTTATGGAAGCGGTGCTTGCAGGTGCCGTCGAGGTCAAAACGGCAATCGGCGCACCGAAAATGCCGACGGGTGAGGCGTTTGGTCAAATCTTGCGCTTGCGCGGTGACGACCTCAAACTCTCCACCACCATCGCCATGACGGAAATGCAACGCGTTACCTCACAAATCAACTGGATCTTGTGCGGCAGTCAACGCGCTCGCTCCTCCTTCGCTACCGACAACGTGGACAACGTGCCCCTCTCTGCCGAGGATGACCTTGCAAGCGTCACGCGCGCCGTCCAAATGCTCGGCTACGATCTTTCCGCCGACGACATGAACAAGGTTTACGATGCGTTTTGCCGCATTGCCGCAAAGAAATCGGTCGGCCCGAAGGAATTGGAAGCCATTGTTGCCACAACGGCGTTGCAGGTGCCGCCCACCTACCGCCTTGACAGTTTCGTCATCAATAGCGGTAACATTATGAGTTCCACGGCGAATATCGCCCTTTCCCGTGGCGACCACAAACTGACGGGCATCTCCATCGGTGACGGTCCTATCGACGCCGCATTTTTGGCAATTGAGCAAATCGTCGGTCACCACTATGAACTTGACGACTTCCAAATTCAGTCGGTGACAGAGGGACGTGAGGCTGTTGGCTCCGCCCTCGTCAGACTGCGCTCAAACGGCAAACTCTATTCGGGACAGGGCGTGTCCACCGACATCATCGGTGCTAGCATCAACGCCT
>JAZSOK010000047.1:0-24762 GCA_045536865.1 Eubacteriales bacterium
ACCATTCGGTGTCCTTCCAGATTGAAGACATAAAAGCCCCTTTCGGGGCTTTGACTTCAATCCAAAAGGACGGTCGAAAGACCGTCCTTTTTGTATGGATCATCTTAGTGAATGATGCACTTTTCGGTATCCTTATCAAAGATGTGGATACGGGAAGCATCAATAGCAATCTTGATCTTGTCGCCTGCGCGCGCCTGCGAACGAGGAGAAACGCGAGCGATGATGTTCTTGTTGTTGGTGGCATCCTCTTGACCTTCAAAACTGAGGTACAAGTAGATTTCGGCACCCATAAGTTCGGTGACTTCAACCGTTGCATCCATCAAGGAGTCGGGCATGCTTGCGATATGCACAGGCTCGTCATGCAGACACTCGGGACGAACGCCGATAACCACTTCCTGGCCGATATATTCTTTGAGGGCAGGGTTGTTTGCCTTCTCTGCGGGAAGTTTCAAGGAAGTAGAGCCGTAGCAGACGTACACGTCATCACCGCGCTTTTCAAGGCGAGAGGTGATGAAGTTCATTTGAGGTGTACCGATAAAGCCTGCGACGAACAGATTGACAGGGCTATCGTAGAGGTTTTGAGGAGTATCAACCTGTTGAATCAAACCGTCCTTCATAACGACGATACGCGTAGCCATCGTCATAGCCTCGACCTGGTCGTGTGTAACGTAGACGAACGTGGTTTCAACCTTCTTATGAAGTTTTGTAAGCTCCGTTCTCATCGCTGCACGAAGTTTTGCGTCCAAGTTGGAAAGCGGCTCGTCAAGCAAGAAGACCTTCGGGTTACGCACGATTGCACGGCCGAGGGCAACACGCTGCTTCTGACCACCGGACATTGCCTTCGGACGACGGTCCAACAGATGGCTAATGTCAAGGATACGGGCAGCTTCTTCAACGCGGCGCTTGATTTCTTCCTTCGGTACCTTGCGGAGTTTCAAACCGAATGCCATGTTTTCAAACACGGTCATGTGAGGATACAGAGCATAGTTCTGGAACACCATGGCAATGTCTCTGTCCTTCGGTGCGATATCGTTGACCAACGTGTCACCGATGAAAAGTTCGCCTTCGCTAATTTCTTCAAGACCTGCAATCATACGGAGTGTGGTGGATTTTCCGCAACCGGAAGGACCAACCAAGATGAGAAATTCCTTATCCTTGATTTCCAAGTTGAAATCGGAAACCGCGGTAACACCGCCGGGATACTTCTTGTAAATGTGTTTGAGAGATAAACTTGCCATGAGTAATCCTCCTGTAATTGTTAGTATGCGTGATTTTACTTGTATATTATACCAAAAAAAAGCGCTTTTGTAAACTGGCAAATCAACGAAGTTTCGGGTGCATTTTTGTGCATATGTCACAAAAATAATGCAAAAACAATAAAATAGAAACTTCAAACGTTTGCTTGCTCATTCATATATGAACAGACGGCGAGATAATCAATCGCGTTTGATGTTTTTACAGGTAAGACCGATGCGCTTTTTCTGGATATCTACGCTCTTGACGCGCACCTCGATGATGTCGCCGACAGAGAGTACCTCACGCGGATGGCGAATAAAGCGGTCGCAGATTTCCGAAATGTGCAGAAGTCCGTCCTGATGAACGCCGATATCGACGAATGCGCCGAAGTCTACGACGTTGCGAACGGTACCGGTCAAAAGCATATCTTCCTTCAAATCTTTGATATCCAAAACGTCGCGGCGGAGTTGAGGAGGCGGCAGAGAATCGCGGATATCGCGTCCCGGCTTTTCAAGTTCTCCGATAATATCCTCCAAGGTCGGCACACCGATGCCGAGTTCGGCGGCAATCTTATCCATACCCTTGACCATACACTTGGCGCGCAAACTGCCGATCTCACCCTTCTTCACATCGTCCTCGGTGTAGTCAAAGAGGGCAAGGAGTTTCTTCGTCACGGCATAGGATTCGGGGTGAACGCCTGTGTTGTCGAGGATCTCCTTTGAATCGCTAACTCTCAAAAAGCCCGCACACTGCGTGTATGCCTTTGCGCCGATTTTCGGCACTTTAAGAATTTGTGCGCGCGCGGTGAATTCACCGTTTTCCTCACGGTAAGCCACGATGTTTTTGGCGGCGGTGGCGTTGATGCCCGCAATATGAGAGAGAAGGGCGTGGGAAGCCGTATTGATGTCCACGCCGACACTGTTCACGCACGCCTCAACAACACCGTCAAGCGCCTCGTTTAAGCGCGCTTCCTTCATATCGTGTTGGTACTGACCGACGCCGATGGCTTTGGGATCAATTTTAACCAGTTCCGCAAGCGGATCCTGCAAGCGACGGGCAATGGACACGGCGCTACGCTCCGTGACGTCAAAGTCGGGGAATTCCTCCTGTGCAAGTTTTGATGCGGAATAGACACTGGCACCCGATTCGCTAACGATGGTATAACTCACGTTGCGGTTGAGAAGGGGCAGGGTGTCTGCAATAAATTGCTCGCTTTCGCGTGAGGCGGTACCGTTACCGATGGCGATGACGTCCACACCGTATTTTTCCACCAAGCGCTTGACTGTGCGTTGGGATGCCTCCGTTTGCTTTTTGGGCTCTGTCGGGTAAATGACGGCGGTTTCAAGCACCTTGCCCGTTTTGTCAACAACGGCCAATTTACAACCCGTGCGGAAGCCTGGGTCATAGCCGAGGACGGTTTTGCCCTTCAAGGGCGCACCCATCAGAAGGTGACGGAGGTTGTCCGAGAAGACGAGAATGGCTTGCTCACCTGCATAATCAAAGAGGGCGGTGCGAATTTCACGTTCAAGGGAGGGGAAAAGCAGGCGGTCATAACTATCCTGCAAGGTGGGCATGAGATAGGCAAGGGCGGGCGAGGTGCGGTTTGTCACGGTCTTTGATGCTATCTCGGCAACGGCGGTTTCCGTATTCATTTTGAGGGAGACCTTCAAAAAGCCCTCTTTTTCGCCGCGATTGATGGCAAGCACGCGGTGCGGCGGCAATTTGCAGATGGGCTCATGGAATTCGCAGTAATCGGCGTAGACGGAGTTTTCTGCCTCAACGCCCTCGGTGCAAAGTTCACCAAGACGGTTAATAAGCGCACGCAGGCTTTTGCGAAGTTCGGCATCGTTTGCAACGTCCTCGGCGATAATATCGCATGCGCCTGCCAAAGCGGCGGCGGCATCGGGCACACCCTTTTCTTCATCAATATAGTTGGCGGCCTCCTCCTCAATGGACGGCTCGTAACTTTCTCTTTGCTCCATGATGAGCGATGAAAGCGGTTCAAGTCCACGGTCGCGCGCCACGGAGGCACGTGTCTTGCGCTTTGGACGGTAGGGAAGATAAATATCCTCCAATTCAACCAAGGTGACCGCGCGGTCGAGGGCGGCTGTGATTTCGGGTGTCAACTTGCCCTGCTCGTCAATCAACTTGGAAATTTCCGTGCGGCGTTCATCCATCTTGCGTACATAGTCAAGTCTGTCTGCCAACTTTCGCAATGTGATATCGTCAAGGGCACCCGTCACTTCCTTACGGTAACGGGCAATAAAAGGGATGGTATTGCCCTCGTCAAGAAGTGCTACGGTTTTTTCTACTTGGTCGTTTTTTAACGACAACTCTTTTGCAAGTTGTGCAATCAACATGTCCTGTGTCATTGTGTGTGATCCTTTCGATGATTATTCTTCGTTTTCTTCAACGTCTTTATTTTCGCTAACGCCCGCGCAGGCGCGGAGGTGGGCAAGTTCTTCTTCGGTGCAATGGCGAAAACTGCCGCGTGCAAGCGACAGATCCGCATCAATGCCGCCAAAGGAGATGCGTTCAAGGAAGGTAACGCGGTTGTCAAGCGCCTCCAACATGCGCTTGATTTCGTGATAGCGCCCCTCGGTCAAGGTGATTTCGCCTCCCATGCGGTCTGCATCTGCCACCAAGCATGCGGGGCGGCAAATCGTGCCGTCGGCAAGCGTGATGCCCGACGCCAATTTGCCCTCGGCAGAGGGGTCAATGGGGAATTGAGCGGTGAAGCGATACCGTTTTTCCACGTGACGGCGTGGGGAGAGCAGGCGGTGTGCAAGGGCGCCGTCATCGGTTAGAAGCATCCAACCGACGGTGTCACGGTCCAACCGTCCGCAGGGGAAAATGCCCCGCTTTTGAAGTTCTTTCGGCAATAGTTCGGTGACAACGGGAAGGTGTCTGTCCTCGGTTGCACTGACGTAGCCTGCCGGCTTATTGAGCCAAAGATAGACGAAGGGAGTGTAGAGGACGGGGGTGCCATCCAATGTCACGTTGTCTTTTTTTTCGTCGATATGCATGTCGGCGCGAAGAGCAGGTATGCCGTTGACGAAAATCCGTCCGCGGCGAACCGCTTTCCCCGCTTCACGACGGGAGAGAGCACCGCTTTCGCCGAGAAATTTATCAAGACGCATGAGTACCTCCTTTGCTATCATACACTAACGTTTATTATACCATAAATCTCCGTTTTTGTAAATAGAAATAGGGAAAACAATGAAAGAAAAAAGAGCATTTATCTGTTTTTACAGGTAAATGCTCTTTTGCCCTTCGGGTGCATCGCTTATTTTCTTTGCAAGCGGATATCCAACCCTCTGAATTGCAAAATGCGGTATTCACCAAGCAAACGGCTTGTGATACGGTCACCGTAACGGGAAAGAAGTTCGGCTTGTGTGAGGTTGGTACTGACGATGGTGGCGACACCGTGATTGAGCCGCGTGTTCAAAAGATTGTAAAGGGCGGCATTGGTGAATTGCGTGGAGGTCTCTGCGCCCAAATCGTCAATGATTAAAAGTTCACAGTCAAAAAACTTGTCACTGTGTGCGTCCTCGTCGCGATACCCACTCTTGAAGCGGTCGTATTCAAAGTCGGCAAAGATGTTGGGGGCACTGTCGTAAAGGACGTCGAAGCCCCGTTCGATGATGCGCCGCGCAATGGCGGTGGACAGGTGGGTTTTTCCAAGCCCCGTGCCGCCCGTCAACAATAGATTGCCCGCATCGGGACGAAAGTCCTCGGCATAACGCACGGCAATCGACAAATTTTGCTTCATGCGGTCGTAGCCGTCACCGTTATCGCGGTAATAGTCAAGAGAAAAATTATCAAAACTTTGCTTGTCTATGAGGTTTCCAAGCCCCGAGGTCTTAAAGCCCGCCAAGGTCAGTGCGCGCTTTAAGCAAGGACAAATTTTTGTGTTCGGTAAAAATCCCGTGTCTTTGCAGTCGGCGCACTCATAGTGAACCTCTGTATAATCCGTGGGATATCCGAGCCTTGTCAGAATTTCGGCGCGCTTTGAAAGAAGAAGTTCGTTTTCCTCGCGCACCTCCAAAATGCGCTTGGACAACTCTTCTTTTTCTTCACAGGCGGCCTTAAAGAGTTTCAGTCCCGTCTTTGAAAGATGGGCATCCAAAGCGGCAAGTTCGGGGCAGGCTTCATGGAGCATTGCACGGCGCTCTTCCGCCGTGTTCTGTGCACGCAGACGCTTTTCCTCGTATTCTTGGCGAAGACGGCTCATATTTTTCCGGTTGTAACTCATGTTGTCGATCCCCTTTCCTTATGGGTTTCTTGAAGAATAGGACGTTTTTACTTCTTTTGTTCGTTTTTTGTTTGTGGCTCTTCGCCGTAACTGCGCTCCAAGGCGCGTCGGAAGAAATCGTCCACGTTGAAACTGATGTTTTCCGTGTTTTCGTCACGGACGGCATTTTTCGTCTTGGGCTTGCTTTTCTTCGTTTGCTTGTCGGCTTCCGACTGCTTCTCAAAGGCCTCGGCATCGGCGACGGTCTTGCATCCGTTTTCGTGCCAACGGGCTAGAATTTTATGTGTATAAGAGACGGAGGCGCGTCCCGTGGCGTTAACGGTTTTGTCATACGCCGCCTCAATTAACGGCATGTTATAGCCGAAATCGGATAGCCAAGTGCGAAAGGAATCGCTTTCCTTTTTGGAAAGGGCGCGTTCTCCAATGCCGAACAGGCGGCGCAACTTTCCTTCCATGGTGCCGACAAGTTCAAGGGCGGTAAGGTGCGCCTCCAACTTTTCGGGGGTGTCGATATGTAGATCCAAAAGGAAGGTAAAAGCAACCTTTTCCACATAAGGCATGGAGCGTTTTCCCATGTTGTAGCAATGGGAAATGAGCATAAGGACGTATTCGGGGGAAAGCCCCAACTGCTCACAGAGGGCAACGGCTATTTCGATGTCGGTCGGGGAAAAAATCTGTCCTGCCGTTTGTTGACAAGCGTCCAAAAAATCGGCCAACTGTCGCTCGGTAATCACTTTGGCGGTTTCTTCACTACCGGGCAAATTCAGTTTGTTTTCGTGGCGGAGAGGCGCCTTTTTACCACGCGTTTCTTGTGCCTTGTCCATAACGGTTGTTTCTTTATTCTCTTTGTCATCGGCCGTCAACTTTTTCGTGCGAACGATGCCTGCGCCGCGCCAAAATTGCAGGGCGGCTATGGCCTCCTCTTTCGTGCAGAGGGCGGCATCGGCAAGTTCCGTGGGCGTCGCGCTTTGCATGTCAAAAAGGCATAAAAGCACACGAAGTTCGGTCGTATTTGCTTCTGTAATCAGTTCGTTTCGGCAAAGCGAAGCGCGGCCTTCTCGCAGGGTGTATGTCATATAACTCCTTATCTTCTTTTAACCTATCGCCCGTTTGGCGAAGAGGCGCTTTTTTTGAATGTATTTTAGTTTTTTGACGGTGCATTCGGGGTGCTTTTTGATAACTCGTAGCAGAGCGTCATCAAGGAATCTCCAAGATGGATACTGCGTACGACCACGTCGGGACGGGGACTTTTCAGTTCGGTGTTTGAAAAGTTCCAAATGCCTCGAATCCCAAGGGCAATCACCTTTTCCATCACCTCGGCGGTCGCCTCCTTCGGCGTGGTCAATACGGCGATGTCCACGTGATTTTTTCGAGTATATTCGGCAAGGTTGTCCATCGAATAAACGGGAATGTCCGAAAAGGTCTGTCCGATGATGCTTTGATCAATATCAAACATGGCAAGACGCTTGACGCCGCGCCTTTCAAACATGTGACTGGCAACCAAGGCACGCCCCAGTTTACCTGCCCCCAAAACAATGGCGCCAAATCCTGCATGGACACCGAGCAATTCGCTGATTTTATCATAGAGAAGGTTGACGTTATAGCCGTAACCCTGTTGTCCAAATCCGCCGAAACAGTTTAAGTCTTGACGAATTTGAGACGCGGTGCTTCCCATCATGGCGGCAAGTTCCGACGAACTGATGCGTGCGCGACCGTCGCGCAAAAGATCACCGAGGTAGCGGTGATAGCGCGGCAGACGGGCGATAACGGCGGTCGAAACCGAAGAATTCATATCTGTTTTCAAGGCGGCTCCTTTCAGGGATGGCTCAAAGACTGTCGGCGGCACTGGCGTTCAATGTACTGTCAGCGCGTTCGCCCGCCAAATAAGCATAGTATCCCGCGGCGGCAATCATTGCGCCATTGTCGCCGGTTAAGGCGCGCGGCGGTAGATATACGGGCACGTTTCTTTTTTTACAAAGCGCCGACACCATGGCGCGAAGGTGTGAGTTGGCGGACACGCCCCCTGCCAAAACGACGGGGAGTGTGGGATTTTCGTCCATAAGATAGGCAAGTTGACGGCAAACACCCTCAACTGCCACGTAGGTAAAGTGGGCGGCAAAGCGCGCACGGTCGATGCTTTCGTTTTTTTGACGTAAGCGGTGCATCAAGTTGACGGCCGCCGTTTTTGGTCCCGAAAAGGACAGGTCGGGGGCGGCATCACCCGTCAAGGCGGGTGTGGGAAGATACCAAACGGCATCCTTTGCGGCACTTGATTTTTTATAACCGAGAACGTCTGTACCGAGTGCGGCAAAGCCCTCGGCGGCAAGGGTGTCAAAGGCGGCGCCCGCAGGATACGGTAAATCCAAAAGCCGTCCTACCTTATCAAATGCTTCTCCCATCGCATCGTCGCGTGTGCCACCAAGCGGGCGGTGGCAGTGATAGTCCTCGACGAGGAAAAAGGAGGTGTGACCGCCCGACACGACCAAAGCAAGAAACGGGGGCTTCGGCACGGGTGTTCCCTCGGATTGTTCAATATAGGCGGCGGCAATATGCCCTTTGATATGGTCAACGCCAACGAAGGGGATACCGTTTGAGGCGGCAAGCGCCTTTGCAAAACTGACACCGACGAGTAATGCACCGATAAGACCGGGGTGTGAGGTCACGGCTATCAAATCAATATCGGCAATCGTCAAGCCTGCCTTGTCAAGTGCCTCATACGTTAATTTTGAAATGGCCTCGGTGTGTGCGCGGGAGGCAATTTCGGGGACAACGCCACCGTACAGGCGGTGGGTGTCCACCTGTGAGGCGATTTGGTCTGCAAGTATGGTCAAGCGATGACCGTCTGCCGAAAGGACGGCAACGGCGGTTTCATCACAGGAACTTTCAAAAGACAATACGTTCATTTTTGCGATACAATGCCGACTGCGGCATCTCCTTGTCCCGCTATCACTTCTTTTGCGGATAGCGTACATTTCATTTCGAGGGCATCCTCTGTCGGTGAGCGATAATAATCGCGGCGGCGGCCGCACGCGGAAAAGCCAAAGGATGCATATAGGGACTGCGCGGGGATATTGGAACTTCGGACGTCAAGAAAGCAAACGGTACCCCCTTCGCTTGCAAGCGTGTCGAGGTAGGTTTTGACAAGACACCGTCCTAAACCCAAGCGGCGGTATTTTGAAAATACGGCGACGCGCAAAAGGTCGCCCTCGGGGGGGAGCGAGGTGCCGCACAGATAGCCGAGGATGGTGCCGTCATCCGCTACGGCAACGAAAACGCGCAAATAAGTAGGGTTAAACAGGTCTTCTACGGCCTTTTCGGTATAGGGGACGGGGAAGGAGACCTGCTCCAATGCGATAATGGTGGGAATATCGTCCTTTTTTGCATAGCGGATGGTGAAGGTGAGAGGGGAAGAAGAATTAGACATGAAGCGCCTCCGCAATTTCGGCAAGCGTTTTTTCGTAAAGGGCAAGCGTACCGCCGTAAGGATCGGCAATCTCTCCGAGGATATGAAATTTGGATATATGCTCGGGATAAGTCATGCAAAGTGCCATGTAGTGGGCGGAGGAGAGTGCATAAATATCGTCCATTGCCGAAACGAGTTCATCCGTGAGGCTTGTGGCACGGTGTGCGGTATAATCGTTTTTAGGGGTGCTTTTGACACCGTAGCGGGAAAGCGCCTCCTTCGCATAAGCGGCGATTGGCTCACCCTCCATGGCGGCAAGACCTGCACTTTTGGCATGTGTCGGTTCTTGTTCGTGAATATGGTTATAAAGCGCCGCCGCCATGGGAGAGCGACAGGTATTGCCCGTGCAAACAAAGCAGACACGATGGATTTTTTGTGCATCATCCAAAAGGGACAATGCCTCTTTTTCTTTGTCGCCAAAAACGAACAAACCGTTATCCTGCTCGGTCGGCGTTTGGAGGGCGGACGGCGTTTTAGAATGGGCAGTCATTGGTTTTGGTTTCCTTTCACCTCAAACACAAAAGGTACGTTTTTATAAAAGGGGGGCATTAGTCGAGCGTGCGGACATACTCCTTCAAAAATTGGCGGAATGCCTCACCAACCTCGGGGTGCTTGACACCCTCCACCACGTTCGCGGTCAAAAAGCCAAGTTTGGAGCCCATGTCAAAGCGCTCACCTTCAAAATCAAGCGCGGTGACACCCGAGCGGCGCGCCATGACGGCCATGGCATCCGTGAGTTGAATTTCCCCACCTGCACCCGGTGCTTGGTTTTCAAGAATGTCAAATACGTCGGCAGTCAAAAGCACGCGGCCGAGAATGGAGTAGTTTGAAAACTCCTGTCCGGGCTTTGGCTTTTCAATCATATCATCACAGAAAAAGCAGTCGTCTCTGCCGTCAATCTTATCGATTTTCAGCGAGCAGTAGCGAGAGAGTTGCTCCTTTGAAACGGGCTTAACACCGACAACGGGACGGCCGTACTTTTGATACGTTTCTATCATCTGACGGCAAACGGGCTTCTTTGAGAAAATAATATCGTCACCGTAAAGCACGACGAAGGGGTCGTTGCCGATAAAGGCGCGGGCACAGTAAACGGCATGTCCCAGTCCTTTTGCTTCCTTTTGCCTTAAAAAGTAGACGTTCGCCATGCGTGCGATTTGACGAAGGCGGTCTGCCTCTTTGTCGCGGCCTGCGCGGCGCAAGAGTGCCTCGTACGCGGGGGAATCGTCAAAAAAGTCCTCCATCGCATCCTTGTCACGATTGGTGATAATGAGAATGTCTTCAATGCCGCTGTTGACCGCTTCCTCAACGAGATAATACACGGCGGGTAGATCGACGATGGGGAGCATTTCCTTCGGAACGGCATGCGAAATGGGGAGCATGCGCGTACCAAGACCTGCGGCGGGAATGACGGCACGTTTGATTTGAGAACTCATAGATTTGTCCTTTCCTGTGCAAAAATATTAGCGAGCGCGCAAGATGGTATAATACAACATAATATAGTATACTACATTTTCGTGCTTTCGTCAAGCGATTATTTCTTTTTTCCTTCCATAAAATCGTAGGATAAAAATAGAAACGTTGTTTCGGCAAAAAAAGGATGGTGCAAAATAACTGTCATTTCAATGCGCCCCAATGTAAAAAAGCCTTCGCGGCACAAGGTCGAGAAGGCTTTTTTGAGTTCTTTCGGCTATCGCTTTGTAAAAATCACATAATGTAGGTGTTTTCTTCCTCGTCACTTGCGGCACGGGCGTTATCCGTAAAGCGCGCACGTGCAAAAAGCATATATAAAAAGCGCACGAGTGCAAGAATGAAGAACAGGGGATATATAAAATCGAGGGCAGGCAACACCACCTCGCCCGAGGCGATAAGGTTGGCATCCGCTTCGTAGCGCACGGGAAAATAATTGGACACAATGGTGATGGCTTCCATGAGCAACACGGCGAAAAAGGAGAAAGTAAACACAGATATTACGCGGTGATGGGCGGCTTTTTGTTTATCTGCTTGACGGTGAATGACACTTTTTTCAAAATAAATATCATCCGATGAGAGCGCAATGTCCGTAAGCGGACGGCGTATGGACAGGAAAAACAGCGTATCGAATACAAGTTTGACCAAAAAGACGAGCATCACGAAAAGATAAGCCGTTTCAACGTGGGGCACGTGGTAGAGGTCGCGCATGGAAAAGGATTGGAAGAAGAGCGCGTAACCGATATCGGCAAGGACGGAAAAAAGGAAACTGCATCCGCCGAAAATAAATGCGCGGCGCGAAAGGGATGGGGTGTCCTTCAAGAAAAAGATTGCCGCCAAAAGGCAAAGAGGCATAAAGCAATCGGATAAAACGTCAATGGCATTTAAGCGTAAATCGACCATGAACAAGGCGGAAAGGGCAACCAAAAGCCAACCGAAGGAGATTTTGCGCGCACGTTTTTCGATTGCCATTTTCTTTTTTGCATGCGAGAGTCCGTCCATAATACATTCATCGACCGCCGTATCCGTAAAGAAAGCGTTCTTATATTCCTTCATCGCCGTATACCAAAGATAGGTGATGACCAAAACGGGCAAAATGGAAAAGAAAGCAGCAAAGGGGTAAAGGGAAGTCCAAGAGGAGGATGCCGCATCATCGGTTAAAAAGAGCAAGTCGGGCAGAAAGGCAAGGATGCCGCGTACAAGGAAAAAGGCGACGGTTATTTTGTATAGACGCGGTATGTAAGAAAAGAAACGGGAGGGGAAGGGGCCGCGCCGCGCTTCAAGTTGTTCCATGCCGTGCAGAAGATTAAAAAACGCGGGGAACAGAAGGAGAAACTCTAAAATGGTAAAGGTAAAGGAGAAGAGAGGGAATAACGTTGTTTGCGTAGGGTATTTATTGACTAAAAAGAAGAGAAGTGCCGTTGCAGGCAGTTTCAAAAATGAAAGAACGGCGTAAAAAGAAAAGGAGCGGACGGCGGATGCAAAATATGCAGAGAGATAGCGAAAACCACCGAGGGCACGGAGTATAAAAAGCGCGCCGACAAGGTCGGGCAATACGTCGACGGTGGATACGATCGGGTTACAAAGAAACAGGATGCCGAGCATGAATGCTCCGCCCCTTTTTTCCATGGCGAGAGGTACTACTTTATCCATCGAATACTCCTTTCTCGTTTTCTTTTTGCTTCAAGGTGGGGTGCCGAAATCAATTCTTTTTGTTTTTCTTTTTGTCCGCACGCCGTTTTCTGTCTTCGGCAATGCGCGTTGCCGTGCGGTCGTCTATACTGTTATCAAAAGTGCGAAGACGGTTAATAAATGCAAACCGTGAGGCTTTACTATTCATTTCCGCGTCTTCTTCGGGACAAATCCACATGTAACAGGAAAAAATCAACTTGGCTTGCAAAATGAGGTAAACAAAACCGTACAATACGACGGGCAAGAGCATGGTTTGTTGCACTTTTGCCACGGTGTTTGAGTTTGTGGAAAGTGATAAGAAGACCATACAACCGTGGTAAATAAAGGCGAGAATTTGGTTGCGGAAGGCACGCACGCGAATGGTTGGCACATCGGTGTCAATGGCAAGCGCGCCTATTCCCCGTAAAATGAGTGCCGTCGTGAAATAGAGGGCAATTTGGTTGAGTAGATACGCCTCCTGCAAAAATTGCTCGTTACGGTAGATATTCAGTAAATCCGCCACGTTCAGACCAAATTCCCATATGGCTGCAAACAAAAGAGGAATGAGCGAATACAATGCGGCTTGGAATTTTCGATTGTATTCACGCAGGCGAAGTAGGGCTAAAAGAAAAAGGAGATAAGCAATCAAGTCGGTATAGCCGTGCGCCGCAATGTTGACGGTTAGCACCGTGCCGATAAAAAGAGTTCCAAAACCCATGCCTGATGCCCTCCTTGTTTCTTTTTTTGTAAATAATAGTTTAATTGCTTATTCTTCGTCCGCGCCGTTTGCGGCACCGCAACACTTTTTGTATTTTTTGCCGCTACCACACGGGCAAGGATCGTTTCTGCCCACTTTGTCCTTGCGAACAACGGTGCGCGACGTTGCTTCGCGCGGCGGTTTGCCGCCTGCAAATCCCTCAATAAGAGGCTTTGCAACTTGCACGCGCTCAATCGGCTTGGGCGTGGGGGCGGCAGTTAGCACGCCGCGCACGGTGCCCTCACGGATTTCGGCGATCATTTCATCAAACATGTCGGCGCCCGCGATACGGTACTCGACAATGGGATTGCGTTGGGCGTAGGCGTTCAAGCCAACCGTCCCCTTCAATTCTTCCATGGCGTCAATGTGTTCCATCCACTGGGTATCGACGCTACGCAAAAGAATGACGCGTTCAACCTCGCGGAAGACGTCCTCGCCAAACAAGGCTTCCTGTGATTCATAGCGTGCAAGACCGCGGTTGTAAAGTTCTTCACGCAAGGTGTCTTGCGAGAGATTATCCAACTCTTCATCGCTATATACAAGGGTGTTTGCATCCGTTAAATAGCCGTAGAAATGCGCGCGCAGACCGTCCAAATTCCATTCGCTCGGCGTTTCGCCCGTGGCAAAACTGTTGATGGCCTCGTCAATGCTGGTGTTCATCATACCGAGAATGGTATCTTTTAAGTTGGCACCGTCAAGCACTTGGCGGCGTTGGTCATAGATGATTTTTCTCTGTTGATTCATGACGTCGTCATACGTCAACACATGTTTACGGCGCTCAAAGTTTGCGGATTCAATGCGCTTTTGCGCCCCTTCAATGGCATTGGAGAGAAGGCCTGCCTGAATGGGGGTGTTTTCGTCCACGCCCATGCGACTGATCATGCTCATAATTCGCTCACTGCCG
Source organism: Eubacteriales bacterium (assembly GCA_045536865.1). Taxonomy (GTDB): domain Bacteria; phylum Bacillota; class Clostridia; order Oscillospirales; family CAG-272; genus UBA1740. The sequence goes on from JAZSOK010000047.1 coordinate 13,754, forward strand.
AAAAGGCGCATGACATCATCTTCAAGCGACAGAAAGAAGCGCGATTGACCGGGGTCGCCTTGACGGCCGCTTCGACCGCGCAACTGGTTATCAATACGGCGGCTTTCGTGGCGCTCCGTGCCAAGAATGTATAGACCGCCTGCGGCGCGGACGCGATCTGCCTCCGGCTCAATCTCTTTTTTGTAGGTGGCATTCAGTTCGGCAAAAAGTGCGCGAACGGCAAGAACGTCCGCATCCTCTGTGGGATAGGTGCCCGTTGAGGCGGCAATGAGCGATTCGTCATAGCCGCGGCGGCGCAATTCTGCCTTTGCCATAAATTCGGAGTTGCCCCCAAGCATAATGTCGGTACCGCGTCCTGCCATGTTGGTGGAGATAGTGACGGCACCTTCTTTACCTGCCTGCGCGACGATTTCCGCCTCACGCTCGTGGAACTTGGCGTTCAACACGGTGTGACGCACACCCTCGCGCTGTAAAAGACGGGACAATTCCTCTGATTTTTCAATGGACACCGTACCAACGAGGACGGGTTGCCCTTTCTCGTGGCACTCCTTGATTTGTTCGATGATGGCGCGGTACTTTCCGCGCTTGGTCGTGTAGACGACGTCGTTCAGGTCCTCGCGGATCATGGGGCGGTTTGTGGGAACCTCCACCACGTCAAGGCCGTAAATTTCACGGAATTCCTCGGATTCGGAAAGTGCAGTACCCGTCATACCCGACAGTTTTTTATACATGCGGAAATAATTCTGGAAGGTAATGGTGGCCAGCGTTTTGGATTCCTTTTGGATTTTAACGTGCTCTTTTGCTTCAATTGCCTGGTGTAAGCCGTTATTGTAGCGGCGGCCGGGCATCAGGCGTCCTGTAAAGGCATCGACGATAATCACTTGACCGTCCTTGACAACGTAATCATCGTCAAGGTGCATGATGCCGTGGGCACGTATGGCTTGATTGATGTGATGATAAAGGGTAGCGTTTTGCGGATCGGAAAGATTTTCCAAATGGAAAAAGTCCTCCGCCTTTTTGATACCACGGGGGGTGAGCATGACGTTTTTTGCCTTTTCGTCCACAACGTAATCCGCTTCAATGTCGTCGTGATCCGATTTGTCGTCAAGTTCGCGAATGACGAATTTTGAGAGTGTTCTGACGAAGGCATCGGCATGGTCGTAAACTTCTGTTGACTTTGCACCCTCACCTGAAATGATTAGAGGAGTACGTGCCTCGTCAATTAAAATAGAGTCCACCTCGTCAACGATGGCAAAGGCATGACCGCGTTGAACCATGCGGTCACGGTAAATGACCATGTTGTCACGAAGGTAGTCAAAACCAAATTCGTTGTTGGTGCCGTAGGTGATGTCAGCGTTATACGCCGCCAGTTTTTCACTTGAAGTCTGTCCGTGAACGACAAGCCCCGTTGTCAAACCGAGGAAGGAATAGACGCGTCCCATCTCATCGGCACCCGTACGTGCCAAATAGTCGTTGACGGTGACGATGTGTACGCCCTTTCCTGCCAACGCGTTCAAATAAGCGGGCATGGTGGCGACAAGCGTTTTTCCTTCACCCGTTTTCATTTCGGCAATGCGGCCTTGGTGCAAAAGGATACCGCCGATCAACTGCACGCGGAAGGGGCGTTTGCCGAGAACGCGGTCGGCAGTTTCACGCACGAGCGCAAAGGCATCGGGCAAAATGTCATCAAGCGTTTCACCGTTCTGCAAGCGTCCGCGTAAAAGTGCGGTTTGCGCGCGAAGGGTGTCCTCATCCATTTTTTCGTAAACGGGTGCGAGATCTTCAATGCGGTCAACGGTGCGACGAAGATGCTTTACCTGCCGTTCACTGTATGTGCCGAACATTTTGTTAAAAAGTCCCATGTTGGTTGCGCCGCGAATGGGCGCTCTCCTTTTTTGTTTTTACGGGTTTTGCGAATAAAGAAAGCAACGTGCGTACAAGCCCACATTCTATTATTATAGCACATTGCATGCGAATATGAAACGAATTTTTGAAAAATGTTTTATGATTTTGCCTCTTTTGCGGCTTTTTCCTTTGCCTCTTTTTCCGCTTTCACTTTCGCCTCTTTTGCGGTCTTTTCTTCTGCCTCTTTTGCGGCCTTTTCCTTTGCTTCTTTTTCTGCCTTTTCTTTTTCTCTTTCGAGTTCCTTTTCGCGCTTCGCCGCCTCTTCTTTTTTCAGATGGTCGAGGATGCGCTCCGCCATCAAATTTTCGGCACTGGCACGCAGGGTGAGGTCCAAAGCAAAATTCAAAAGTTCATCGGAGGAAAGGCGTTCGTCTTTTGTTAGTATATCGGTTAATTCTTCTGCAATTTCTCGTTGACGTTCTCCGAAAAGGGTATAAAGACGGTCAATGGTGCAGGAGTTTTGCAAAAGCGAGAGTAAAGCGGCGGCATCGGGGACGGAAAGATTTTGTTTAGAAGAGCAAAGAATATACAAAGCGGCAATGTGCGCGCGGCTATACCGTTTTTGATTTGGACGGGGGATGTAGCCGCCTTTCACATAGTTATTCACCATACTGGCGGTGAGCAGGGGGGCGCCGTCACAACGCTCCTGTAAATGAAGCATGCGGTCAAGATAACTGATGACCTGGTCCATGTATAATTCGATGTCGGGCAGGCGTTCCCAAGCCGTTAAGTCAAACTCACGGTATTCCTTTGCCCAGGCGTAAAGTTCACTATCCTTGATTTTTTCGCTCATAATGCCTCCATTTCGACGGATAAATGGCAAAAAAACGGGAGAGAATATGCGTAAGGGAGGCTCTCCGTTTTCGCCACGTCGGCATATCCGCCGCCGTTTGTTTTACATAAAATCAGTATATCAAAAATACGGGCAAAAGTCAAGGAAAACATTAAAAATGGTAAAAGAACGAGAAGATAGCGAAAACGAGTTAACTATGGCGTATGTCCCTTTTCGGAAAAGGCAACTTCCATTTTGTCTTTTGGCGGCGGACGAGGCGGCGGCGTGCGCCATAAAAAAAGGAGGATACGTCTGCACACCGAATGCCCTCATGCTTGAAAGGGCTTACCGTGATACGGATTTTCTCTCGGTGCTTTCAAATTCTTCATTTCTCGTTGTCGATGGGGTGGGCGCGGCGCTTTATCTTCGCGCGTTAGGTATCAAGGCAAAACGCTTGACGGGCGTGACGCTTGGCGAGGCGGTTTCATCACTGTGCGCAAAACGGGGTCTATCGCTTTTCCTTTATGGGGGGAGGGCGGGCGTTGCCCTGCGCGCGGCAAGAGCATTACAGACGCGCTATCCGGGCTTAAAAATCGCCGGGGCAATGGACGGGTACGGCGAAAGGGAAAAGGCATTACAAAGAATTGTCAACAGTTCTGCCGACGTGGTATTCGTCTGCCTCGGTTCACCGAGGCAGGAATATTTTATGCAAGAAATCAAAGAGACGTCATCCAAACGAAAAATGACAGCCTTCGGTCTTGGGGGATCCCTTGACGTTTACGCAGAAGAGATACGCCGCGCGCCGATCATTTTTCAACGCTTGGGCATGGAGTTTTTTTATCGCATGATTTGCCAACCGCACCGTTTGCGTCAAATTCCACATTTATGTATTTTCGTATTCATATTGGGGAAAGAATGGTTAAAAAGGACAAAAAGACGTCTTTTGCACGCGTAAGGATAAAAAAATGTAACAAAATTGATAAAATTTGGAAAAGGTACTTGAAAGACGACCTTTCTTGTGTTATAATATCTTGGAATGCAAAAGCAAAGTCGTATGATTTGCATTCATTGAGTATGTACCCAAAACATTAAATAAATTTACGGAGGAACAAAACATGGCAGTTAAAGTAGCAATTAACGGATTTGGCCGCATTGGCCGTTTGGCATTCCGTCAGATGTTCGGCGCAGAGGGTTATGACCTCGTTGCGATCAACGATTTGACGAAGCCGAGCATGCTCGCACATCTTTTGAAGTACGATTCCGCACAAGGCAGATACGGACACGAGGTTTCCGCAGACGATGAAAAGGGAACCATCACCGTAGACGGAAAGACCATCACCATTTATTCCGAGAAGAACGCAGCAGACCTTCCTTGGAAGGCACTTGACATCGACGTTGTTCTTGAATGCACAGGCTTCTACACCTCCAAGGAAAAGAGCCAGGCACACATCGACGCAGGTGCAAAGAAGGTTGTTATTTCTGCTCCCGCAGGCAACGACCTCAAAACCATCGTTTATAGCGTGAACGAGGGCACCCTGACCGCCGACGATACCATCATCTCCGCTGCATCCTGCACCACAAACTGCTTGGCACCCATGGCAAAGGCTTTGAACGATTACGCTCCTATCCAGAGCGGTATCATGACGACCGTTCACGCTTTCACAGGTGACCAAATGGTTCTTGACGGCCCGCACAGAAAGGGTGACCTTCGCCGCGCTCGCGCAGCCGCAGTGAACATCGTTCCGAACTCCACCGGTGCCGCAAAGGCAATCGGCTTGGTTATCCCCGAACTGAACGGCAAACTCATCGGCTCGGCTCAGAGAGTTCCTGTTCCGACGGGTTCCACCACACTTCTCGTTGCAGTTGTGAAGGGTAAGGATATCACCAAGGCTTCTATCAACGCCGCTATGAAGGCAGCATCCAGCACTTCCTTCGGTTATACCGAGGAAGAACTCGTTTCTTCCGATATCATCGGCATCACCTACGGTTCCTTGTTCGATGCTACCCAGACCATGGTTGCAAAGATCGACGACGATACCTACCAGGTACAGGTCGTTGCATGGTATGACAACGAGAACTCCTACACTAGCCAGATGGTTCGTACCATCAAGTATTTCGCTGAATTGGCATAAGTCAATCGGCGTGTCAAACGGTTTCGGTATACGACTGAAATCGGCATAGACAAATAAAAAGGCCTTTTGCGAAGATATTCGTCTTTGCAAAAGGCTTTTTTCGTTTTATTCTTTTTGTGCGGTGAGCCCTTCGGCCGCCAGATATTCCTCATAGGTGCAGGAACGGTCGGTGACGCCGTCGGGCGTGAGGCAAATGATGCGGTTGGCGACCGTGTTTAAGATTTCATAGTCGTGTGAAGTGAAGAGAATGTTGCCGCGAAACGCAATCAAGCCGTTGTTGACGGCGGTGATAGACTCCAAATCGAGGTGATCCGTCGGCCTATCGAGCATGAGGAAGTTAGAGCCGAAAAGCATCATGCGCGAGAACATGCAACGCACGCGCTCACCACCCGACAGAACTTTGACGGGCTTGTAGACGCTATCGCCCGAAAAGAGCATGCGCCCAAGGAAACCGCGCAGATAGGTTTCCGTTGTATCCTGTGAATAGCGGCGCATCCAATCCAAAATGGAATCATCGCAACCGTCAAAAAAGGAGGTGTGGTCATGCGGGAAATAGGAGGTTGTGATGGACTGACCAAAACGGAAGTCGCCCGCATCGGGCGCGGTCACGCCACCCAAAATGTCAAACAGGGCAGTGATTGCCATTTCGTTGCCGATAAAGGCAATTTTTTCGTTGTGATTGACGGTGAAGGAAAGGTCCTTGAAAAGATAACTGCCGTCGGGTGCGCGCTTGGAAAGGTTTTCAACAAACAAAATGTCCTTACCTGCTTCACGCGTCATTTCAAATCCGATGAAGGGATAACGGCGTGAGGAGGCGGGCATCTCTTCGACGGTCAACTTGTCCAAAAGACGGCGGCGCGAGGTTGCTTGACGGGACTTTGACTTGTTGGCAGAGAAGCGCGCGATAAAGTTTTGCAGTTCGGCGATTTTCTCCTCTGTTTTCTTGTTTTGCAACTTCATCATGCGTTGCATGAGTTGGCTTGACTCATACCAAAACTCGTAGTTACCGACATACATGCGAATGGCGCCGTAGTCAATGTCCACGATGTTTGTGCAAACGTCGTTTAAGAAATGACGGTCGTGGGAAACGACCAAAACAGTTCCGAAATAATCGGCAAGGAAATCTTCAAGCCAACCGACCGCTTGAATGTCAAGACCGTTTGTCGGCTCGTCAAGAAGAATAATGTCGGGTTGACCAAAAAGCGCCTGTGCCAAAAGCACCTTCACCTTTTCGCTTTCCTTTAAGGTGCTCATCGGCTCATAGAGTAAATCCTCTGATAGCCCAAGACCTTGAATGAGGCGCGACACCTCCGATTCTGCCTCCCAACCGTTCATTTCGGCAAAATCCGCCTCTAACTCCGAGGCGCGCAGACCGTCCTCGTCAGAAAAATCCTCTTTGGCGTAGAGCGCGTCTTTTTCCTTCATAATATCGTACAGACGGCGATTGCCCATCATCACCGTATCGAGAACGGAAAATTCATCAAAGGCAAAGTGGTCCTGCCGTAAAACAGACATGCGGCAGTTTTCGGGGATGGAGATATCGCCGCTTGACGGTTCAAGTTCTTGACAGAGAAGGCGCAAAAACGTGGATTTTCCCGCGCCGTTTGCACCGATAATGCCATAACAGTTGCCCGGTGTGAATTTTAGGTCCACATCCTTAAAGAGAAGTTGTCCGCCAAAGCGGAAACTGAGATTTGTGACAGTAATCATGACGTAGCCTTTCGTTTGATTAAAATAGGGCTTTCTTTGCAAAACGCCACGTCTATCGTCAGACGGCGCACAAAAAGCCTCGCTTGAAAGCAAAGAGAGGGGGCTGTGGCAGAAGCAACAGCCCTCTCTTATTATTAAAGTGCCATTAGATGTTCGTGACGATGGGCATTTTCGCCTCATCGGATGCAAACGCCGCCTCCATGACCTGCATGACACGGCGCACCTCGTTGTGGCGAACGAGCATCTGCTCTTTGCCGTCAATGGCACGGACCAAATTGCGATAAAAATCGTGAACGTCGGACACGGGACGCTCCCAGTCGTACTCATCGACTGTGACCTCGTCACGGGGCGCCATCGTCTTTGTGATACCTGCCGCCGTTTGTACGGGAAGAACGTCGTTTTCATGCCAATACTTGCACTTGACGACGTGGGCGTTTTTGCGCCAATCCTCGATGATGGCAGAGCCGTCCTTCGCCTGCATGTAGAAGCGGGGAAGCGCGATAAAGTTGTAAGTGCCGACTTCAATATAAGCGGTACAACCGCTTTCAAAGGTCAAGTCAAGGCGGAAGCCGTCGTCAACCTCTTGGTTGGTGATATGCGTATTGACGCAAGAAACACGAACGACACGGTCTGTGTACAATTGGAGCATTTGGTCTATCAAATGCACGCCCCAGTCAAGAATCATGCCGCCGCCATACGCCTTTTGGCAACGCCAGTCGCTCGGAATGCCGCGCGAGCCGTGGATGCGGGATTCAATGCGAATGGGGGCACCTATCTTACCGCTTTCGATGATTTCCTTGATAGCAAGGAAGTCAACGTCCCAACGGCGGTTTTGGTGAACGGTGAAGAGGGAACCCGTACGGTTTGCCGCTTCAATCATTTCATCAAGCGCCTTGACAGTCATTTCAACGGGCTTTTCGCAGACAACGGATTTGCCTGCCTCCAAAGCGCGAATGACAAGAGATTTATGACTGTCGTTCGGTACGGCGATGACAACGATGTCCACTGCCTTATCGGCGAGTACGTCTTCAAAGGAGGCGTAAGCGTGAATGCCCTTGGATTCTGCCAAAGCATTGCGCTCGGGCTTAATATCGTACACACCTGATAACGCGATAACGTCGCTCTTCAATGCGTGATCGGCGTGCCATCCACCTTGACCACCGTAACCGACAACTGCTACATTCTTTTTCATGGGAACAACTCCTTATGAGGCATTTTGATAGGAAAAACACGTGTATTTGCCCGAAAGGGGCATTTTTGCCTCTCAATCATCTCATTATAGCAGAAGCATACGGAAAAGTCCAGTCTTTTTTATAAAAAAAGTTGTTTTTTTACAAAAAAAGAATTTTTTTAAAAAAGTACTTGACAAACGGCAAATATAGGAGTATAATTTGTATCAAATTTGAATATCACAAAGAACGACTGTGAAGAGGACGGTCGGATGGGGATGCTTTAAGAGAGTTGTCGGGTGGTGCGAGACAATGGCGGAACTTTCCAATGACTTATCACCTCTGAGTCGAAGGACCGAAAGGCTTGTGCCGAGTAGACTCCTTCCGTAATGCTGCGTAAAGGCAAAGGGCTTGTTAGAGCTCGATAAGGGACGGAAACGTTATGTTTTCGTAATTTGAGTGGTACCGCGGGTTGTTACAACTCGTCTCAAAGTTTTCTTTGGGACGGGTTTTTTGTTTTATTCAAATTAGTAACCAACTATCAAATTTGTCAGAAACGAAAGGAGACAAAAGATGGATTACAGTTTGAGAGAAGTCGCAGGAAGAATAAAGGACCTGCGCGAAGCAAAAGGGTATACGCAAGAGGAACTTGCAAAACTTTGCGGTGTATCGGTTGAGGAATACAAGGTCTTGGAGATGGGCGAAACGGATTTTGCCTTTACGTTCATCTACAAGTGTGCAAAGGCATGTGGCGTTGAGGTCGTTGATTTGCTTGAAGGAACGAGCACGACACTCACCTCTTTTGCCATCACAAGGAAAGGCGAAGGTCTTAAAATCGTAAAGAAGCACGGTGTGGAATACAACAACCTTGCACCGAAGTTTAAGGAAAAACTGGCAGAGCCCTTCCTCGTGAAATTCCCCTACATCGAAGAGGAGCAAAACGCTCCCCTTCAATTAAACTCACACAACGGCCAAGAATTTGACGTTATCGTGAAAGGCTCACTCAAAGTTCAGGTCGGAAGTCACGTGGACGTACTTCACGAGGGCGATTCCATTTTCTATAACAGTATCATCCCTCACGGAATGGTTGCAGTAAGCGAGGGCGGATGCGAATTTCATGCAGTTGTATTAAATCCGCAGGACGGCTTGGTTAGCGAAGAATATCCCGAGGCGCCCATGATTGCGGCAAAGGTCGCCGCTAAAAAGGAAAAATCGGAAACGGTTGCAGATAAGTACGTGGAATCGTTTTATGATGAAAACGGCGTATTTAGCGGCATTGCATTCAAAAACGAAGATACGTTCAACTTTGCATTCGATTGCGTAGATGCAGTTGCAGAAAAGAATCCCGATAAACTCGCCATGATGTGGGTTGCAAACGATAAGACGGACAGACGCTTTACTTTTAGCGACATGAAGAAGTATTCTGCAAAAACTGCAAACTACTTTGAATCCTTGGGTATCAAAAAAGGCGATACCGTCATGCTCGTGTTGAAAAGGCACTATCAGTTCTGGTTCTGCATGCTTGCACTTCATAAAATCGGCGCTATCGCGATCCCCGCAACCAATCAACTTGTCGAGCATGACTTTGATTACAGATATAAGGCAGCAAAAGTGAAAGCCATTGTCTGTACCGCAGACGGTGATGTTTCAAACGAGGCGGAAAAGGCCGCGGTAAACTACCCCGGTATGCTGAAAGTTTTGGTTGGTGGCAACAAAGAGGGTTGGCACGATTTCAATGTTGAAATGGAGCGTTTTAGCACGCACTATTATCGTACGGAGAATACGCCGTGCGGCAACGATCCCATGCTCATGCTCTTTACATCGGGCACAACGGGATACCCGAGAATAGCGACACATTCCTATAAATATGCCCTCGGCCATTATCCGACGGCAAAGCACTGGCATAACGTCAATCCCGACGGACTTCACTTCACAATCTCCGATACAGGTTGGGGTAAGGCTCTTTGGGGCAAATTGTACGGACAATGGCTTTGCGAAGCGGGCGTGTTCACGTATGACTTTGATAGATTCCATTCGGAAGATATCTTGCCGATGTTTGCAAAATATCATATCACAACCTTCTGTGCGCCGCCTACAATGTACCGTTTCTTCATCAAAGAAGACCTGTCAAAGTATGACCTTTCTTCTATTGAATATGCCACCACGGCGGGTGAAGCATTGAACCCCGAAGTGTTCAATCAATTCAAGAAAGCCACAGGACTGACAATCATGGAAGGCTTCGGTCAGACCGAAACGACACTTTCTGTTGCAAACTTCGTTGGCTCAACACCGAAAATCGGCTCTATGGGTAGACCGAGCCCCTTGTACGACGTCGTCGTTCTTGATCCCGACGGCAACGAATGCAAGACGGGTGATGCGGGAGAAATCTGTATCCGCGTCAAAGACGAGGCACCTTGCGGACTCTTTGTCGGTTATTATCTTGATGAGGAAAAGACGAACGAAGTGTGGCATGACGGATACTATCATACGGGCGATCAAGCAACGATGGATGAGGACGGCTACCTTTGGTACGTTGGAAGAATTGACGACGTTATCAAATCATCGGGCTATCGCATCGGTCCGTTCGAGATCGAAAGCGTCATCATGGAGTTGCCGTACGTTCTTGAATGTGCAATCACACCCGTGCCCGACGAAGTACGCGGTCAGATAGTCAAGGCGACCATCGTGCTTGTGAAAGGTAAAGAAGGCACAGATGCGTTGAAAAAGGAAATTCAGGAATACGTTAAAACGCATACCGCACCTTACAAATATCCGAGAATTGTGGAATTTGTCAATGAACTTCCCAAAACGATAAGCGGTAAGGTAAGACGCGTTGAAATCCGCAAAAATGACTTGGAGAAAATGAAAAAGTAATTTTCGATAAAGCATATCGAAGTCGAATATGTATTTTTTCAAAAATTTGTATCTTTTTAGCAAGAAAAAACAAGACCTTGCAGAGCGCGCTCTGCAAGGTCTTGTTTTATTATGCTATTTGAATTACTGAACCGAGACCATTCCTGCAAGGTTGACAGGAATTTCAAACAAATTGCCCTCGACCGTTACAAGAGCCGAAAACAACGAAATGTGACTTTGCAAGACTTTTATGTCTGTTTATATTTTCATTCCGACTGTGCGATTTTTGACCTTTGCGGAATAGGTGGTGGTGTGACGAAATAGCGAATGTTCATGCATTTTTTCTCCATTGAATTCAGGGCAAACATTTTTATTCTCATGGATATCATGATTTTTTCATCATATAATCCAAAAAAAATATCTCACTTGTATTTATAATCCATTTTCATAATCCACTTATATTCATAA
>JAZSOK010000181.1:0-2050 GCA_045536865.1 Eubacteriales bacterium
AGGGTGCACAACTTGTCCGTGCCGCCGGCGCCGCAGCCCAGTTGATGGCTAAGGAAAACGGAAGCGCACAGGTTCGCTTGCCCTCCGGTGAGGTTCGCATCATCCGTTTGGATTGCAAGGCAACGATAGGTCAGGTCGGCAACATCGAGCACGAGACCGTTAAGGTTGGTAAGGCCGGTAAGACCCGTCACAAGGGCATCCGCCCGACTGTTCGCGGTTCGGTCATGAACCCCTGCGACCACCCGCACGGTGGTGGTGAGGGCCGTCCTCCTGTCGGACGTCCCGGCCCTGTTACGCCTTGGGGCAAGCCTGCTCTCGGTTATAAGACGAGAGATAAGAAGGCTCGGACCGACAAGTTCATCGTGAAGCGCAGAGGCAGCAAGTAATGCTGTCGAGATATTGAGAAGGAGGCACAATAAATGAGCAGAAGCCTTAAAAAAGCACCCTATGTGGAAAAGAAGTTATTTGACCGCGTAGTTGCCATGAACGAAAAGGGCGAAAAAAAGGTGCTGAAAACATGGTCCCGTGCATCCACCGTTTTCCCGGAGTTCGTCGGTCATACCATTGCTGTCCATGACGGCAGAAAGCATGTTCCGGTGTATCTGACAGAGGATATGGTCGGTCACAAACTCGGTGAGTTCGCACCCACCCGTACCTTTAAGGGACATGCGGGTTCTAAAACTTCAAATAACGGTAAATAATTATAGGAATCGCAAAATTGCGAGAGGAGGCAAAGCCTAAACATGGAAGCAAAGGCATATCTTAAATACGCGAGAATTTCTCCGCGCAAGGTTAAGATCGTCCTTGACCTCATTCGTGGCAAGGATACCGAAACAGCCATGGCTATTCTGAAAAATACGCCCAAGAGCGCATCTGAATACCTGATCAAACTGTTGAAAAGCGCGGTTGCAAATGCCGAACACAATTTCCATATGGATGGTTCTAACCTTTACGTCTCCGAATGCTTCGTTTGCCCCGGCCCGACACTGAAACGTGTCATGCCCCGTGCACAGGGAAGAGCATTCAGAATCTTAAAGAGAACAAGCCATGTGACACTTGTAGTCAAAGAAAAGAATACGGAGAAGGAGGCAGGCTGACACAATGGGACAGAAAGTAAATCCCCACGGTCTGCGCGTCGGCGTCATTAAGACATGGGATTCGAGATGGTTTGCAAACGATCACGAATTCGGTGATACCTTGGTGTCCGACTATCAGATCAGAAAATATCTGAAAAACAAATTGTTGGGTGCCGGCGTGCCGAAGATTGAAATCGAGCGTGACAGAGCACGTGTACGCGTGTTCATTCACTGCGCAAAGCCGGGTATGGTTATCGGTCAGAAAGGTGCTGCTATCGAAGCGTTGAAGACGGAACTCGAGCAGATGACCGGCAAGACCGTATTCGTCAACGTCGTGGAGATCAAGAACCCCGACTTGAACGCACAACTCGTTGCCGAGAGCATCGCTTCGCAACTTGAAAGAAGAATTTCTTTCCGTCGCGCAATGAAGCAGGCAATCGGTCGTACCATGCGCCTCGGCGCAAAGGGAATTAAGGTTTGCTGCGGCGGCCGTCTCGGCGGTGCGGAAATCGCACGCGTTGAGCATTATCATGACGGTACCATTCCGCTGCAAACGTTGAGAGCCGATATTGATTACGGCTTTTACGAAGCTGCCACCACCTATGGCAGAATCGGTATCAAGGTCTGGATTTATAAGGGTGAGATTCTTGCAGACAACGGTACGGTCCGTCAGGAGCGCACAGAGCGCCCCGAGCGCCGTCAGCGTCGTCCCGGCGACAACAATCGCCGCGATAACCGTGACGGTAGAGGCCCTCGTCGTGATTTTCACCGCAATGAAAGAAGGACAGAGGGAGGCCAACACTAATGTTAATGCCTAAAAGAGTAAAGTACCGTCGTGTGCAACGCGGAAGAATGACCGGTAAGGCCACCCGCGGTAACACCATTAGCAATGGCACATTCGGTTTGGTTGCTACGGAGCCCGCATGGATCACGAGCAATCAGATTGAGGCGGCACGTATTGCTATGACTCGTTA
>JAZSOK010000153.1:0-5765 GCA_045536865.1 Eubacteriales bacterium
AGGCAGTCGATGGCAATATCCACCGCTCTTCCCTCTTCCTCCTCTTTCTTAAGCAATTCGGCAAGGCTGTCCTTTCTTGTGTCTATAACTATGTCCGCTCCGAGATGTGATACCGCCTCGGGATCTCTTCTCACGGTTGTAATTACTCTGAGTCCGAACTGCTTTGCCATGGGAATGACGACGCTGGAAAGTCCGCTTGCTCCCGCATGAACGAGAAGAGTATCTCCCGCCTTTGCTTTCCCCTCAACAAAAAGCTTAAGATAAGCCGTGGCAAAAGCCTCGGGGATGCACGCCGCCTCAGCCATAGTGCAGTTTTTCGGCACGGGCATACACATATCGTATTTGACCGCTACGTATTCGGCATAACCACCACCACCAAGCAAGGCACAAACCTTATCGCCGAGTTTGTAACTCGATTTTGCCTTTGCGCCCTCGGTCATCTCTACTATCTCGCCCGAGACCTCAAGTCCCATCCATTCTGGACAGCCCGCAGGAGGCGGATAATCTCCCTCTCTCTGCATCAAATCTGCGCGGTTGAGCGCCGCATATTCCACCTTGACGAGTACCTCGTCCTCGGCAAGGGTGGGGTCGGGAACGTTGTCCCATCTTAAACTTTTATCATCGTTTACAAGTATCGCTTTCATTTACATGTCCCTCCAATCAAACAATACGCCAATCGGGAAATTTCGCTCGGTTGCCAATCGGTTATAAACCTCGTTTGCCTCTCTCGGGTGGTGGATCTCAAAGATCATATCCTTGAAATTCATGCGTCGGCCAAGCGTAAGCCGAAGTGCCGTTTTGATGTCGTCCTCGTCGGTCCAAAGCGTGGGGGAGGATTCAAACTTTGGGCGCGCCATGGTGTGCGCACCGATGAGCGTGATGCCTCTGCCGTGTACCTTACTGTAATAATCAATTTCAAAATGCGAACTTCGCGTACAACCGAGGAGCGCAATCCGCCCCATTGTCTTCATGCAGTCGAGCGCTTGGATCAGCCCGACGCCAAGTCCCGTGACCTCAATACAAACGTTCACGCCTCCCTCGCTCAACTCCTTGACCCGACTCACAAAATCCTCGCTTGTGGGGTCGAGGGCGAAATCAGCACCAAAACGCAAAGCGAGCGCCCGACGCTCCTCCACGGGGTCAACGGCGATCACGGGATAAGCCCCTGCCGCGCGCAACTCTTGAACCGCGAGGATGCCGAGAATTCCAAGTCCCATCACCATTGCGGATTCTCCGATCTCGAGCCGTGTCTTACGGATCGCCGCGAGCGGAAAGGTGGAAATAAAGATAAGAGATGCCTCCTCGGTGCTGACGCCGTCGGGGATTTTGACCACGCGAGAGCGACTCACGGTAATATCGCGCTGGTGCTTGCCCCAATAAACGATCACGCGGTCGCCCACGGCAAGGTCGGTCACGCCACTGCCGAGCGCGCTGACTCTGCCTGCCGCACTATATCCGACAGTTCGGGGAAATGTTGCTTTCTCGTCTTCTGAAAGATTCGTTTTATTTCTCTGCCCAATAAAGTTTGATTTTTCGGTTCCCGAACTGATGGCAGAAAATTCAAGTCGGACCGTAACCTCATTCTCGGCAGGGGGATTGCAATTAATCTCCAAAAGTTCGGCAACGTACGGTTTTGTAAATACAATTTGTTTCGTTTTCATCTTCAAAAATCCCTTTCGCAGGCTCTTAATATCAGTCGATAGAGCCCGAGTTCATAGTCGTAAGAATAGGGGTTTTCCTTGCCGCGCACCAACTCGGCAAAATTGCGGAGCATGGCATCGTATCGGTCGAACGCCTCGGAATTGGTTATGACGCGCTCGTCCTTCCAATGCCAGCCCGAGGTATATGCCTCGCTCATGACGGTATACGGTCTGCCGCCGTCCTCCAAAATCTCGAGGGGCTTGATCTCAAAGGTGCCTCGCTCGCCGCAAATCACGAGTTGACGCCGCTGAAAGCCACCGCGCTCCGTGTCGCAGGTTTTTGCAAAGGAAACGCCGTTTTTATATTGGAAGACCACCATACCGTAATCATTTGCAAATATACCGTCAAAGCCCGTGGAGGTGCTCAGGGGAATGACCGCCTCGGGCTCTCCTTGAATTTGATAGATCAGGTCGATCAAATGACAGCCGAGAAAGAATAGCATTCCCGAGGGTAGGGCGCTCAGCCATTGGCGCACATCAGTGGGATGCGTGCAACTCATTTGTGCCTCCACCGAATAGATCTCTCCCAACTCTCCCGCCTTGACCCTTGCAAGCGCCTCTTGGATCTTGGGATTGAAGCGATACATATACCCCGTGGAAAAGACTAATTTTTTCGACTTTAAGATCTCGATAAGCCTTTCAAAATCGGCAAGTTCAATTCCGCCCGGCTTTTCCATATGCAGATGCTTTCCTGCCTCGGCTACCATAAGCGCATATTTTGTAATATATATTTCTTCGGTTTCGACCGCAACCGCTTTGATATCGGGGTTGGCAAGCAGTTCCTCCACCGTCATCCGTCGGTAGCCCTCAAACGCCTTTACCTGCTGGGGGAATTTCTCCTCCTCGTTCTCGGGAAGCGCGTAGCCCACGACCTCGAAAATATCTTTTTGCTTCGTGATGCTCTCCCAGATCTGCTTGCCGTGGCCGTAGACACTCATGCCGATCTGCGCGATCTTAATTTTTTTCATCATTGATCGCTCCTTTATTCCGTAATGTCGGGCAAATAATCAAAACTATCCCTTATAGCGGTCTGTTTTGATTTAGAAAAGTAGACCTCATTATCAACATTTCCTTACTGCGGCGTTTCTACCGCCGTCGATCATAATATTTTCACCGTTTATCATTTTACGTTTTCTCTGTTTGCCTAAGGCAATCCAAAAGACAGGCGTCAACCGCATTTCTTCCGATCGCCTTGTCGCTTTTCCACGGCTCGTAGGCGTGTGAGAACAGGATATTCTTTATTCTTTTGTCATTCTTTTGTCATTCCTTATCTTTTCCAAGGTCTCTATATAACCTTCCCTGTCCTGCAACGTGCAAGGATATCGATCTACCCCCGCCCCCTGCAAGCCGTCGCCCGATATCAGCGTGCCGGAGCGCAGATCCATCACACCCATGCAATCCTTGGTGGGCCCCGGCATGGGATAAGTAAAGATACCGTCGCATAGCACCTGCTCGTCCAAAACCACCTTGATCTGCGGTGAATGCGCCCCTATGCGCAAAAGACCGCCTGCGTGATCCTCGTGCTGATGCGTCAAAACCAGCTTGTCGAGATCCGTCGGTGCCACGCCCATTGCTTTCAGTGCGGGAAGGATATGACCGTCTACGTCATCCGCCGACGAGGCGCAATCCACAAGTATCCGTTCTCCCTTTTGGAGAATGAAAAACACCGAGGTATAGATCGCCTCAAAGGGGACCCTTAATCGGTATATCCCCGGCACCTCCTCGCAAAAGGAGAGCGCAATTTTCCTCATGCCGAACTCCTTAATTTTTCATTCTGCAACCGTCCATCTGATAATCCAGTCCCAAAATATACGCCGCCTTGTCGCTTTTCCACGGCTCATAGGCGTGTGAAAACAGGATGTGCCCGCCCAGCCCGTCGTTCCCAATCCTTGCGTCGCCGTTTTGGGGGGCGTACACAAAATCTACGTCGGCGATTTTATTTTATTATAGCATCTTGCAAAATCCACTTCAATATGGTATACTGTAAAAAAAAGTAACTATTCTGCAATTTTATTCAAATTAATCAGGAGAAAAAGTCAATGCACAGCGAAAAAATTTATGTATCAGAGTTATCTACATCAACACATACATTTTGTAATTATCATTTTTGCCGCGGTAACAGCAACCGCAGGAAAACGCGGATAGGGTTTATCGCCAAAGGGTGCGGAACATATATTTACTTAAACAAAAAGTTGCATGTCAATGAAGGTGACATCGTATTCATTCCCGAAAATATTTATTGCTATTCGGAATGGAACGGAAACCCTGACATTGAAGTGATTTATGTGAGTTGCTTTATGCACTACACGCAGTTTCGATATGAACCGCAAATCATCTATTGCGAAGATGACATAAAGGACACCATCATTGAAATAGCCAATCTATTGTCCTCCGACTATCTGAAAGAATTGGAAGCATATTCTTTGTTTTATAAATTATTGCAAAATATACTTCCGCAAATGTCTCAATCCAACATTTCAAATGATGAGACCTTACAGGCCGCATTGGAATATATTACCGACCACTGGAATGACAACTTTTCTATCGGTACCCTGGCAAAAACGTGTTGCGTAAGTGAGTCCACCCTATACCATCTGTTTCAAAAGGAATTGGGGCAGACCCCTATTCACTTTCAAAACTCCATAAAAATAAATGTAGCGATTGAATATCTGGAGAATAGTCAATATTCTGTTTCCACAATCAGCGAAATGGTTGGATTTCGTTCTGAAAACCATTTCAGAACGATATTTAAAAGCATTACCGGAGAAACACCTCTCAAATACAGAAAAAAATAGTTTTTTGTTAAAAAAATTACATTTCTGTTACTTTGAATTTGTAAAAACTAATGCATTCCATGCTAAATTACCAAGGTTTTTGACGATTTTGCAAAATTTTGTTAAATGGCACACGGCTTTTTAGCAACCGAAGATAGTCTTTTAATTGTTGTCGCATAGTAGGATTTATTAAAAGATTCCCCACTTTTGAAAAATGTTGGTCCACACTTGACACAGTCGTGAGTGGCTCACCCATCATCCAAGGCGGCAAACTCGTCGGGGCCGTGACGCACGTCATGGTCTCAAACCCCTGCGAGGGATATGGAATATTTATTGAAAATATGCTAAACGCGGCGAAATAAAAAAATGGTGATGCAGACAATTGACTGCATCGCCATTTTTTTAGTTAAAATCGAAGCAAGCGATATAAAAGAATGATAAAGTTCAGTCCCGTGCATCTTCCTCTAAAAAGGAGATTGCCACGCCCAAGGAAAACACCACAAGCATTACAACCCTTTCCTTATCTTTTCAATCGCGCTTTTTTCAAGGCGCGACACCTGCGCCTGTGAAATGCCTATTTCCTCGGCAATTTCCATCTGCGTTTTCCCCTTGTAAAAGCGCATAAGCAAAATTGACCTCTCACGCTCGCCTAATTTTTTCATGGCGTCGCGCAAGGAAATTTCCTCGATCCACGCCTCCTCCGTATCATCGTTGTCCTTTAATTGATCGATCACGTAAATCGAATCCTCTCCGTCGTTATAGACGGACTCGTAGAGCGAAATCGGCTCCACGATGGCCTCCATGGCGCGCGCGACAAGTTCCTTTTTTTCATGCAAATGCTCGGCAATTTCCTCCACGGTCGGCTCGCGCTCCATTTGCCGTGAAAGGGTTTCCCGTGCGCCGAGCGAGCGATACGCCAAATCACGCACCGACCTACTGACACGAATAGAATTGTTGTCGCGCAAATAGCGACGGATCTCACCGATAATCATGGGCACGGCGTACGTGCTGAACTTGACGTCCAAATCGGTATTAAAATGGTCGATGGACTTCATAAGTCCAATGCACCCCACTTGGAACAGATCGTCCATGTTTTCGCGCCGCCCCGAAAAACGCTGCACGATACTGAGCACCAAGCGGAGATTGCCGCAAATTAAGGCCTCCCTCGCCTTCATATCGCCGTTTTTTGAACGAAAAAGCAGTGCCTTTTTTTCTTTATCGCTCAAAACGGCAAGTTTTGAGGTGTCCACCCCACAAATTTCCACCTTGTTTCTATACATCACATCACCCC
>JAZSOK010000066.1:0-3912 GCA_045536865.1 Eubacteriales bacterium
CGTCAATTCGGGGTCAAGGGCGGATGTCGGCTCGTCAAAGCAGAGGATTTCGGGTTTGAGCATCAGGGCGCGCGCAATGGCGACACGCTGTTGTTGACCGCCCGACAGACGGCAGGGATATTCGTCCGCCTTGTCGGATAAGCCCACGCGCGCAAGAAGTGCGTCGGCGTGCGCCAAAAGGTCCGCTTCGCTTTCAAGGTGTTCGGCATCCTTTGCCCTTTTTGCTCTCTTTAAGGCACAATTAGGCGCCAAGAGCAAATTGTCACGCACGGTGTATGGGGGGAAGAGATGAAAGGACTGAAAGACCATGCCGAAGTGGCGGCGATGCGCTTGAATTGCCCCGTCGTTTTGGGGCAGGGCGGCATCAAAAACGGTCGTGCCGCCAATGGAAATTGTGCCGCAATCGGGGCGTTCAAGGGCATTTAAGCAACGGAGGAGCGTTGTTTTTCCGCTTCCCGACGAGCCGATCAGCGACAAAACCTCACCGCGGTTGAGTGAAAAACTGACACCGCGCAAAACCTCCGTGCGTTGGAAGGATTTCGTTATGTTGGATACTTCAAGAAATGCCATGATATTCTCCGTTCGGTCACCCTTCGGTGACTGCATCAATATTATGTTTGAAATTTACCGCATGACAACGGAATAAAAGCAGGGTGCAATTTGCATCAGGCGTTGAAATACGCCAGTCTTTTTTCAAGTTTGCCGAGGGCGAGCGAAACGAGGCCGTTGAAGATGAGATAGAAAAGCCCCGCGTAGAACAAGGGCCACAAAATGACGTAATCGTTCACCAACTGCTTGGCAACGTAAATGATTTCAATGGAAATGGCGGTGCTTGCAAGGGAGGTATCCTTGACCAGTGTGATGATTTCATTGGATATGGGCGCCAAGATCCGCTTGATGACCTGTAAGAGAATGACGCGGAAAAAGACCTCGCGCCGTGTCATGCCGAGAACGGCACCCGCCTCGTACTGCCCCTGCGAAATGCTCTGAATGCCGCCGCGGTAGATTTCCGAAAAATAGCAGGCATAGTTGAGGATAAACGCCAGCGTCACCATCAAAAAGCGCTCTTGCATGGTGCGGATGGGGAAGTTAAGCCAAAGCCCCGGGCCAAAGGTGAACACGACGATTTGAAGCATAAGCGGTGTGCCGCGAACGATCCATACGACGCCGCGCGTTAAAAGAGAGAGGGGGCGAAAACGGCTCATTGAACCAAAGGAAATGACAAGGCCGAGGGGGAGTGCGACTATCAAGGTGAGCGCAAAGAGCAAAAGCGTGTAGAGAAACCCCTCGCCCAAGCGGAGTGTAACTTCGGAAAAAAGTTCCATATGTAAGTCTCCTTTAAGAACTCAAAAAACAGACAGACGGGGGTGTTGCAAAAATGCAATACCCCCTATATGTTGCCTAAAAATTTGTCAAGACGTGCCCGACCGCGCTCGGCATATTGAGAACAAGCGGGTGGGTATATCGGTGCAAAAATCAGTCTTTGTTTAAGCAGCAATCCTCACCTGCAGAGCCCTTTTCGGCACAGATGATTGCCTCTGCCATGTCTTCGGTTGTGGTGTACTTTGCAACGTCTTCCTTACGGACAAGGACCGCCTGCTTATTCTTCAAGTAGGGAAGGGAGATTTCCATAGCGGCAAGTCTTTCCTCGTTAATGGTCATGCCGTTCCAAATGCAGTCAATGCTCTTGCTTTCAAGTTCGGCTTCCTTCGTATTCCAGTTGATGATAACGAATTCTGCTTCCAAGTTCAAAAGTTCAAACACGGCCTTTGCCAAATCGATATCAAAGCCCGTCAATACACCGTCTTCCTTGTAAGCGATGGGGGCAAATTCGGTGTAACCGATGACGACCTTTTTCTTGCCGACGATATATTCAAAGTCAACCTTCTCCTCATCGGTCAAAGCGTCGATTTTGGTGTCTGCATCGATCAGAAGGTCGTTTTGCAGACCGTATTTTGCGGCGATTTTTGCCAAATCGCCCGTCTTTGCCAGTTGAACGAGTGCGGCGTTGATGGCCTTGATAAGACCGCTACCCTTACGGGCGGCAATGCCGTATTCCTCTTCTGCCAACGTGATGTTGGCAAGGGCGAGTGCGTTTGCATAAGTGGTGTCCTGTGTCAGGTAGTAGTTTGCCATGACACTGTCCATGATACCAACGTCAACGGATTTGGCATTCAACTGTACCAAAACGTTCATCTGGGTGTCTGCGGCAACGTATTCCTTGCCGAATTTCAGGTCCTGACCGGAGCAGGAAACGAGTGCGGCGACGAGCATAACAAGCGCCAAGGTTAAAGCAAGCAGTTTCTTCATGATGTTTACCTCTTTCACAATGTAGTTTTTGTTTCTTTACCGCTTTAACGAGGTAAAGTGATGATGTGAACAAGTGAAGTATAACACAAAGAAAGTCATCTGTCAATAGTTTTTTGGAAAAAAATAAAAATTTTCTCTTTTTTTTATAAAATAATTGACTTTTGTCTGCCTTTGTGTTAAAACAAGGGAACAAGGGCAGAGTAAGGGCAGGACTTGCTCCCCTTTGCGAAAACTGTTTTGACCGCTTTGCGCCACTACGCAGGCGGTCTTTTTTTATTTTTGCGGAAAAATAAAGGTGTATGCGAAACGAAGAAAGTGCGTTTCGCATACACCGCATGTCACTTTGCTTGTGCGTTAGTAGGGCTTCGCTGCAAAGCAAATCCGTTTTTGCAAAGAAAAAATTACAGTTCTGCCCCTGACGTCTTCTTTTCTTTCCATGAGGTGGGGAGAAAACGGAAGAGTGCGGGGTAGAGTACGCCGCCAAAGAGGACGACGATAAAATAACGAAGGGCGTGCAGAGGACCTTGAATGCCGTCGGGCAAGGCGTAGAAAGGAATTTTCAACCCTTCCTTGACGGAAATCAAAAGGAGCAAGCCAACTGCCACCTTCATGACCTGTGCAAAGGGGCGCGCCTCCCCCGAAAAGTGCGTATAGCGCGTGTCAACGTAATGAATGAGGGGCAATCCGAGGATAGCGCCGAAAAGCGACCATGCGTTTTTGATGCCGTCCAAAACGTTTTCGTTCGTTGCATCCTCGCCAAAGGGATAGAGATGCACGAAAAGCAAATTGGCAAAGGCAACGGCGATGAACACGGCACTGATGATATACATGAGGTTGCCGTTCTTTTCCACACGGGCAAAAAGCGGCGCAAGAGAAAAGACGAGTGCGGCACCAAAGAGAAGGGAAACCGCGACGTCAAGCGGTGTATGCACGCCGAGATACATGCGCGAAAATGCCACCAAAAGAAGCAAAAGAACGCCCAAAAAACGCAGATAAGTGCGCCGTGTGATACGTGCCATACCTCCGAATACGCCCGTTGCGATTTGCGTGTGACCGCTTGGGAAGGAGTATCCCGTTGCGGCAGGGATAGCACCCTCAACCGCCGTCAGGTTTGGATTTTTGACGAAGGGACGGGGGACGCGAAAGAGTAGTTTTAAGACCTGGTTGCCGATAACGCCGAGAAAGCCGACGGACAAAAGATAGTAGCCGTCCGCTTTTTTACCGCACCAAAAGACACCGAGTGCCACCGCCATGTAGATCGCTTCCTCCCCCAGTCGTGTAACGAGGAGGAAAAAGGTATCGAGTACGGGGTTGCGGATGGATTCGAGTAATTCAAGAAATGCCATGGTACGCTCCTTTTTTTAGGATAAAGTATGCCACGGTGATGGCACTTGATCATAAATGACCCTACATATATTTGAATTATACCCTCCGCGCATCGCTTTGTCAATCATTTTTGCACTTTTTTGTTTTTTTGCGGACAAAAGACTCTTTTTTTGCATGAAAAAAAGAACGGTGGCAATATTGACAAGCGGTACGTTTGGTGGTAAAATAATTGTATTATGAAGCGATTGGTCTGCCGAGCGTTTTGACGAAGTCGGA
>JAZSOK010000035.1:0-7365 GCA_045536865.1 Eubacteriales bacterium
AAACTGGAAGTGCTGCGTAAGCATGGGGTGGACCGTATCAGTGTCAATCCGCAGACGTTGAGCGATGACGTGTTACAGGCCATCGGACGTCGGCACACCGTTGACGACTTTTTCCGCGCTTATGATTTGGCAATCAATTCGGGCATTCGAGATATCAATGTGGATTTGATTGCAGGTCTGCCGGGGGATGAATTTACCAATTTTTCCTCGACCGTTGACCAAATCATCAATCTACGTCCTACGAACATTACGGTACATACCTTCTGCGTGAAAAAAGCGGCAGATCTTTTGCACGAGGAGGGAAGCATTTACTCGATGAAGGGCGGCGATGCCTCACAGTGCGTGGAATATTCGCAACTGAAAACGAGGATTGCGGGGTATAAGCCCTATTACATGTATCGTCAGAAAAACACGGTAGGCAACCTTGAAAACGTCGGATATGCACTTGAAGGCTCCGAGGGTATGTATAATATCTTTATGATGGGAGAATTACATAGCATTTTTGCCGTGGGTGCAGGTTCTGTGACAAAACTCGTCACCTATCCCGACGGTAAAGAAGGCAAACGCCTGATCGAACGCATATTTATGCCAAAATATCCATATGAATATTTAAGGGATGAAGAAAAACTTCGTTCGGGAGACCCGAGCCGCGGCTTGCTCCCTTACCGTGAACGTGTGGCCAAAGGTCTACGCCGTCCGTTATCACTATCATAACGCCATACGCCGTGTACCGCTTATCTTGATTTCTGTGTTTTAGGAAGGAAAAGACGGTTATGATCAAGGCTGAAAATCATTTTTACGATGAAACTGCCAAAAAGCAGTATGTCCAAAAGGTAGAAAACGCCTTTGAAGAGGCGCTTGACAAGACGGTTGCCCATATTTTAGATGGATTTTCTGGCAATTTGCTAACCCTGTCGGGGCCAACTTGCTCGGGAAAAACAACCATGGCAAACAAACTTGTTTCAGAACTTTCTGAACGCGGACACCGTGTCCACGTTGTTTCTATTGATGATTTTTACCTTGATCGCGACGTTCTCGCCAAAAACGCCGAGGCGCGCGGTGTCACACTTGACTTTGACTCTCCGCTTTCCATCGACATAGAGGCCTTATCACGTTCTGTGAAGGATATTTTTTCGGGCGGCGAGGTCGCTTTACCTACATTTGATTTTCGTTCGGGATGCCGAACGGGGTGGCGCAAACTTACCGTTGGCGAAGGCGATATTTTCCTCTTTGAGGGTATTCAAGCGGTGTATCCCGAGGTGACGAGCCTGTTTTCGGGCACACCTTGTCGGAGCATTTACGTTTCGCCGCAAGAGGCGATCTCCGTGGGAGATGCATTGTTTTTACCGAATGAAATCCGCTTTTTCAGGCGGTTGGTGCGCGATTTTCGTTTTCGGGATGCCACCCCTGCCTTCACCTTCTTCCTTTGGGAGAGCGTGCGCCAAAATGAGGAAAGTAATATTTTCCCCTACGCATCCTCGGCAGACGTGACGTTCAATACGGTTCTTGACTATGAGATAGGTATGCTCACGCCTCATTTAATGAAACTTTTGGCAACGCTACCGCCAAGCGACAAGCATTTTCGTGAGGCAGAGCGCATGATGTCCTCGCTTTCCTCGGTGACGCCGATTGACGAAGCCTATTTGCCGAAGATATCTATGTATCATGAATTTCTTGGGTAAGTCATTGAAAATGAAGGGAAGATTTCGCCGTTTTCGGTGAATAATAATCATGAAAACAATTCTAATTAAAAACGTTTGCTTGCGCGAAGGCGCGAGCCTCGATGCGCGCTATGACGTCTTGTGCCGTGGCAGAGTGATTGACAGTGTCAGTAAAGCAGGGGAAGTTACGGGAACGTTTGACCGTGTCATTGAAGGCGGCGGTCGTCTTTTGACCGGTGGCTTTTATAACACCCACTGCCACAGTGCCATGACACTCTTTCGCGGATTAGGTGCGGATCTGCCCTTAAAACGTTGGCTTGATGAGGCAATTTTGCCGGCAGAAGAGCATCTTACCGCAGAAAAAGTATATCTTGCCGCAAAACTTGCCATAGCGGAGATGCTTCGCGCGGGTATCGTTTCTTTTTCGGACATGTATTTTTTCATGGACGATGTGGCAAGGGCCGTTGCCGAGACGGGCATCAAAGCCAATCTTTCGCGCTCGGTCGTCACGTTTGATGACGGGGCGGATTTTTCGAGCGATGCGCGCATGCAAGAGGCTATTCGCCTGTTTTACGATTGGAATGGCTACGATGACGGTCGTATCCTTGTCGATATGTCGTTGCATGCCGAATATACCAATACGCCCAAGGGGGTTGCCTATCTTTCCGAAGTTGCCAAACGTTTGGGGTGCGGTATGCAAATCCACCTTTCCGAAACGAAGGCAGAGCATGAAGGGTGCATAGAACGGCACGGATGCACGCCCACACGGTTTTTCTTGGAAAACGGCACCTTTGATGTGCCCGTGACGGCGGCTCACTGTGTGTGGCTCACGGATGAGGATAGGGCTATTTTATGCGAGCAAAGTGCCACCGTTGCCCATAATCCCGTCAGTAACTTAAAACTCGGAAGTGGAATTATGCCGCTTGAAAAGACGTTAAAAAGCGGCGTCAACGTTGCCATCGGCACGGACGGTGTGGCATCCAACAATCGCTTGGACGTCTTGCGTGAACTGCAAACAACGCTTCTTTTACAAAAGGGAACTTCTTACGATCCTGCCGTCATTGCCGCCGCCGATATGTGGAGAATAGGCAGTGAAAACGGTGCGCGGGCACAAAGACGCACGGACGTGGGCAAGGTGTTACCCGGGTATCGTGCCGACCTTTTACTGTGGGATTTGTCGGGAACGCACAATATTCCCGTTATGGATTTTGATTCTGCCCTAATGTATAGTGCAAATATTTCCGATTTGCAGATGACCATGGTGGATGGCACTATTCTTTACGAGAACGGTGAACTGACCACAATTGACGAAGAAAAATTGAAGTTTGACTTTTTGCGACTGGATAGATAATTGCGTTTGAGGACGGAAAGGACTTTTCATGGATCAAAAAAACAAGGCGGCAACCAAAACGACACAACGGGATAAAAAAATGCTTTTTTCGGGCATGGTTGTTTTGGCGATTGCCAATTTGCTTGTGAAGGTATTTGGCTTAATCTATAAAGTGCCCATGAATACCATGCTCGGTGACGAGATGATCAACGTCAATGCGGCACATTCCATTTACAATATCCTCTATATGATTTCCACGGCAGGTGTGCCTGTGGCGGTCTCCGTTTTGATTTCGGAATGCCGTGCAAGGGGCGACGTTTTGCGTGTCAAGCGCGTGTTTCGCGTTTCTCTTACGACACTTTTGGTCATAGGCGTCCTTGGCACGGTGTTCATGTGGGGAACTGCCGGCATCGTTTCAGACATCAATTCAAACGGGGAATCGTACCGTTGTATTCTTGCCATTGCGCCGTCGCTTCTGTTTATTTGCGTTTGCAGTGTCTATCGCGGATACTATCAGGGCTTTCAACAAATGACGCCGACGGCGGTTTCCGAAATACTGGAAGCCTTTGGAAAAATGGCGGTAGGCCTCGTCATCATTTATCTTTCCCTCAATTTCTGGAAACAGGACGTTTCGACGGCGGCGGCACTTTCCGTGCTCAGTATGGGCATCGGCATAGTGATGGGGATGGTCTATCTTATTTTTGCCAAGCGGCGGTATCAAAAGAAGAATAAACTCCTTCTTTTCGGTGATGCGGTGGCAAGCGACTGTGCAACGGATGAAAGACCTATTTTACCGCGCCTTTTGTCAATTGCCATACCGATTTCTTTGAGTGCCGTGGTTTTGAATTTGGCGTCCTTGGTGGATTCGCAACTGATGTTTCCGCTTCTGACGGATTTTTACGGCAACAAGGATATTGCAAGGGAAATTTGCTCGGACTATACCACGGGTGCCGTGACACTTTATAATTTGCCGACGATTTTGATTTATCCTATCTCTTGCTCGATAGTCCCTTTTATATCGGCGGCTCGCGCATCGGGGGATAAGGGTAGTGTGCGTAGAGTGATGAACTCGTCCTTGCGGATATGTGCCTTGATTGCCCTGCCGTGTGCGTTTGGCATGAGTGCGTTGAGTGGACCTATTTTGCATCTCGTCTTCGGCTCGGGTGACGGCGCTATGGCACAAAACGCAGGACCGCTTTTGCGCGTTCTTGCCATTTCGGTTTTCTTGGTAGCCATGCTTTCCGTATCCAACGCGCTTTTGCAGGCACACAATCAGGAAAAGAAGCCGATGATTTCCATGTCCGTCGGACTTGTCGTTAAAATCGTTGCGGATTTGCTTTTGACAAGATTTTTCGGTCCGATGGGTGCCCCCGTCAGTACCGTTTTGTTCCACATTACCGTCGTAGCCTTGAACTTCTATTTCGTGGTGCGTTATACGGATGTGGTCCCGTCTTTTGCCTCCGTCTTTATTCGCCCCTTCTTTGCCTCGCTCCTTTCGTCGGGGGCGGCACTGGCGCTTTATCTTTTCCTCATCGCGCGTGCAGGCGAAAATCTGTCCGTTCTTTTGGCGATGCTCGGCGCGGTCTTCACTTACGTCGTAGCGATATTCCTTTTGCGTTGCGTCACCGAAGACGAGATTTCGATGCTCCCACATGGAGAAAAAGTCGCCAAAATATTGCGTACTTTGCATTTTATTTCTTGAAAAACAGGTGAAGCCGAGGACGGGGTATAGGCGTTTTTATCAATTTTTCCGAAAAACAGCCCCGTCTTGGTATACTTTTTCTAAAAAAACGACAAAAAAAGCCCAATTTTTTCAAAAAAAGTAAAAAAAAATTTAAAAACCTCTTGATATCTTGTTAACAATATGATATAATCATTATTAGAAAATCGGAAACCTTGATTTCCGGAAAAAAGAGAGGAAGAAAGCTATGAACAAGACACAGTTGGTAGAAGCAGTTGCATTGAAGACATCTTTGAAGAAGAAGGACGCAGAGGCAGCTGTTAGCGCAGTTCTCGAGGCAGTTTCCGAGGCATTGGTTGCAGGTGATAAGGTTCAAATCGTTGGTTTTGGTACTTTTGACGTTAAAGAAAGAGCCGCTCGTGAGGGCCACAACCCCGCTACCGGCGCAAAGATCACCATTCCTGCAGCGAAGCACCCCGTCTTTTCCGCAAGCAAGGCATTAAAGGAATCCGTCAACAAATAAGGTGAGGCTATGCGGCTTGATAAATTTTTGAAGGTATCGAGAATTATCAAGCGCAGAACCGTTGCCAATGAAGCATGTGATGCATCACATGTGACCGTTAACGGAAGGGCCGCCAAGGCATCTCTTGATGTTAAAAAAGATGACATCATTGAGGTTCGCTTTGGCGCCCGTTCTTTAAGGGTGCGTGTTTTGGAAATCAAAGACAGTACTCGTAAGGAAGATGCGTCTGATATGTACGAGGTTCTTAACGAAGAACAGAATTAAAGGACAACGCTTATGCGTAGTCCTTTCTTTTTTTGCGCCGTTTCTTTGAAGCATCCGTGCGTATATTTTTTCGTATGTACGCATATCTTTCATTAAGGGCATTCTACGTGGCTCTATTATCATGAAAGGAAGATGTTTTTATGACAGGAAGACAAGTTGAAAGGCGTGAGGCACAGTCACATACCGCTTTTCTTGAAAATCGCAGTCAACTCGTTTTAGAGGGAATTGTGGAGGTTGTCAGTTTTGATGAGCAATCGGTCGTGTTGAATACCTCGCTCGGTGCATTGACCATTGACGGGGAAGGGTTACATATTCTTTCGCTTTCCTTGGAAAACGGGCGTGTCACGGTCTCGGGGACTATCAACGGCATGCAATACGAAAACGGAAACGAAAAGGTAAGACGGGGCTTTTTTTCCAGATTGGTGCATTAAATGACACTGGTAATTTCCTTAACCGAAATTTTGCGCGGTAGCGTTTCGGCTTCTATCTTTGGCGTTTTCCTTGCCTTCCTTTATGATGGCGTGCGGCTTTTACGGATGCTATGCGGTGTCAGTTATACAGGCGCCTTTATCAAAGGACCTTTTTTTCGTCTTGCAAAAGAGAAAAGGGAAAAGATTGCCGCTTTTCGTGATAAGCAGAAGGCATACCGCGTTTTTTTGTCTGCCTTGCAATTTCTAACGGATTTTTTGTTTTTTTCTTTTTTTGGCGTTACGTATAGCATCTTTCTTTATTACGTCAATCACGGCATTTTTCGCTTTGCCTTTCTCTTGGCAACGGGGCTTGGCTTTTTCCTCTACCGTCAAACGGTAGGAAGGCTCGTCTTTCTTCTTTTGGAAGAACTGTCGTCCTTCTTTTTGCTTTTCATCTTTTTGGTCGCCAAAATTGTTGGTTTCCCGTTAAAAATATGTTATTATTATATTTTTAATAAAATTTTCGGCGTTTTCCTATTGTTATTTAGAAAAGTTTGTGCTATAATAAAAGAGAAGAAAAATATACGGGATGAGATAAAAAGAAACCGTAAAAAAGAAGCGATGCAAAAAGCCAAAGCGGCAAATTCATCGCCAAAGCCAAATGGCGGTACTACCAGCACCCCCGTCAAGGCTTCTTATCCCAAAAAACGGGCGACAGATATGTCTTCGAACCTTGATGCGAAAGCATCTTAATCAATGAATATACAGAGGTTTTAATATGCGAGGAAAAGTGGCAATCAAACTTGCCATCACGGCGTTCTTTATCTTTTCTCTGTTGACCTTGGCTTCGCTTCGTATGACGTACAACGATATGCGCGAAGAAGCGGCAGCGTTACGGGAAGAGGTTGCAGAGTTAGATGAGAACATTCTGCGTCACGAAAGTGATTTGACTTGTGACATGGATAACGCTTTTGTCGAAAGAATTGCGCGAGAACGGCTCGGGCTTTGTTATCCAAACGAAATTTTGATGCACTATTATTCAAATGAACAGTAAGCCGAGCACAGATAAATGCGCGGTTAGAGTATGAAAGCCGCCTTTGTGCCCATGCGCTAAGGGGCTTTCGTTCTTTTTTTGGAACTTGAAGAGGGAAAAATTAACGGAGATAGATATCCATGGAAAAACTATGCCTGATTGATGCAAAAACGGTCTCCGACGCCGTATGTGATTTGTTTATTCGTGCAAATCACCGTTTGCCGACGGACGTTGCCGAATGCGTATATAATGCCGCAAAGGCAGAGAGCAATCCTTTGGCTACGTGCGTTTTGGAGCGATTGTGCGAAAATGCCGCCCTTGCCCGTCAAATGGACATTCCTATTTGTCAAGACACGGGGATGGCGGTTGTCTTTGCGGAGGTTGGAGAGCGTGTGCATATCACGGGAGCAACACTGGAAAGTGCAGTGAACGAGGGTGTGCGGCGTGCTTATGTAGAGGGGGG
>JAZSOK010000102.1:0-9601 GCA_045536865.1 Eubacteriales bacterium
CGGACTTTTCGGCGGTAAGGATATTAAGGGCATCATTTTGGTTGATGCCGTGACGGGTGAGATGAACGATTACGCCGTCAGTGAAGTGCCGCAATGGATTGACCTCGTCTATTCTCCCTCCATGATCGTGGAGCAGGCGGATAACTGGGGCTCCTTGAAGAACGGCTTCTTCAACTCCATTTTCGCGCAGAAGAACGTGGTCGTCACCACAGACGGCTATAACTATATTGCCAACGACGACGACGTGTGGCTCTATACGGGTATCACCTCCGTCGTTTCCGATGAATCGAACATTGGCTTTATCTTGGTCAACATGCGTACGAAGGAAGCCAAAACCTATGCCATCAACGGTGCGGAGGAGTATTCCGCCATGGAGTCGGCAGAGGGTAAAATTCAGGAAAAGGGCTATAACGCCACCTTCCCCATTTTGATAAACGTCCATGACAACCCCTCGTATTTCCTCAGTTTGAAGGATAACGCGGGCTTGGTCAAGGCGTATGCCTTCGTGTCCGTCGCCGATTATCAGATAGTCGGCGTTGCCGATACCATTGCCGATGCAAGGAAGGAATACCTACGCATGCTCGGTACCGACGATAAGGGCGATGATGATGGGGGTAATGCGGAAACTCTGACCGAGTACAGTGCCACGGTGGAGCGCATCTCCTCGGCCGTCCTTGACGGTAATTCCATCTATTATCTGCAAATAAACGGCGAGGTCTTTACCGCCGATATTACCGTTTGGAATTATCTGCCGCTTCTTCGTGAAGGGGATACCGTCACCTTTTTAGCAAACAGTAAGCATGAAATCAGAAGTTTTTCGGACACCGAGGAAAGTGCCTCGTAGATCCGATAGAATTGATGGGACTGCCGCCCTTTGTCGGCAGTCCCGTTCTTTTCAAAAGGAAAGGATGTCACATGAACGAAACGATCAAAGATTACGTTGAAAATTTGGCCCGTCGGGCAAAGGCGGCATCCCCCGCCCTTGCCGCTGCCGATGCGGCAATCCGCAACCGCGCACTACTGGCGGCGGCGGATCTTCTCGTCAAAAAAACGGATGCCATTTTAGAAGAAAACGATAAGGATATGAACGCCGCGGAGGAAAACGATGTGCCTGCGGTCATGATGGATCGCCTGCGCTTGACGTCTGCCCGTATTGCGGATATTTCCGCGTCACTCCGTACCCTTGCCGCCCTTGCCGATCCTCTTGGCGGCGGTGAGGTGTGGACGCGCCCGAACGGTCTTGTCATCCGTCGCGTGCGTGTGCCGCTTGGCACCGTCGGCGTGATTTACGAGGCGCGCCCCAACGTCACCGTCGACGTGGCGGCGCTTTGCCTCAAAACGGGTAACACCGTCGTTTTGCGCGGCGGTAAGGAAGCCGGTTTTACCAATCGCATCTTGACGTCTGTCTTGCAGGAGGCGCTCGTGTCCGTCGGCTTGCCGTCTGATGCCGTACTGCTCGTTGAGCGCACGGAGCGCGAGGGCGCACAGGCACTCATGCAAATGCGCGCCTTTGTGGACGTTCTCATTCCGCGCGGCGGAAAGGGCCTCATCCGCGCCGTCGTGGAGGGGGCAACCGTGCCCGTTATTGAAACGGGCGCAGGAAACTGCCATATTTACGTGGACGAGAGTGCCGCACTGCCGATGGCGCTTTCTGTCACGGAAAACGCCAAACTGTCAAGACCTGCCGTCTGCAACGCGGCGGAAACCTTGCTTGTACATCGCTCTATTGCAGACAAGTTCTTGCCTGCCTTTGCCGAAAGAACGAAGGGGCGCTTGGAACTTCGTTGCTCACCTGATGCATATGCCATTCTTGGCGGCGAGGGCGTTTGCCAAGCAACCGAACTTGATTATCAAACGGAATACGACGATGCCATTATGGCGGTGCGTGTGGTGGACGGTATTTCCGAGGCAATTGAGCATATCAATCGTTATTCAACGCATCATAGCGAAGCCATATTGACGAACAATTTGGAAAATGCCGCGCGTTTTCGCCGCGAGGTGGATTCCGCCTGCGTCTACGTCAACGCCTCTACGCGGTTTAGTGACGGCGGTGAGTTCGGCTTTGGCGCGGAGGTGGGTATCTCCACGCAGAAACTACATGCACGCGGACCGATGGGCCCCGATGCCTTGACCACCATTAAGTATGAGATCGAAGGGAATGGACAAGTTCGATGAACGGTCAAAGAGAAGTTTTATTGTGCAAATACGGCGAAATTGTATTAAAGGGTGTCAATCGCGGCTCCTTTGAGGCGGCACTCGTCAAGGAACTTCGCCGCCGCGCCGCCCATTTTGGAAATTTTAAGATCGAACGCGCCCAAAGCACGGCTATTATTGAAGCGCTTGACTGTGAGGCGGACGTGGACGGCATGCTCGAAAGCGTTTGCCACGTCTTTGGCTTTGCGGGCGTGACAAGGGCGGCCGTGTGCGAAAAAAATCTGGATAGCATTTTGGAAACGGCAAGAACCTATCTGCCGCCCCTGCTTTGCGGCAAAAAGTCCTTCCGTGTCGATGCCAAGCGTGCGGACAAGCGTTTCCCCATGACCTCCCCCGAACTTGCGGCAGAGGTCGGCGGTGCCGTTTTGTCCACCGTGCGCGGCATTCGCGTTGATTTACATCATCCCGAGGCAATGGTGCGCGTGGAAATCCGCGATAAGTACGCCTATATCCACGCCGACCAAATGAAGGGCGCGGGCGGTATGCCCCTTCGCTCGGCGGGCAGGGGACTTCTCCTTTTGTCGGGCGGCATTGATAGCCCCGTGGCTGGCTATATGATGGCAAAGCGCGGTTTGGAAATTGAGGCGCTCCATTTTGAAAGTTTCCCCTACACGAGCGAGCGCGCCAAGGAAAAGGTCATGCATTTGGCAGATCTGCTTTGCGAATATTGCTCCGCCATCCACGTTCACGTCATTTCCCTCACCCATATTCAAGAGGAATTGCGCGACAAGTGCGAGGAGGATTATTTCACCCTTCTGCTCCGTATCTTTATGATGCGCTTGGCAGAGCGGTGCGCGCGTGATTACCACTGCGGCGCGCTCATTACGGGAGAGAGCCTCGGACAGGTTGCCAGTCAGACCTTG
This sequence comes from Eubacteriales bacterium, assembly GCA_045536865.1. GTDB lineage: Bacteria > Bacillota > Clostridia > Oscillospirales > CAG-272 > UBA1740. The sequence continues at coordinate 3,078 of JAZSOK010000102.1, forward strand.
GAGGCGCTCGGTGTCACCGACAGTCAGGTGTCCATGCCCGTCTTCCGCCCCTGCATCGGTATGGATAAGGAAGAAATCATCACCATCGCACGCCATATTGATACCTTTGAGACGTCCATTTTGCCCTACGAGGATTGTTGTACCGTCTTTACGCCGCGCCATCCGCGCACCAAGCCCGTGCTTGAAAAGGTGCTTGCCCAACTTGAAAAGGTGGACGTTGACGGCCTTTTGGAGGAGGCGTATAGCGGCATGACGACCGAGTTTCGCAAAATTTTTGCAGATTACAGATAATTAAAAAGCAACTTTGCGTGCAAAAACGGCACGTAAACGAAGAAGAGAGCGAGGGACGGAGGGCTCCGTCGGTTTTTATGCGAGTAAGAAGAAAGAAAAACGGTGAGGCGCGTTTGCAGGCGTGCGCGCACCTTCTCTGCGAGATGCCTGCAAAACCATACGAGGAGACGACGTTGCCTTTTCCAAAAAAAGCGCCGCTTTCCTTGGAAATCGGATGTGGCAAGGGCGCGTTTTCCTGCGGTATGGCGGCGCGCTATCCCGAGCGCTCCTTTTTGGCAGTTGAGCGCGTGACGGACGTCATGATTGCCGCGCTTGAAAAGGCCATGGCATGCAGTGACGAGCGCACGGACAATTTGCGTTTTGCCATTGCCAATGCCGAGAATTTGGAGGCGTTTTTAGCGCCGAATACCGTCAGTCATATGTACCTCAATTTCAGCGATCCGTGGCCGAAAAAGGGGTATGCCAAGCGCCGCCTGACGCACAGACGGTTTTTGGAGATGTATTTCCGCCTCTTGAAAAGCGGCGGAGTGTTCCATTTGAAAACGGATAACACGGGGCTTTTTGCGTTCACGTTAGAGGAACTTGAAGCGCTTTCGTTAACACCCGATTTTGTAACCTATGATTTACATAACTCTCCCTACGCTGCGGATAACGTCATGACGAAATACGAAACCAATTTCACGGCGAAGGGGATACCCATTTGCGCGCTTTGTGTGACTAAAAAATAGGAAATTTGCGCTTATAGATCCAAAAATGCGCGTTGATAGGGGCGTGTGGAGAGCGATGAAATGCTCGCTACAACAAGCACGCGGTCAACGTCGTAGGTCTTTATTGCGTCGTAAACGCTTTTCTGCGTGTAACGCGGATCATAGAGGACCAAATCGCCGTTTTTGGCAAGGTAAGGGGCAAGGGAAGAAGCAAAACTGTCGCGTACGAGGAGTATGCGCTCACGCTTCTTTTCTGCCCCTTTTTCTCTTTCGACACGGATGATGCCGCCGTTTCCGCCGAGGTAAATACTGTACGCATCAACCGTGTCCGCCTTACTGTAATCGTAAAAGCCGTACATGTAGACGTCCTCCTCGTTACGGTAAACGACAAAATCGTTTTCGTCGTCAAAATGCGGTATGCAGAGCGTGTCGGCTTTGTAGCCAAAGAGCCCCAAACGACTGAGTGAGGTCCCCAAAAAGGTACTGCCGACCTGTTCGGTCCGGTCTGCTTTCGTTTCTTTCATGCCCATACGGTTGACAATGGTTCTGTACGCAAGATACGCGCCCTTATCGTTCCAATGGTGGTCGGTTGCAAAATACGTTTGCTCCTTTGCCGTCAACAGGGGCGTTTTTATATCGCATACCGTCTTCTTTTCCAAAATATCGCCCGATGCCCTGTAAAACGCCGTATAATCTTTGCCTTCATAAAGGCAGGGGAAGCGCCGCGCATGCACCTCTTCGGCCTCAGGCACGGCGGCAAAGAGAAGGGGAATGCCCTTTTCTTGACAGGTATCGGCAAGTGTGCGGATGCCTTGCAGTGTGTGTAGGTAGCCCTCCATATCCGGCATTTTCCCTTCCGCAATGAGTGTGTGGTCTTTACCCAAAATGACGTGGCGGTATTCGCCGCCCTGCAAAAAAAGGTTGCTTGTGGCATTGAGACATATGAGTTCTTTGCGAAAAGGAAAGCGGTCCGCCAAAAAAAGTTCGGTTTCTCTTGGCAGTGTCAGATTAAAAAGGGCATCCTTTGAGAATTTCGGCCGTTCGTGCGGCGCGCGCCGTTCAAGCTCCGTGTTGGCTTTGCCAAAGAGAAGTCCCAAAAATCCCAAAAGCAAAAAGAGAATGATGCTTCCCAAAAACAAAAGGGAAGTCTTTTTTTCTTTGTCAATAGGTGTTTTCATCATAGTTCGTTTGCGCCGCGCCTTGTGCGCGGCGTTTCTTCTTTTTTTGTGCCCTCAAAAGCGGAAATAGAGAAAGGGTTGGTAGGAGGCATCCGTTAGGGCGGCGGTGGATAAAAGGAGCAAGGGCAGACAGACGAAAAGGGGCGTGTACGGATTTTTTTCTTTTAAGGAAACAAAACGGCGGTAGGGAACGGGCGTGCAAAAAAGGGAGGCAACAAGGAGCAGGGGCAGTTGCCGCACGCATTCATAGACGGCGTTGCCGTCAAGTGTAAACGTGGTCAGTGCGCGCAAAAAAAGACCGCGCGTATCGGGGGTGTCAAAGGCAAAAAGAACCCATCCGAGGGCGACAAAAGAGAGCGTTAGTGCGCGCCGCAAAAGGCGGGGGATCTTCGTCAGTTTATCGCGGACAATTATTTTTTCTGTCAACAAAAGTATACACCAATAAAGTCCCCAAAGGAAAAAGTTTAGCGTCACACCGTGCCAGATGCCCGTCAAAGCCCAAACGATAGCGGTATTGATGACGGTGCGCCGTGCGCCTCGCCTGTTTCCCCCCAAGGGGATATAAACGTACGTGCGAAAAAAGTCGGTTAGGGTGATGTGCCACCGCCGCCAAAAATCACGAAGACTGTCCGCCGTATAAGGGTAACGAAAATTCTCGGGGAAATGAAAGCCGAAAAGCAGTGCAATGCCGATGGTCATATCACTATATCCCGAAAAATCGAAATAAATATGCAAGGTAAAGCATACAATGCAGAGGAGGGCAATTAAAAAAGAGGCATCGTCTTTCGTGCTATACTCCGAAAAAAGAACACCCAATGGGTTTGCCAAAAGACATTTTTTGGACAACCCGAAAATGAACCGCACCCAAGCGCGCTCCCTTTCGGGGGTGCGGCGCACAAGTTCGTTTTCTACGAGATCGTATCGAACGATAGGCCCTGCCAAAAGTTGTGGGAACAGGGAAAGGTAGAGCGCCAAATCAATAGGATTTTTTTGTATTTTCGCGTTGCCAAAGCGCAGGTCGGCAAGATAGGACAGGGCTTGAAAAACGTAAAAGGACATGCCGACGGGCGTGTGCAAGGCACTTTCTATTTCGGCTTTTTGAAGAAAAAAGGGAAGATACTTGCCCAAAACCAAAAGAAAAACGGGGATGAAAAAGGCAAGGAAGGTCGCCGCGCGGTTCTTTTTCAAAACGTAAGGGGCACAAAAAAAGACGAATAAAATGATGAACAGAAGAATGAAGATAGCAAGCGGCTCACCCCACGCATAAAAGAGAAGACTTGCCACGAGCAGTAAAAGGTTTTTTGCCCGCACGGGCGTTAATTCGTATAAAAGCCAAACGGCAGGGAAAAATACAAAAAGAAAGGTAAGAGATGAAAAAAGCAATGGTAGGCCCTTCCTGATTTTTGTGTGACGTAAGTGTTTTTTTTCATCAAAGCGCGTTTTACTACGATAAAAGTATATACAATTTTTTGTTTCCTATACAAATTCGTTTGTCGAAGGTATGTGGGATAAAGGAAAGGATGTTTATGAAACCGGTACAGTCCGTCTTAAAATGCTTTGGAAATGAGGGCTTTTATCTAAAAAAGGACATCCGTATTCATTTTTCATTGCGGCGCGGCCGTGAGGCAAAGGATACGCTCGGAAAAATGGATATGGATTTTCATGAGGATTGCAATATCGCCAAAAAACTCCTCATCATGATATTGATTTGCCTTCTGATGATGCCGCTTTTTTGCCATATGAAAAAGAAATGCAAGAAAGAAATGTGAAACATTTGCAAATGTTTCTGAAACCCCTTGACAAAAAAAGAAAAATCATGTAATATAGTTTTGAAAACTATGTAATCTAAAAATAAAAAATCAACGTAGAGAAAAGGAGGAAAGAGAATGACGAATGAAAAGAGGGGCGGTACGTTTGTTTATCCGCCGCTTTCGGAGGAACTTGCCAATTCTATCACGCACGGACTGGGGAGTGCCCTTGGGGTTTTGGGGTGCGTGTTGCTTGTTTTGCGCGCCGTCCCCCACGGTGCTTTGGCCGTCGTTTCGGCATCCTTGTACGGCGCATCTTTGATTTTGCTCTATCTTGCCTCCTGCCTCTACCACGCCTTGCCGCCGTCACGCGCCAAGGGTGTCTTCCGCATTCTTGACCATTGCTCTATTTTCGTTTTGATTTTGGGAACGTACATCCCTGTTTCTTTTATGCTTTTGGGCGGGGCGCTCGGGTGGACCGTTTTTGGCATCATTGCGGCGGCGGCCGCCTTGGGAATCACCTTAAACGCCGTCAACATGAAGAAATTCAATCGCTTTTCGCAACTTCTTTATTTGGTGGCGGGGTGGGCCATTATTTTGACGTTGCCCGTTCTTTTTGAAAAATACCAAGCGGAGGCCATCAGACTCCTTATATGCGGCGGCGTTTTATACACGCTCGGAACGTATTTCTTTCATCACGATAAATTTCGTTTTTACCACGCCGTATGGCATCTTTTCGTCATGGGCGGTAGCGTGTTTCACTTTTTGCTCATTTATCAATACTGTTTCCCCGCGTGATTTTTTGGGCGTTATGATACTTGACAAATGACCGCCAATCCATTAAAAGGGCTTGAATTTGCAATGCAAATTCAAGCCCTTTGTCTTTTTATGAGCGATTTTTCTATTTACCAAAACAGATTTTTACGGAAGTATCTTTTTGACGCGAGAGTAAGCGCCTACCGCCACACGGCGAAGGGGGCGCGAAAAGGAGAGGGCTTGCGTGTATACTTTGAGTGGCAAGGCCTCTGCCGAAAAGAATTTGTCGTCGCGGTAAATGCCCGCAACACGCGCCAAAACGTCCCGACGGGTAATGCCTTTTTCGATGGACACTTGATTGTCACCGGAGAAGTAGAGTGTGTCTTTTGTCATGCGTACCAAACGGTGCAAAACGAATTGCCCGTTTTTGCGCCTGTAAAGCAAAACGTCTCCGACGGAAAGTTTCTTCGGCGCTTCAATAAGCACGGAATCCCGATGCGGCCGAATGAGGGGGAGCATGCTCGTGCCCTCGGGAAAAAAGCGAAAACGGCCGCCTGCTTCGAAGGTGTCGGCAACGAGAGGCCACAGTTCGTTTAAGGGGAGGCGGTCAAAGACGGCTTTTTCGTTATTTTGATTGTTCTTCATGTTTTTCATTGTATCAAGCCATTTTTCTTTAAGATGAGCAGAAATGCGGCGACGTCCTTTTTTGCTTGCTCACGGGTAACCTCGTAGGCATCAAGCAGGGCATCGACGAGAGACTCGGCAGTAAAATCCTTTAAGCAACGCTCAAAAAGGAAGGATGCCGTTTCGTTCAATTTGATCATCTGTTGTCCCGCATCATCCGATACGGCAACGGCAAAATAATCGGCACCGATTTTTCTGACAACGTATTTTTTATTCAGTTTCACAACGTTTCCTCCGGTACAGTTTTATATGGTTTCTTTTTGTTTTGTATCCTTAAATAGCGTATCGTGCACGACCTCTGCCGCGTGCTTGGTCGGTGTGCAGGTGATGTTGTAGAGGGGCACGGTATTGATGAGCGCATCAACTTGCGCCATGACGGCGAGTGTGGCTTCGGCTTTTTTTGGGAAATAAATTTGATTGAGTAAATATAGAGATGCCGTGTCCCTTTCGAGTGGGATGCAGGTGTCCTCTTTTCCGCGCGTTAAGCGGCAAAGCGCAAAAAGCGGCACGCATACGTTACGTTGCCACCGTTCCTTTCCGCACCAAGGAGAGCCGTATACGAAGAAGCGGTCACCCTTTTTTCGCACGAAAGGCTTATCACCGTTGACAATGTCAATGCTTTTTCCATAGAGTTCGCGCCAAAGGCGGATATGCGTGGATTTTCCCGTGCCACTGGGCGCAAAAAAACCGATGCCGACATCGTCTGCCTCAATGACCGCGGCGTGAAGAAGGCAAACGTCAAACGGTGCCATCAACGTGCAAAGATGACGGCAAAGCGACAAAAATTCAAAATAGCCCGCATCATCCTTTTTTGCTTCCTCGTCCGAAGTGGGCAGGCAATCCGCCTCCGTGAGCGTCACCGTGATATCGGGCGTGCAAGGGGGGATGACGTAATCGCGGCAAAATTCGGTAATGAGGCCGTGACGGTGATTGACACAGACGTTTATATCCGCCAAGCGCAAATACAGTGTGGACGTCTTTGCGGAAGGCGCGGTCGTTTGATCGGCAGATGTATAAGACATACCACAAATCCTTTCTTAAAAGGGCTTTTTGTTTTGGAAAAGCACGGTAAGAAAATAGCACCCTTCGTCGCCAAAAAGGAACGAGAGGGTGCTGTTAGGACTACGAAAGGTTGAAAATCAACCTCCGACGACGGGGGG
>JAZSOK010000076.1:0-1570 GCA_045536865.1 Eubacteriales bacterium
GTCGTCAGGGTGAAACGGAAATTTTTGTTGTGTATCTTTTCAAGTCCGCGCGCATAGGCGACCAAGCGTTTGACAACGTCCCAGTTCATAAGCGGCTCGCCGCCAAAGAAGTCGACCTCCAAATTTTTGCGCGTGCCCGAATGCTTGACGAGGAAATCAAGCGCGGCGCACCCCACCTCGTAACTCATCAGTGCGCGCTCGCCACTGTATTTCCCTTGGCTTGCAAAGCAGTAAGCACAGTTTAAGTTGCACGTGTGCGCCACGTGCAGACAAAGCGCCTTGACGACCCCCGAGGTCTTCGCCTTCAAATCGCCCGCGTTTTTCTCAAAGGTGTCGGGCGCAAAGAGTTGTCCCCCTTTGGCAAGTCCTTCGATCTGTTGATAGCATTCGGTAAGGTCATCCTCGGTGATATCCTCTCTGCCCGAATATTTCTCCCGAATTTTATCTAAAACGTCCTCGCGGCTACGTCCTTCAAACAGGGCGATCATGTCGTAGGCAAGTTCGTCCACCGCATGCACCGCGCCCGAGCAAACGTCAAGCACAATGTTGTAGCCACCCAGTTGATATTGATGAATCATTCTATACTCCTCCGCGCCGTTTGGCGCACGAAATTTTCTTCTATTGAAAGCAAAAAACGGAAGAAAAGATAAAAATGCCACCGAAGACGGCGGCATTTCTATCTCTTTTTACTTGCTTTCCTTCGCCTGTTCGCACTGCTGATTAGCAATACCGCAACTGGTCTTGCAGGCAGACTGGCAGGAAGTCTGGCATTCGCCGCAACCGCCATTTTTAGCACTGTCACACAAATTGCGTGTGCCGATTGTCTTAATATGCTCCATGATGCATCCTCCGCATAGGTTTGATAGTATGAATTATATCACATTCCCTTCGTAAAGTCAATAGATTTTCGTTGCTTTTTTTGTTTTGGGCGCACGGATGCGGGGCATACCGCCGCACACCGCCCCTTTTCTTCTTTTTGTCGCATCCCTTCTGCCGTCGCTTTTCAAAAACGGGTGCATATAAGTCTCGCAAGTATTGAAATAACTCTTGACTTTTTGCGCTTTTTTGCATATAATAAATTTAATGAATAAATTATGGAAAGAAAAGGAAGGACAACTCATGAGCCAAAAGTATTTGACAGACATTGAAATTGCCCAGAGCATTCCCCTAAAACCCATTACCGACATCGCCGCGCGCGCCGCCATCCCCGACGACGCCTTGGAGTTGTACGGCAAATACAAAGCGAAAATTGCCGATTTACCGAAAGATACGAAAGAAAAGAACGGCAAACTCATTCTTGTCACCGCCATCACCCCCACCCCCGCAGGAGAAGGAAAGACGACGACGACCGTCGGTCTGACGGATGCACTTGCCCGTCTTGGCAAAAACGTCATTGCCGCCCTGCGAGAGCCCTCCCTCGGCCCTGTGTTCGGTATCAAGGGCGGTGCCACAGGCGGCGGTTATGCACAGATAGTCCCGATGGAAGATATCAACTTGCATTTCACGGGGGACTTTCACGCCATTACTTCCGCCAACAATCTTCTGTGCGCCATGATCGACAACCATATCT
>JAZSOK010000125.1:0-2962 GCA_045536865.1 Eubacteriales bacterium
AGTAAACGCGAATGCCGTTTGCCGCCAGCACGGAAGCCGCCGTTTCGGCAAACTCGGCAGAATGGTGACGGCTGTCATAGGCGATGGCAAGTCGGAGGCCAAGCGGTCTTAGGAAGACAAACCAAATGATCAACTCCTTGGCTCACAGTCCGACATGGCTACGCTCCGACTTAGTAAACGCGAATGCCGTTTGCCGCCAGCACGGAAGCCGCCGTTTCGGCAAACTCGGCAGAATGGTGACGGCTGTCATAGGCGATGGCAACGCCGCGTGCCTCGCCCCCTGCCTTGCATACAAGACGGGCAATGCCCTCCGTTGTCTGGGCAACGGTGAAACGGTTCATGCGATTCGTGCCCATGCCCATTCCCGCGCGCAGTCCCGCCGTGCCGAAACTCATTCTTCCGCCAAAACTGAGGAGAAGCAGTTCCTCGTCACAACCGATTTTTTCTAATTCTGCACGCTCGTCTGCACGCAAAAGCGGTGATGCCGCCCATGCAAGATATTCTTTGCGTATATTTTCATCAACGTTCAATGATATTGCCATATTGTTGCCGTGGCGATTTACCTTTTTATCGCCTTTTCCTTTCTCAATCGAATATAAAACGCTCACCAATTTGTACGCATGCAAAAATACGCATAGAACTTCTTCGTCATGCATACGTACGAAAAATCAAGCGTCTTGCTCTAAAAAGGGGGCGAGGGCACGGGAGAGTTGATCGGGGCAAGAGGTGCCGCGTCCGCCGCAATCAATACCGCGCAGACGGGAAACGGCCTCCTTTACCGTCATACCGACGACCAACCGTGCAACGCCCTGGGTATTGCCCATGCATCCGCCGAAAAAGCGCACGTCTTTGATGACGCCGTCTTCAACGGTAACGTCTATACGGCGCGAGCAAGTGCCGCGTGTTTGATAAGAAATGCTTTTTTCCATGATGTTTTCCTCTGTATAAAAGTGTATATTTCAAGCGGTTAGAAAACTTATATCCCGAACGGCGCGGGGCAAATGCCCAAAATCTCCGCCTCCGTATCGTAAAACGAAAGATAAAGCAGTAGCGCGGTAAGCGCGTGCGTGTCTATACGGAGGGTAACGCGCCACACGGTTCTCAAGGTGTGCAAATCGGGGCGCGCCTCTGCATAAACGACGTTTCCGCCTATGCTTTCACAGTAAGCGACGGTGCGTAAAAAGACGTCCTTTCCGTGTGCGGGCAAGAAAAACGTCACCCACACGTCCTCGGCATTTTCAGGGAGGCGCATACCGTCACCGCACAGTGCGTAAAGCAATCGACCGTCCTCACCGTCGGGAATAGCGCAAACGGAAAGAAGAAAAAGGCCGTACTGCTCTATCATATCAAAAAAGGTCTGCAAGGGCGCGTGAAAAGCATCGCGCCAAGGAAGAATGCACCCATCCGCGGCACCGTCGCGCACGGCGGCGGCAGACTCCGCAAAACTTGCACTGTAAAAAACCGTCGGCGCTTCTAAACGTTCACTAAAAGCACTGTAAGCCGCCTCGGTGTAGCGATTACGGACGTAGATTAAGCGCATCCCCGTCCTCGCACCCTTTTTTTGCTTCACGAAAAGCGGGGCATCCAAGGGCTTCCCCACCGCATTCGCATACCGCAAAAAGGCAGGGATAAAGAGGGCGGCGTCCTCATCGTTTGGAAAATACGCTTGTAAAAATTCAAGTATTACGGGGAGCGTGTCCGCCCCGTTTTGATGCGCCCACGCCTTGGCCGCGTAGCGTGCCTGCTCGTCTATGCGATAGTTCCGCCTTGCCGCGGCACCCGCTTTCTCTGCACGCTCGGCATCGTATTGCGCGCTTAGTCTCTCCTCGCACGTCGGTGTCATGCTCATAGTTCGGAGAGCAAGGCGTAACTATCCGACAAAAACGCCTTCATTTCCTCTGCATTCAGTGTGCGCTGGGAAAGTTGTGCCAAGCGATACACCTGACGGGCAATTTGCTTGCTTCTGTCGCTTTCGGCATCGCCTGCCAGGCGGGCAATGAGCGGACTTGCGGCATTCAAAACCAAGATTTCCTCCGTCGGCATGGCGGGTGCATCGGGTGCGTACATACGCATCATATCCTGCATGCGACGGCCCGTCTCATCCAGTTTGATGACGGCAGGCACCGTTTCGTCCTTCAAGGAAACGACCTCTACCTTCAACGCGCCCTCCCCTTCGGTGAGTGCGGAAAAGAGTTTTGTCAGTGCCTCGTTATCCACGTCGCGTGCTTCCCCCTTCAATGCCTCGGTATCGGCATCGACACGGATGAAGCGCGTCTTTTCACGGTGTGTTTCCACCGTTTCCGCAAAGCGGACGTCCAGGGGCGTCGGTAGCATAACCACGCGGTGCCCTTCGTTTTGGTAAAGAGAAATATATTGGGATTGCAAATCCTTATCGGTTGCATAATAGACGGTTGCGGTTTCCGCCGTTGCCTTTTCCTCCGCTTTTTCTTCGGCGCTTGCCGCACTCGTCTCCGTCTTTTCGGCAGACCCAAAATACTCGTCAAGCGTGACGAAGCCGCCCCCCGTCAGAGGGAATAAAACCGAACCGATGACACGGTCGTAGAACTTACGGTCGGTCACACAACCGTATTCGATAAAGGTGCGGATATCGTTCCAAATCTTTTCGTATTTTTCGCGCTCCGTATTGAGCATGCCGTTCAGTTTATCCGCCACCTTTTTGGCGATATGCGCCGACACGCGACTCACGTACGCATTATCCTGCAAATAACTGCGCGACACGTTGAGGGGCAGTTCGGGGCAATCAAGCACCCCACGCATGGTGAGAAGGAATTCGGGGATCACCTCTTTGATATTATCCGCCACGAACACTTGGTTATAGTAAAATTTGACCTTACCCTCCATATCCTCATACTACTCACACACCTTCAAAAAATAAAAAACAAGTAGCATCATCAAGTGCTTCTTCAACCAAAAGTAATAATCAAGTTTCTACCAGCAAAAA
>JAZSOK010000092.1:0-11193 GCA_045536865.1 Eubacteriales bacterium
TAGTCGTATCCTTCTATATCCTTCCCATCCGCTTTTGCGGATGATGTTTTTTGCGTGATGGTTGTTTTTGGTGGCAATACAGTTAGGTCGAAAAGGCAGGTTCTTCAACGTGCTTTTCGATGAAACGGTGAATGTTGCCATAAAAGATGTCTTCAATAACATCCTCGTCAATGCCGTGCGCCGCCATCGCTTCTTTCAGGGCGGTCAGACGGGCGATATTTTCAAGCCCTCGGGGGGTGGTGTCAATACCGTCAAAGTCGCACCCCAGTGCCAACGTGTGACGGCATCCCTCGGACAAATAGTAATCTATATGACGAAGAACGTCGTCTATGTCGGCCCTGCCTTCAAGGGAGAGGTGTTGCGGGGCAAGACTGATGCCGATAAGACCGCCACTGTCGCGTATCGCTTCTACGTGCCGCTTATGTAAATTGCGCGGATGGGCGCATACGTCGTAGGCGTTTGAGTGTGTGGCAAGACAGGGAGAGTGCCGAGCGCTTGCAATAGTGAGAATATCCTCCACCGCCTCCCTTGATGCGTGAGAGACGTCGGGGATGATGTTTAGGTCGCACGCCGTTTGTAAGGCACGGCGACCAAAGGGGGTGAGTGCCTCCTTCGTATCAAAGGCACCGCCCAAATGGGTACTGCCTTGCCAAAGAGGCGTGAATATGCGTACACCGCATTCGTGAAGCAAAAGCAGGCGTTCTTCATCACCGCAAAGAAGTCTGCCGTCCTCTACCGTGAAATAAAAACGGCAATGCGGTGGCAGTAGTGCCTTTTTTGCATCCAATTCCGAGATAAACTGTCGGTGCATCGAAAAGAAATCGCAAAAGACCTGTTGGTCGCTTCTTTTTTTGTCACAGAAAAAGGCGAAAAATTGCGTGTAACTATCAAGGTTTGTAAGGTAGGGAAGCGCAACGTGCAAAGCGGTGCTATCAAAGGGTAAGTGCTTTTTAAACATGCGCGATGGGGTATCCGCGTGCAAATCTGCCAAGTGCATAAATCGTCATCCTTTCATTACATAAAGGGAGTTTACCTTATAAGTATGCCGCGCGAAGAAAAATGTGATTAGCGCGGACGAAAGGCATCTTTATGATGGCGAATGAGCGTGACCTTCGGGGGTGCGTCGTCACTTTCTTTTGAAAGAAACACCTCCATCACGTCAAAGCGCACGTGCTTGTGTGTTTTGTGCGTGGAAAGATAGATGGCCGCCGCGCGACTGACGTGCCGTTGTTTGTCTTTTGTGACGGCGGTGGCGGGCGTTCCGTAGGGAGAAACCGTGTGCGGCTCCATAACGCGCGCCTTTACCTCGACGATAGAAAGCGTAAACAAACTCTCGGCAATCAAATCAATTTCGCAATGCTCGGCATGGTAATTTCGTGAAAGAATACGGTATCCGCGCCGCCGTAAATAACGGGCGCAGGCATCCTCGCCGATTTTCCCGACAAGTTGTGTGGGGGATAAAAGCGGCGGTTCGGCTTTCTTTTTTGAAAACATCATGACGGAAGCGACAGACCTTTCAAAAAACTTTTTCTGTGGATTTCGGTAGGGCCGTATGTATGGAGTGTTGTTATGGGCTCGGCGGTGCCGTAGCCCTTGTGACGGGCAAAGCCGTATTCGGGGTAGTTTTCGTCATCGAGAAGGCAGAGGCGGTCACGCGTTACCTTGGCAAGAATGCTTGCGGCGGCAATGGATGCGGAGAGGGCGTCGCCCTTGATGACGGTTTTACAGGGGATAGGCATGTTGCGCGCCAAATTGCCGTCTATCAGGGCAAAGTCGGCAGGGGTGGGCAGTGCAAGAATGGCGCGCCGCATGGCGAGCATGGTCGCATTCAAGATGTTCAACTCGTCAATTTCGGCAGGAGATGCCGAGGCAATGGCAAAGGAGAGGGCATGCTCTTTGATTTCTTCAAAGAGCAGTTCGCGCTTTTTGGGTGATAACTTTTTTGAGTCGTTAAGACCGCTTGGCAAAAAGAAGTCGGGCAAAATGCAGGCGGCGGCAACAACGGGACCCGAAAGCGGACCGCGCCCTGCCTCATCCACACCGCAAACGGCGGTATAGCCGTTCATTTTTGCCTCGTGTTCGCGTTCAAAATCAGGCATTTTCGTCATTCTCCGCTTCAAAATTGTCGTTCGGTGACTCCAAAGTAATCCGCCCGAGGCGAACGGCGCGAAATTCGTCAAGTAACATGTCTGCCGTTCTTCGTTCGTTGATGACGCCGCCCGCCATAAGCATGCCGCGTTTTTTGCCAATCAAGAGCAAAAGGTCGTAGGCGTCAAGTTCCTCAATGTCCGCCCTATTCAAAGAGTAGCGACTGCAAAGAAGCGCGGGGGCGCGTTTTCGCAGGCGGTCGGCAAGGAGCATGGCGGTTTCTTCAAGTTGCAATACGTCATCCTTGATAGCGCCCGTGAACGCCAAATTTTCCGCCACGCGGCGGTCGTCGAATTTCGGCCACAGGACACCGGGCATGTCGAGCAGGTCAATGCCCATAGGCGTGCTTGCCCATTGCGCCGTCAACGTGACACCCGGGCGATTTTCCACGCGCGCCTTTTTTGAGCCGACCATGCGGTTGATAAACGAGGATTTGCCAACGTTCGGGATGCCGACGATCATGGCGCGCAGGCGGCGACCTGTCATGCCCTTGTCGCGGTAACGCGCAATTTTCTCTGCAAGTTGCGTGTGAATTTCGCTTTCGATGGAGGAAAAGCCCTCGCCCGTCATGCAGTCGGTCAACAGGCAGGCGGAGCCGTTTTGTTTATAATGTGATAGCCATGCGTTGTTTTCGTCGGGGTCTGCCATGCCCGCCTTGTTCAAGACGGTCAAAAGCGGCTTCCCCGCAGTCAAGCGTAAAATCTCGGGATTGCGCGAGCTTTTGGGAATGCGCGCATCCAAGAGTTCAATCACAAGATCTACTTTTGTGAGGTTTTCCCCGATCAGGCGGCGCGTTTTGGCCATGTGACCGGGAAACCACTGAATGGTAGGGCTTGGCATAATGTGTTTGTCCTGTTCTTTATTTGTTAATCAAGGATATCAAAATCGGCGAAAGGGTAGACGCGCAAATAAGCGCGCCCTAAAATCGAGCGTATGTCAACCTCGCCGAAGTAACGGCTATCTAAGGATTTGTTGCGGTGGTCGCCCATGACGAACACGTGCCCCGCGGACACGGTGATCTCATCCATATCCAGACGCTCCTGCATGTTTTTCGCATCCCGAAAGACGTACGGCTCCGATAGTGCTTTACCGTTCAAATAGACCGTACCGTTTTCTAAACGCACTTTATCGCCGGGCATGCCGACAATACGCTTGACGACGGGGGTGGTTATCCCTGTGTCGGGCGATTGGAAAACGACGATGTCGCCTCTTTTCGGTGTGTAAAACAAGTCTGAAATGAGAAGATGTTGTCCGTTTTGCAACGTGTTTTGCATGGAAGCGCCGTCCACAACCGTATGCCGTACAAGGAAGGTTGTGAGAAACAACACAATGCAAAGCGTCAGTGTAAATACTTCCACGAAGTAATGAGCATTGACGGCGAAACTCGGCTTTTTATCCTTTGTACCGTTCTCGCTTGTCAATGATTGTGCTTCGAAGGAGGTATCCGACGGTTCTGCCGACGTGCTTGGCACCGCGCCCTGCTTTGAAGCAGATGCCGAATCCGTTGCGCGGTATTCTTCGTTTGACATAATAAAAGACCTCCCGTCAGAGCGCCACTTGCGCCTGGCTTGGTTTGTGATAAATTTTCAGGGGAAAACGTCGCGTTAAATTTCGTCTTTTGTCAGTAAAGACATGAGTGCCGTGCCCTCGGGCAGATAATAATTCTTTGCCTCCGCGCTTTTTTCCGTGAAGTGCGAAACGCCGTCTTTTTTCGTCATACTGTCGTAAATGAGGAAGGGAACGGGCTCCATGCTATGCGTGCGGATGGCAAGCGGCGTGGGGTGGTCTGGCAAGGTCATGATGCGGTAACGCTCGCCCGTGCTTGCCAAATAACGGGCAACGGGGGCAAGAATTTTTTCGTCAATCAACTCAATTGAACGAACCTTGTTTTCAAGTTCCGCGCGGTGTCCGCACTCATCGGGTGCTTCCACGTGGATAAAGACGAGGTCGCGGCCACGGCGAAAGGCATCAATGGCGGCGTTTGCTTTCCCTTCATAATTCGTGTGGACGTTACCCGTTGCACCTTCCACGTCAATGGATTCTATATCGGCGCAAAGACCGATGCCCTTAATTAAGTCAACGGCGCTAATGACGGACGCCTTCAAGCCCCATTTTTCAAAAAAGGCGGGAAGAGAGGGCTTTTTGCCCGGGCTCCAAAGCCAAATGGAGTTTGCGGGACGCTTGCCCTGTGCGCGGCGCGCAAGGTTGACGGGATGGTTGCGAAGGACCTCGTAACTTTCGCGCATGAGCGAAAGGAAGGGCGCACCTGCCTCACCCTTTGGCAAATGGTCCGTGATTTTTTGACCGAGGATGTCGTGCGGCCGCATGAAGGCGTAGGTATCGTCGCCGCCGTCCCAAAGAAGACAATGGCGGTAACTGACACCCGTATAAAAATGTCTTTTTTCGTTTGCAAACGCCTCGTTTAGTGCGGTAATCAGTTGGTCGGCCTCTGCCGTCGTGATTTCATCGGCACTATGGTCGAGCATAGTCTTTTGCTCATAAGGCTCGTCGTCGCTTAAAGTAACGACGTTGCAACGGTAAGCGGTATCCTCCGCTTTCATGGAGAGACCCATGCTAACGGCCTCCAACGGAGAGCGCCCCTTGGAATAAGTACGGGGGTCGTAGGAGAGGATGGACAAGTTGGCAGTGTCGCTTTCGGGGATCATCCCTTCGGGGACGTTAGAAACCGTACCGATAAGCGCATCGCTTGCCAATGCATCCAAACACGGCTTTTTGGCAACCTCCATCGGTGTTTTATTGCCAAGTTCGGCGATAGGACGGTCGGCCATGCCGTCATAAACAAGAATTAAGTATTTCAAAATGTTCCACCTTTCATGCGCGCATCCAAAATGAGGGCGAAGCGCGCCTCGCGCCTGTACGCGTAGTAGTTATAACTATTATAGCATATATCTTTATAAAATACAACACCTAAAATCACATAAATGCCCGTTTTTAGAGAAAAAACACCCGTTTTTTTGCTCTGCGGCGCGTGCTTTTGGGATAAAGAAAGTCAAATGAAAAAAATGGCAAAAATGTATGGCAATTCTATTGACAAACGTTGTCGAAATGGATATAATTTTATCGGTATAATTTTATCGGTATTTTTTTATCGGTATCTTTGGAAGGAAAGGCCTTTTTTGAATGAAAAAACTGTTTACACATTTAAAACAGTACCGCAAGGAATGCGTTCTCGGCCCGCTTTTTAAGTTTTTTGAAGCGTGTCTTGAATTGGCCGTTCCGCTTGTGGTTTCATCCATCATTGACCATGGTATTGCCGACGGCGACGGGGGATACGTTTTGCGTATGTCCCTTTTACTCGTTGCCTTTGGCGCTATCGGACTTCTTTTTAGCGTGGTTGCCCAGTATTTTTCTGCCAAGGCGGCGGTCGGCTTTGCCGCGCGCTTAAAGCACGCACTTTTTGCGCACATACAGGGCTTTTCCTGCGCCGAAGTTGACCGCGTGGGAACGTCAACGCTCATCACGCGCATGACGAGCGATATGAACCAAGTGCAAACGGGGTTGAATTTGACACTTCGATTGTTGCTCCGCTCGCCCTTCGTCGTCTTCGGTGCGCTTGTGATGGCATTGACGATAGACGTCCCCGTCGCGCTCGTGTTTGTCGGCGTTATTCCGCTTTTGTCCGTGGTTATCTTTTTTATCATGTTAACGTGCATTCCGCGTTATGGACGCGTGCAAACAAAAGTTGACGGCATTTTACGGCGAACGAGGCAAAATCTGCACGGTGTGCGCGTTGTGCGTGCCTTTCGCCGTGAGGAGGGCGAGATTGCATCCTTTGAAAAGGAAAACCAAGAACTCACGTCCATGCAAAAGTCTGTCGGCCGCTTGTCTGCCGCATTAAATCCCTTGACGTACGTGCTTATCAATTTGGCGGTCATTTTACTCCTTCGGCAAGGAGCCATTCGCGTAAGCACGGGGGGAATGACGCAGGGCGAGGTTGTGGCAATGTATAATTACATGTCGCAAATTCTCGTTGAACTTGTCAAACTGGCAAATTTGATTATCACCGTGACCAAGGCCGTTGCCTCTATGAAGAGAATTGGCAAGGTGATGGAACTTCCAAGTTCGGAGGCGGAGGTACTTGATTCCCCCGACGGCGCGCCTTTACATGAGGCGGCGGATCTGTCTTCACCTGCCATTGAGTTTCGGCACGTGACGTTTCGTTACCACGAGACGGGCGAGGCGGCGCTCTCGGACGTTAGTTTTTCTTTGCGCCGCGGTGAAACGCTCGGCGTTATCGGTGGAACGGGCTCGGGAAAATCAACGCTCGTCAATTTGATCCCACGCCTTTACAGTGCAAGTGAAGGGCAGGTGCTTGTTGACGGTGTCGACGTTTCGACACTGCCGCTTGAAGGCCTACGCCGTAAAATCGGCTTGGTACCGCAAAAGCCGCTACTTTTTAGCGGAACTATTGCCGAGCAACTCCGTTTCGGCTCGGAAGATGCAACGGATGAGGAACTTCTCTCTGCGCTTTCTCTTGCAAGGGGAGAAGACATTCTTCGCACAAAGGAAGACGGGCTTGCCGCGACGGTTGCTGCTTTCGGAAAGAATTTTTCGGGTGGGCAACGGCAGAGATTGACTATTGCGCGCGCGCTCGTCCGTCAACCGCGTATTCTCATTCTGGATGACAGTGCTTCGGCGCTTGACCTTGAAACGGAGGCGCAACTCCGCAAAAATCTGCAAGCAATGAAAGGGAACACGACGGTCGTCATCGTCTCACAAAGAACGTCGTCCATTCGTCACGCGGATAAAATTATCGTGCTTGACGAAGGCAAAGCGGTGGGAATAGGTACGCATGAAGAACTTCTCGGCAACTGTGCCGTCTATCGTGAAATCTACGATTCACAATACGGTGGCGAGGAGGTGCGCGCATGAAAAATCAAACGAAAAAATCAACCGTTCGCACCATCCTTTTTCACTTAAAGCCATATTCCTTCCTTGTGTTTCTCTCGCTTTTGCTTTCCGCTTTCAGTGTGGCGCTCATGCTCTACGAGCCCGTGATTGTCGGAGAGACCGTCGATTTGATGCTTGGCGTCAACGCCGTTGATTTTGCTTGTGTTTCGCATCTTTTGCTTCGATTGTTGATTGCTATTTTGCTTTCGGCGCTTTTTCAGTGGATCGCCTCCGTCATCAACCAACGCATTGCCTATCACGTTGTGCGCGACGTGCGTAACGAGGCGTTTCGCCGTTTGGAGGTCCTGCCTCTTTCCTATTTGGATACCCATGCAAGCGGCGGCATCGTCAGTCGGGTCATTACCGATGCGGAGCAGTTCGCAGACGGATTGCTTCTCGGCTTTTCGCAACTCTTTACGGGTGCTTTAACCATTATCGGCACGCTTTTGTTCATGCTTTTTATACGGCCGAGCATAACTTTTGTTGTCGTTCTTTTGACACCGCTATCCTTCGTTGTAGCAAGTGTGGTGGCAAAGAGAACGTACGCCATGTTTCGCCGTCAAGCGGAGTTGCGTGCCGAGCAAACGGCACTGATTGACGAGTTGATCGTTGGTCAAAAGACCTTGAAGGCATTTTCGCGCGAACGGGATAATTTGTCGCGCTTTGACGATACAAACGAGCGACTGGAAAAATGTTCTCGCCGCGCCATCTTCTATTCCTCCTTGACAAATCCGGGAACCCGTTTTGTCAACAGTATCGTTTATGCCGTCGTGGCACTGGTTGGCGCCTATATCTGCATCAAAACGGCGGGGACGGAAGGTGCGTTGTCTGTCGGTGCCTTGGCTTCCTTTTTGGCGTATGCCAATCGATACACAAAGCCCTTTAATGAGATTTCGGGCGTGGTGGCAGAATTGCAAAACGCACTGGCGTGCGCCACCCGTGTTTTCGACGTCACTAATGAACCACGCGAACTTCCCGATGCGGAAAATGCGCTTGACATGCAAACGGCGCTCGGCACGGTTGATTTATCACACGTGCGCTTTTCCTACGTTCCCGAACGACCGCTTTTGCGCGACATTTCGCTTTCCGTTTCGCAAGGAGAACGAGTGGCAATCGTCGGTCCGACAGGATGCGGAAAGACAACTCTTATTAACCTTTTAATGCGTTTTTACGACGTCTGTGACGGGGCGATTTCCGTTGATAAAACGGACATTCGCCAAATCACTCGCGGCAGCCTTCGCGCGCAATACGGCATGGTATTGCAGGACACGTGGCTCTTTGCGGGGACTGTCAAAGAGAATATTGCCATGGGCAATCCCGATGCAACCGATGAGGAAATTGAGCGCGCCGCGCGCAAGGCGCACGCCCATTCGTTCATCATGTGCTTGCCAAAGGGATACGACACCTATCTTTCCGAGGACGGGGGCTCGCTTTCTGCGGGGCAACGGCAACTTCTCTGCATTGCGCGTGTCATGCTTTGTTTACCGCCCATGCTCATTTTGGACGAGGCAACGTCTTCTATTGATACGCGCACGGAGATGAAAATTCAAGAGGCGTTTGCCGATATGATGAGGGGACGGACAACCTTTATCGTGGCGCACAGACTGTCCACCATTCGTGAAGCGGACATCATCCTCGTCATGCGTGACGGCGATATCGTGGAGAAGGGAACGCACGAGGAACTTCTTGCAAAAGACGGCTTTTATGCGCGGCTATACCGCAGTCAGTTTGAAGGCAATCGGTAATTAAAACGCACTTTATTGTAAATCCGTTTTATCTAAAAAATCAATGCAAACCATAACATGGGGGAATGACAAATGAGATCCATTTCAGAATCAACTATAAGAAGACTGACTTTTTATCTGTATTTTTTGCGTTCAATTCAAGGACAAAGAGAAAACGTTTCTGCTTCTTCTATTGCGAAGGAATATGGACTAAACGACGTTCAGGTGAGAAAGGACTTGGCATCCGTGAGTGGAACGGGTAAGCCGCGCATGGGGTATCGCGTTGACGAATTGATTCGCCAAGTGGAGGAATGCCTTGGCTACAACATACGCATCAATGCGGTATTGGTCGGTGCAGGGAACCTTGGACGCGCACTTCTTTCCTATCAGGGCTTTGCGGGATACGGATTGAATATCATGGCGGCATTTGACGACGAGCCTGCCCTTGTCGGCAGTGTCATGAGTGGTAAGCCGATTTTGCCCGTGGAAGAATTGGAAGAGGTGTGCATCAGTAAAAAAATTGAACTTGGCATTATTGCGGTGCCTGCCCATTTTGCACAAGACGTCTGCGACAAAATGGTTTCAAGCGGCATTCGCGCCATCTGGAACTTTGCGCCTATTATTTTGAAAACCCCCGAGCACGTCGTCGTCGAAAATGAGAATCTCGCATCCTCCCTTGCTATCCTATCCCAACACTTGCGCGACGTGCAAGAAAAATAAGGACAACGATTGTTTACAAAAAATATGCTATTTATAAGATAATCCCCTTAGTGCATACTTTCGATTTTTTCGATCGTCTACACTAAGGGGATTGTCTTTTAGTCTTCGGGCACGGCCGACGTGCTTTGGACCTTGGTATTGCGGCAAACGGGCTTAAAGGCGCAATATCGGCAGGCGTTTGCGCTTTCCGCGTCTTGATTCAGGGAGATGGCAGAGGCCTCACCCGCGTGTATGTCCTCTCCTATGCGTACAACGGTTTGGTGCAGGGTGGTGAAAAGTTTTTTGAATTCCTCTTCGGTTGCGAGTGTCGTGGCACCGACCGAGGAGTATTTTTCTTTCTTTTTACGCAAATTGAGAAGTGAGGCGGTACTGTCCGCTTCCATGGCACCCAATACCTTATCGTCGTTTAGGAGAATGCCGCTACGTTGAATTTGACGGCTGGCTGCGTCACGCAGGGCATCGGCATCGGAGGAGGTCGTTTTTATTTCCTTGCGTTTTGTTTGGAAATACAGAACGCCCGCAGGGAAAACCGACTCGTCAAGGCCGATTTTTTGGCGTAATTCCGTTTCCTTTTCATCACACAAAATGCTAAGGTATAAAAGCATCTGGATATCAATGCCTTTTTCTATGTTTTCAAGACGAAAATCCTTCGTTCCCGTTTTGTAGTCTACGACACGCACGTATTGCTTGCCGTCAACGGTGCAGACGTCGACGCGGTCAACGCGCCCGTAAAGCGAAAGCGGCGTGCCGTCTGCCAAGCAAAACGGATCGTCCTTGCCGTTTGTTTGACGGCCGATGGACAATTCAAAGAAGCGTGGCGTAAAACGACTGTTGCCAAACTCTTTTGAGAGCGAATCGAAGGCGGGCAACGTATAGGCGGTCAAACGGCGGCAAAGGTGTAACAAGCGGTTGGAGCGAAAGCGCACGTCAGGGAATAGCGCATCAATGCATTCCTCGGCGGCACGTTCGACCAGTCTTTCGCGCTCGTCAAGTGGAACGTCGTGGATCGATTTGTTCTCTTTTGAAAGCAAGAGGAAAAAACGTTCAAAAAGGGCATGCACAAAACTGCCTGTCTCTGATGAACGAAAATCGGCGATGAGATTTTCTTGCAAACGGAGAAGATAGTTACAGGTGTAGGAAAAAGGACAGTTGACAAAACTTTCAATGCGGCTCTGCGTGAGCGCCAACGGCGCCTTTTCCGCCTGTTCTGCGCCTTCGCCGTTTTTTGGCGAAAGACGGCAAAACGGGTCCACCAACGGAATATCCATGCGTTTTAAGGCAGGCAAAAGCGCACTGTCCTCGGAAACGAGATCGTGCAAGCAGGAAAACTCCTTTGTGCCGCACAAATTTCCGAGCGCATCCAACGCCGCCCGTCGCGTCCACAGAAGTTCAAACGGGGGGAGTGCGTCGCCTGAGCGGTAAGCGACGAAATCGCCGCCGAGTTTTTTGATTTCCGAAACAACGGGGGCAGGGTAAAGAGGTGATAGGCCGCGATTGGCGCGCGGAACGGTGATGATGAGTTGCTCCTTCGGCGATAAAAAGGCGCGCAAAAAGGTATACCGTTCACGGGCGGGGGCAATGACGCGCTCCGCTTTTGCGGGGACACCGTGGCGGATAAGAGTGCGAAGTTTGTTCTCGTTAAAGAAACTTTTTTCGATGGGGTTGCCGGGGAAGATGCCGTCATTGACAC
>JAZSOK010000139.1:0-6873 GCA_045536865.1 Eubacteriales bacterium
AGCGGTCTTAGGAAGACAAACCAAATGATCAACTCCTTGGCTCACAGAACGACATGGCTACGATCCGACTTCCTGCGGCCCTTGCTCCGAGATCTATTTTGACCGCGGCGAAAAGTACGGTTGCGGCGCCCCCGATTGCAAGCCGGGTTGCGACTGCGACCGCTACATGGAAATTTGGAATAACGTCTTTTCCCAGTTCAACAACGACGGAAACGGCAACTATACCGAGCTTGCCCAAAAGAACATTGATACGGGCATGGGTCTTGAACGCTTGGCATGCGTTATGCAGGGCGTCGACAACCTCTTTGAGGTGGACACGGTGCGCCGCATTTTGGACACCGTTTGCACCCTTTCGGGCAAGACCTACGGACAAAATGAAAAGGACGACATTTCCATCCGCGTGGTGACGGACCACCTGCGCGGCGCGACCTTTATGATTGCGGACGGCGTGTTGCCGTCAAACGAGGGGCGCGGCTACGTTTTGCGCCGCATTCTTCGCCGCGCGGCGCGCCACGGCAGACTGCTCGGTATTGAGCGCGCATTTTTGCCCGATGTTGCATCCGTCGTCATTTCTCAAAACGAGGATGCTTACCCCGAGGTGCGCGAAAAAGAGGCGTATATTTTGAAGGTCATCTCCTTGGAGGAGGAGCGCTTCCGCGCAACTATTGACAGCGGACTTTCCATCTTAAACGACTGCATTACCGCGGCCAAAGAGGCGGGCTTGACCGCCATTTCGGGCGAGGATGCTTTCCGCCTTTACGACACCTACGGTTTTCCCGTGGACTTGACACGCGAGATCGCCGCGGAGGCAGGTCTTACCGTCGATGACGAGGCGTTTACCGCACTGATGAACGACCAAAGAAACCGTGCGCGTGCCGCGCGCGGCAACATTAGCGGATGGAGCGGCGCCGCCGACAGTCTGCCCGAGGGCATTCCCGAAACCGTATTCGTCGGGTATACGGAAAGTACAACCGAGGCAACGGTGCTTGCCATCCTGACGGACGACATGCTTGCCGTTGACGCGCTTTCCGAGGGCGAGGCGACCGTCATTCTTGACAGAACCGTCGCTTACGGTGAGGGCGGCGGCCAGGTGGGCGACACGGCGGAGATAAAGGGTGCGGATGCACTCCTTGACGTGACGGACACAAAGAAAGTCAACGGCATTTTCCTGCACGCCGTGACCGTGAAAGAGGGCGTTCTCAAAAAGGGCGACCGCGTGAACATTTCGCTTTTGTCGGCGCGGCGTAACGCCATTCGCCGCAACCACTCGGCATGCCATTTGTTGCAGGCGGCTTTGCGTACCGTGCTTGGCAATCACGTTGAGCAGGCAGGCTCGTTTGTGGATGAAAACCGCGTGCGCTTCGATTTCTCGCATTTTGCCGCTATGACGGCAGAAGAACTGCAAAGAACGGAGGCGCTCGTCAACGGTTATATTTTGGAGGCACTACCCGTCTATACCGAGGTGACGGACCCTGAAAGTGCGCGCCGCGCAGGTGCCATGGCGCTCTTTGGCGAAAAGTACGGCAAAGAGGTACGCATGGTGAAGATGGGGGACGTTTCCTGTGAACTTTGCGGCGGTACGCACGTATCGAACACGGCAAGCATCGGCCTTTTCAAGGTCATTTCCGAAAGTTCCGTGGCGGCAGGCGTGCGCCGTATTGAGGGCACGACGGCACTGGGCGTGTTGGCGCTCCTGGCCGAGCGCGACGCTTTGCTTGAAGAAACGAAGAAGGAATTGAAGGCAGGCAACGTGCATGAACTTCCGCACCGTGCCGCCCAACTTCGCGAGGAACTTCGCGAGAGCAACCGCCAACTGGAAAGTGCCACGGCACGCCTGGCAGAGGCGAAACTTGAAAGCATGCTTTCGAGTGCCGAGGAGATTGGCGCATACCGCGTACTGACCGCTCGTTTGGATATGAAGCCCGAGGGGGCGCGTGCGCTTTGTGATCAAATCAAGGAGCGTTTCCCGAACATGGTTGCCGTGTTTGCACTGGTGTCGGGGGATAAGTTGAACTTCGTTGCATGTTGCGGTGCAGACGCCGTCAAGGCGGGCGCGCATGCGGGCAATATCTTGCGCGAAGTAAGTGCCCTGACAGGCGGCAAGGGCGGCGGACGTCCCGATAACGCCATGAGTGGCGGTAAGGACGTTTTGCGTGTGGATGAAGCACTCCTTCACGTACGCACGCTTTTGGGTGCGTAAGCACGTTTTTACGATAAAGAATAGTCAGTCATTCAAATGGAAAAGCCATTGGAAGGGGACGGCGAGTGTCGCACGTCCACCTCCAATGACTTTTTTGAAAAAACGAAGGCTTTATTGACGAAAGAGGATCTTATGGGAGCATTGGCGAAAAAAAGGCTGTTCCTTTTGGATATGGACGGCACGATTTATCTTGACGACCAACTTTTTGCGGGTGTGACGGACTTCCTTTCTTACATACGCGCGCTTGGCGGACGGTACATTTTTTTGACGAACAATTCGTCAAAGAGCGTGGAGAAGTACGTCGAAAAACTGAGAAAACTCGGCATTTCGGCAACGGCGGATGATTTCTTGACCTCCACCGATGCGACGGCGCTTTATTTGCAGAAAAAGGATTATAAGAAAATTTACGCCCTCGGCACGCGCTCCTTTCGGGAGCAACTTTGTGCGTCGGGCCTCCCCGTCACAGACAAACTCGACGAGGATATTGACTGCCTTTGCATGGGCTATGACACCGAACTGACCTTCGAGAAGTTGGAGCACGCGTGCATTCTCCTAAATCGCGGGGTGGACTATATTGCCACCAATCCCGACTGGGTTTGCCCCACGTGGTACGGCTTCGTGCCCGATTGCGGCTCTATTGCCAAGATGCTTGAAAAGGCGACGGGGCGCACGCCGCGCTTTATCGGCAAGCCCGAGCCGACCATGGCGGTACTTGCCATGCAAAAAACGGGCTTTTCAAAAGAAGAAACGGTACTTGTCGGTGACCGCCTGTATACGGACATCGCCTCGGGCGTGCGGGCAGGGGTGACGACGGTCTTTGTGTTAAGCGGAGAGGGCACGAGGGCAGACTTGCAAAGTAGCCCCGAACAACCAACCCTCGTTTTGGAGAATGTTGAGGAACTTTACCGCGCCTTTCGCGCGGAAAACGGCAACTGAGATAAGAAAGAGAGGATAAAGAGACATGTCAAACACGAGTGTAGGGCAGGCGCGGGTGCGCGAGATTGGCGTATCAAGTTGTAACGCGCAAATTTCGGGAGAGGAAATTTACGCTTTTCGGCAAGCAGGGGTGACGCAAATGGAGTTTTGTTTCCCCCACGACACCTATCTGACGGCAGACTGGCGTCAACTTGGCCGCGAGGCAAGGGATGCGGACATGAACGTACGCTCCGTGCATTTGCCCTTTTTTTTATTACACTTACGGCGTGTCGCACCCCGATGCAGCCATACGGCGGTCAACGCTTGACAACTATCGCCGAATCGTGGAAGAGTCCTCTGTGACGGGGGCGCGCATTTTCGTCGTCCATCCGAGCCTTGAACCTATTCCCGACCTTGAAAGGGACGTTTTCATGCAGTATGCGAAGGAGGGACTTTCCGCGCTTGCCGCCTTTGCGGCCGAGGGCGGCGCACGTATTGCCGTTGAGAATTTGCCTCGTACCTGCCTTGGAAGAACGTCTTCGGAGATAGCCGAACTTATCTCGGCGCACGACAATTTGTTCGTTTGCTTTGATACCAACCATTTGTTAATAGAGGACACTCTTTCATTTGTCAAAGCGCTCGGCGATAAGATCATTGCCACGCATTTTTCGGATTACGATTTTGTCGATGAAAAGCATTGGCTGCCCGGTGAGGGCAAGGTCGATTGGGTGTCGCTCATGAATGCCTTGGACGAAACCGCCTATGACGGCCCGATTACCTACGAGGTGAATTACCACGGCGGCGGTATGAAACGCTCACGCAATTTGCGCCCCGAGGATTTCGTTCGCAACGCAAGGGAACTTTTGGCGCGCGCACCCCTGACACGGGTACTGTAAGAGCATAAGACGATGCACGGGCGACGAAAAGCGGCGTATCAAAGACGGTAAAAAACGGTGAAATCATAAAAAAGCCATCGGCGAGGGAAATCCCCTTGACGGTGGCTTTCTTTTTTATTTGCGTTACTTGCGTCGGAAAGGGCGTTTGCAAGCGCGACGCGCCTTTAAGTGAAAAAAAGATGCTCGACGAGGATTTTGATGCCGATGCCGACAAGGATAAAGCCCCCTGCAAGCATGGATTTCCTCCTGTGTCTTTCACCGTAGACGTGCCCGAGGAAGACGCCGCAGGCGGTGATGGCGAAGGTGACGGTGCCGATGACGGTGACGGCGCGCAAAAGAGATACGCGCAGACAGGCGAAGGTGATGCCCACGGCAAGCGCGTCAATACTGGTGGCAAGCGCCATGGCGCACAATTCGCGCATACATAGTGAGCCTGTCTTTTTTGTACTCTCTTTTGCGTTTGGCGTGTTCGTTTCTTTTTTTGTGTCCTTTTTTTCGGTGAACGCATCGAGGAGCATCTTTGTGCCGATGAAGGCAAGAAGAAGGAAGGCTACCCAATGGTCAAACGCCTCGATCAGTCGGGAAAACTGTTGACCGAGGACGTAGCCGATGAGGGGCATGAGCGCCTGAAAGACACCGAAGGTCAGGGCGATGACGGCGGCGTGAAAGAGGCGCAGAACCCTCATTTGTAAGCCTTGGCATACGGACATGGCGAAGGCATCCATCGACAGTCCCACCGCAATGATGAGCAATTCCCAAAAAGACATACGCAGTTTCCTCCAAAAAAGGTAAAAGTAAAGGGCAAGGGGAGATATGTGGCGCACACCACTCGATGTAAAAAAAGAGGGATATATAAATATATAAAAAAATATGTAGAAAAAGGGAAGGGGGTGGGCGTATTTTAAGGATAAAAGGCGGCGAAAACGCAAAACGGGGGCAAAAAGGAAAAGTTTTTTAAAAAAAGATAAAAAAGGGCTTGACAAAAGGAAAAGTATATGATACAATTGTAAACTGCATTATAATCGCTTGTCCTATGTCCGCAACCCATTTTAGCGGACGGAAAAAGGCTATGTGTACCCCTTGGGTACACGCAGTCGATGAGTGTAAAAATACAAGAATGGAGTGGTACTGACTATGCATTTGAAGCCCACCAAACTCGGCACAACAACGAGAATGAGCTTTTCCAAGTTGGAGGAAGCGCTCGACATGCCGAACTTGATCGAGGTGCAGAAGAAGTCTTTTAGATGGTTCGTCGAAGAGGGCCTGATGGAAGTGCTTCATGACGTATCTCCCGTCTCCGATTTTTCGGGGAAGTTGACGGTTGAGTTCGTTGATTTCTCGATTGACGATAAGCCGAGATATCCGATTGAAGAATGTAAGGAAAAGGACGTCACCTACGATTCGCCCCTGCGCGTGACTGTGCGGATGACGAACAAGGAAACGGGTGAGGTCAAGCAATCGGATATTTACATGTGTAACTTCCCGCGCATGACGGATAACGGCACCTTTGTCATCAACGGTGCGGAGCGCGTCATCGTTTCGCAGTTGGTACGCTCTCCCGGCATCTACTATGCTTGCTCCATTGATAAGCAGGGCAAGCACAGTTATACGAACACGGTCATTCCTTACCGTGGCGCATGGCTTGAATACGAGACGGATGCCAACGACGTTTTCTACGTTAAAATAGATAAGAATAAAAAGGTACCGATCACCACTCTGATCCGTGCCTTGGGTATCGGTCCTGCAAACGAGGGACGTGACGAGGATATTCTCGCCGCCTTCGGTGAAGAACCCATGCTCATCTCCACCTTTGGCAAGGATATTTGCGCCCGTGAGGCAGGGGAGAACAACACCACTCTGCGCGATGAGGCATTGAAGGAAATTTACCGCAAGCTTCACCCGGGTGATCCCCCCTTGGCAGAGACGGCACTTGCCTTGATTAACAATCTATTCTTCGACCCGAAGAGATATGATTTACAACCTGTCGGCCGTTATAAATTTGACCGTAAGTTGGCACTCGGCGCACGTGTGCTCGGCTTCGTTTTGGCGCGCCCTGTCGTCGACCCCGCAACGGGTGAGGTGATTGCCGAGGAAAACGCCACCATCGACCGCGCACTTGCCGACAAACTTGACCACAGTACGATAAACGAAGTATACGTCCGCACGGAGAACGGCACGGAAGTCAAGGTGTTTTCAAACGACACCGTCTTCCCCGAAGACATTCTCGGTGAGGGCAACGACCTTCGTGACTGCGGCGTGCAGGAGAAGGTCCGTTACAGCGTGCTTCGTGAACTCTTGGAGGAGGCAGGCGGCGACGTCGACGCCGTCAAGGAAGCCGCCCGTGCGCGCATTGGCGACCTCGCGCCCAAGCACATCACGAAGGACGATATCTTTGCATCCATCAACTACCTCTTGGCGCTCTCTCACGGTGTCGGTCAGGTGGACGATATCGACCACCTTGGCAACCGCCGTTTGCGCTGCGTGGGTGAACTTTTGCAGAACCAGTTCCGCATCGGTATGACGAGAATGGAAAAGAACATTCGCGAAAGAATGTCCTTGTCGAGCACGGAGGAGATCACGCCTCAAACGCTCATCAACACCCGTCCCGTTGCCACCGCCATCCGTGAGTTCTTCGGTTCGTCACCCCTTTCCCAGTTCATGGATCAGAACAACCCCTTGGCAGAACTGACGCACAAGCGCCGTCTGTCCGCGCTCGGCCCGGGCGGTCTTTCCCGTGACCGCGCATCCTTTGACGTGCGTGACGTTCACTACACGCACTACGGACGCGTGTGCCCGATTGAGACACCCGAAGGTCCGAACATCGGTTTGATTTCTTATCTTGCTTCCTATGCCCGTATCAGT
>JAZSOK010000103.1:0-9172 GCA_045536865.1 Eubacteriales bacterium
CTTCCTAAGACCGCTTGGCCTCCGACTTACCGTACCGCCGCCATCGCCCCCTTCGGGGCCAAGATCAATGATATAGTCCGCCGTCTTTAAGAAATCCAAATTGTGTTCAATCGTAAGGACGGTATTGCCTGCATCAACAAAGCGTTGCAATACGTCAATCAACTTGGCAACATCATGCAAGTGCAGTCCCGTTGTCGGCTCGTCCAAAAGATAAATGGTCTTACCCGTACTGCGCTTCGTCAGTTCTGTGGCAAGTTTGACGCGTTGCGCTTCACCGCCCGACAGTGTCGTTGAGGATTGACCGATTTTGATATAGCCCAGTCCAACCTCTGCTAACGTCCGCAATTTGCGTGTAATCTGCGGCAAACCGTCAAAGAACGCCAAGCCCTCGTCAACCGTCATTTCAAGCACGTCGTAAATATTCTTACCCTTATAGCGCACGTCCAAGGTGTCGCGGTTATAGCGCCGCCCCTCGCAAACGTCGCATTTGACGTAAACGTCGGGCAAAAAATGCATTTCTATGCAACGAACGCCGTCACCCTCACACGCTTCACAACGGCCACCGCGCACGTTGAAGGAAAAGCGTCCTGCGCCATACCCTTTTGCGCGCGCATCGGGTGTTTTTGCGAAAAGTTCACGAATATCTCCGAATAGTCCCGTGTAAGTTGCGGGATTGGAGCGAGGCGTGCGTCCTATCGGGCTTTGGTCAATGGCAATGATTTTATCAAGGTGCTCAATGCCCTCTATCCTGTCAAACTTTCCCGACGTCGTCATGGCGCGGTTTAAGCGATTGGCAAGCACGGGATACAAAATGCCGTTGACGAGTGAAGATTTTCCCGAGCCCGACACGCCGCTCACACAGACAAACGTTCCAAGCGGAATATCCACGTGAACGTTCTTCAAGTTGTTTTGGCGTGCGCCGTATACGGAGAGATACTGTCCGTTCCCCTTTCTGCGTACGGAAGGAACGGCAATTTCTTTGCGCCCTGCAAGATAATCACCCGTCAAAGAGCGCTTGCACGCCTTTACGTCATCGACCGTTCCTGCCACGGTGACTTCCCCACCGTTGATACCTGCATACGGCCCGAAATCAACAATATAATCGGCGGCGTGCATGGTATCTTCATCGTGTTCCACAACAATGACGGTGTTTCCAAGGTCTGCCAAACTCCGCAGTGTGCCCACCAACTTGTCATTATCGCGTTGGTGTAAACCAATGCTCGGCTCATCCAAAACATAAAGCACGCCCACCAAAGCAGAGCCAATTTGCGTGGCAAGACGAATGCGTTGTGCCTCGCCGCCAGAAAGCGTTCCCGCCTTGCGCGAAAGATTAAGATAGGTCAATCCCACGCTACACAAAAACCGCAAGCGTGCGCGAATTTCCTTGACAATTTCAGAGGCAATCTGGGCGCGACTACCCTCCAAGGTCAACTTGTCCACAAAATCATGCAAATTTTCAATGGACATACGGCAAAATTCATCGATGTTTTTTCCGCCGACAGTGACGGAAAGAACCATGTCCGTCAATCGTCTGCCACGGCAACGGGGGCAATCCGTTTCTTCAACAAACAGTTGATAATAATCGCCTCCTGCCTGCTTCATCCGTCGCTCTATTGTCGGAATAATTCCTATAAAGGGGATGACCTGTCTGCGCCCTTCTTTATCAAAATAGCGCACGACGTCGTACGTCTTATCTCCCGTTCCGTAAAGGAGCGCCTGCAATGCCTCATCGGAAAACTCACAAATCGGCGTATGCAAATCAAAGCCAAAGGATTCACCGACCGCACGAATTAACGGCCCATTCCAACTTTCGTCCTCTAAACTTTTAAATCCGTTACAGGCAATCGCCCCCTCTGCAAGCGAAAGGCTCTTATCGGGGATGAGTTTTTCTTTGGAAATCGCTTGTTGTACACCAAGACCAAGGCACGCGGGGCATGCGCCGAACGGACTGTTAAAGGAAAACATACGCGGTTCAAGTTCACCAAAACTGATTTGATGCTCTTCACACGCATATTTGGTGGAAAATTCAAGTTCCTCGGCTTCATCCTTATCCGTCGGCAAGCAGTGAACGATCACCCTGCCCCCTGCGGCATTGAGTGCCGCTTCCAACGAATCGCCAAGCCGTGAGCGAATATCTTTCCGCATGACGAGGCGGTCAACAACAATATCCACCGTATGGCGAAGGTTCTTGTCAAGTTGAATATCCTCGGATAAATCATAGAGATTGCCGTCCACACGCACACGGGCATAACCGTGCTTGCGCGCATCCTTGAAGACGTTTTCCTGCGTTCCCTTTTCACGGCGAACGACGGGTGCCAAAATCATAAATCGGCGCCCTTCCTCCATTTTCATGACGCGCCCAACGATTTCATCAATGCTCTGTTGGGCAATTTCTTTTCCGCATATGGGACAATGAGGAATACCCACGCGTGCAAAAAGCAAGCGCAGATAATCATAAATTTCCGTGACTGTGCCTACTGTGGAGCGCGGGTTTTGCGAGGTTGTCTTTTGGTCGATGGAAATAGCAGGAGAAAGTCCGTCAATACTATCTAATTCGGGCTTATCAAGTTGGCCGAAAAACTGACGGGCATAGGAAGAAAGCGACTCGACAAACCGACGGTGCCCCTCCGCATAAATGGTGTCAAACGCCATCGTTGACTTTCCCGAGCCAGAAAGCCCCGTAAATACCACCAAATTGTCGCGCGGAATATCCAGATCCACGTTTTTCAGATTATGCGTCCGCGCGCCGCGGATGCGAATATATTCTTTCATGACAAAAACAACGGTCTCCTTTTTTGAGAACTACACTTTCAAAAAACGTTTGCGCCTACCATTTGCGGCGCGATAACTTTATCTTACGGCAAACGACCTTCTATTTCGGTCCTTTTACGTCTCTTCCCGTACCGTGCGTAACTCTTTAATACGGTCGCGCAAATATGCGGCACGTTCAAATTCAAGATGCGCAGATGCCTGTTGCATTTCCTTTGTCAACTCGGCAATCAAACGCTCGCGCTCCGTTTTGCCCATTTTCTTTGCTTTGGCTTTCTCTTTATCCTCACGGCGACCGATTTCAATCAAATCGCGGACGTCCTTTTTGACACTCTTCGGGACAATGCCGTGCTTTTCGTTATAGGCACTTTGAATGGAGCGACGGCGCTCCGTTTCTCTGATTGCCGCCTCCATCGATGCCGTCATCACGTCGGCGTAAAAAATGACGTGACCGTTTACGTGCCGCGCCGCACGTCCCACCGTCTGAATGAGTGCGGTTTCCGAACGGAGCAACCCTTCTTTATCGGCATCCAAGATAGCGACCAACGATACCTCGGGAATATCCAACCCCTCACGGAGCAAATTGATACCCACCAAAACGTCAAATTCTCCCAAACGCAAATCACGAATGATCTGCATGCGCTCAATGGTTTCAACGTTGTGGTGAATGTATTTGACCTTGATATCACGACTGTGCAGAAAATCGGTTAGATCCTCTGCCATTTTCGTGGTCAAGGTGGTTACAAGCACCTTTTCACCGCGCGCCGTGGTATCCTTGATTTCACCTATCAAATCTTCCACTTGTCCTTCAACGGGGCGTACGGTGATAGAGGGATCGACAAGCCCCGTCGGACGAATAATTTGCTCTGCCAGGCGCACGGAATGTACGCGCTCGTAAGGGCCGGGGGTAGCACTTGAAAATATAACCTGATTGAGTTTGGACTCAAATTCATCAAAATGCAAGGGGCGGTTGTCGTATGCGGAAGGCAGACGAAAACCAAAATCAATGAGATTTTTCTTGCGCGCCGTATCGCCGCCACTCATGCCGCGCACCTGCGGCAAGGTCACGTGGGATTCATCCACGAAAAGAAGATAATCGCGCGGAAAATAATCGAGCAGCGTATAGGGGGTTGAGCCTGCGGGACGTCCCGACAACACACGGGAATAGTTTTCCACCCCCGAGCAATAGCCAACCTCACGGAGCATCTCTAAATCATATTTCGTGCGTTCCTCTATGCGTTGCGCCTCAATTAACTTGTTTTGTGCGCGGAAAAAGGCGGCGCGCTCATACATTTCGTCTTCGATCGATTGAAGGGCGATCTGCCTTTTTTCGGGCGAAACGGCATAATGCGTTGCGGGGAAAATCGCCGCATAAGTCAAGCTCTGCAACAGTTCACCCGTCACCACGTGAATTTTCGTCACACGCTCAATTTCATCACCGAAAAATTCCACACGTATCGCCTTGTCACGTGCATCGGCGGGCATGATTTCCACCACGTCTCCGCGCACGCGGAACTTATTACGCGTTAAATTCAGGTCATTTCGCTCGTACTGCACGGAAACGAGGGCGGCAATCAACTCCTCGCGGCTCATTCTCTGCCCAGGGCGCACGGAAACAACCATCTGCCTGTATTCGTCGGGATCACCCAAACTGAAAATGCAAGACACACTTGCCACGATAATGACGTCTCGGCGCTCCTGCAAGGCAGACGTTGCGCTATGCCGAAGTTGGTCGATTTCATCATTGATCATCGCATCTTTTTCGATATACATATCCCGTCCGGGGATATACGCCTCGGGTTGGTAATAGTCGTAGTAGGAAACGAAATACTCAACCGCATTGTGGGGGAAAAACTCTCTGAATTCGGTACAAAGTTGCGCCGCGAGCGTTTTATTGTGTGCCAAAACCAAGGTGGGACGGTTGACGGCGGCAATGATATTCGCCATGGTAAAGGTCTTTCCCGAGCCCGTAACACCAAGGAGCGTTTGCATTTTATCACCGCGCAAGACACCTTCGCTCAATGCGGCAATTGCCTCGGGTTGGTCCCCTGTCGGTGCAAAGGGCGATTGCAATATAAACTTGTCCACCGTACCTCACCTCCCTAAAATTTGTTTATATATATTTCGACTATTATATTATAACACAAAACCTTCGATATGTAAATCAAAATTGTGATAAAAATTTTCATCATGCGAAATTTATTGACAATAGCGTTTGAATATCCGAAAAAAACAAAAAAGGGGCACATATGATATGCTTTTTCGCGCATCATATGTGCCGCATTTTTATTTATGCGAGGGTGATGATCGGTTCATCCCAGACGGAGGGCGCCTCATAACCGAGAAGCATCACCGTGGTTGCCGCCAGATTGGAAAGCCCAAAGTTGCCGTCCGTGTTGACACGGTAAGCATCGGCGTAATAATTGTCATAAAAAATACAGGGGACAGGATTCAAGGTATGGCTTGTCTTGGCTTTCGTTGCGCCCGTTTTATCGCGCTTTACCTCGCCATTTTTGTCAAGTTCGTACATCTCGTCGGCGTTACCGTGGTCTGCCGTAAGAATGGCGACACCGTGCAAGCGGTCAATGACGCGCAAAATGCGTGCCAACTGCAAATCAAGTGCCTCCATGGAACATTGCGTTGCCAAGAAGTTGCCCGTGTGACCAACCATATCTCCATTCGGGAAATTGACGCGCAAATAGCGGTACTTGCCGCTTTCCAAGCACTCAATCAGTTTATCGGTGATTTCCGCGCACTTCATCCACGGACGTTGCTCAAACGGGACAACGTCGGAGGGGATTTCAATATACGTTTCCAACTCCTCGGAGAATTTACCGCTGCGGTTTCCGTTCCAGAAGTAGGTCACGTGTCCGTACTTCTGTGTTTCGGAAATGGCAAGTTGCGGTACGCCCGTATTGGCAAGATACTCACCCATAGTGTCGGAAATTTCGGGCGGTGCCACCAAATAGCGCGTGGGAATATGCAAGTCACCGTCATATTGGAGCATGCCCGCATAAAGAACGTTCGGCACGCGCTTGCGGTCAAATGCGGTAAAGTCCGCACCCGCCTCAAAGGTTTTCGAAATCTCAATGGCACGGTCACCGCGGAAGTTATAGAAAATCACACTGTCGCCGTCTTCAATCGTACCGACGGGAGTGCCGTTTTTCGCAATCACGAAGGGGGGCAAATCCTGGTCAATGACGCCAAGTTCCTTGCGGTAGGCAAGCACTGCCTCCTCGGCAGAATCAAAGGTGCGCCCCTCTCCTAAAACGTGTGTGTACCAACCAAGCTCAACCATTTTCCAGTTGGCCTCGTATCTGTCCATGGTGATCTGCATGCGTCCGCCGCCCGAAGCAATCATAACGTCAAAGTCGTTGCTACGCAATTCGGAAAGAAAATCTTCAAAAGGAAGAATATAATCCAAGGCAGAAGTTTCGCCAACGTCACGGCCGTCCAAAAGGACATGTATCCTAACGCGGCGAACACCCTCCGTCTTTGCCTGACGGAGCATTGCCTTCAAATGATCAATGTGAGAATGCACGTTACCGTCCGAAAAGAGCCCCATGAAATGAAGGGTACTACCCTTCTCCTTCACCCTTGAAACAAGCGCTTTCCACGTTTCTGTGGCAAACATTTTTCCGCTTTCGATAGACTGCGAAACAAGTTTTGCTCCCTGCGCGAACACCTGTCCTGCGCCGAGGGCGTTGTGTCCTACCTCGGAGTTACCCATGTCGTCGTCCGTCGGCAAGCCGACCGCCGTGCCGTGTGCCTTCAAGCGCACGGTGGGATATTTCTTCATAAGGGCGTCCAACGTCGGCGTGTTGGCGGCCGCCAAAGCGTTTGCCTCGTTTGCTTTCGCAAGTCCCACACCGTCCATAACGATGGTGAGCACAGGACCCTCTACACCCTTGAACACCTTTGATTTTTGCAATTCTTTGGTCATTTCTTTTTTCCTTTCTAACATGAAAAATCAATCACTGATTAAATATCGGCATCGGCCACGTAACGGCTACCGTTTTCGGCAATGAAGCGCTTTCTTTCGGGCAAATCATCACCGAGTAAAACCTCAAAAATACGGCAAGTTTCCTCGGCATCGGCAGGAGAAACGGCAATTAACCGACGTGTTTCGGGGTTCATTGTCGTCTTCCACATCATCTCGGGCTCGTTTTCACCAAGTCCCTTTGAGCGTTGCAACGTGTATTTTTTGTTGCCTATATTTTTCAGTATGTCAAGTTTCTCTGCCTCATTATACGCAAAATACGTCTCACTGCCGCAAGTAATTTCAAAGAGCGGAGATTCGGCAATAAAGATGCGTCCCTTATCAATTAGGGTGGGCAAAAGTTTATAGAACATCGTTAAAAGAAGCGTGCGTATCTGGAAACCGTCCTCGTCGGCATCGGTACAAATGATGATTTTGCTCCAACGGAGCGCATCGTAATCAAATGCTACCAGATTGCCCTTCACCTTTCCGCTTATCTCAACACCGCAACCGATCACGCGCAAAAGGTCAACGATAATTTTGCTCTCGAAAATTTTACTGTACGTGCTCTTCATGCAGTTAAGCGTTTTACCGCGCACGGGAATAATCGCCTGAAAATCTGCATTGCGCCCCAACTTACAGGATGTCAAAGCAGAGTCACCTTCCACGATATACAATTCGCGGAGCATGGGATCCTTTGAGCGACATCCGACAAATTTTTCCACGCGCGAGGTAATATCCATCGTGCCTTGCAATTTCTTTTTGATATCAATGCGCGCTTTCTCTGCGCTTTCACGGCTACGCTTGTTCAAAAGCACCTGATTTGCAAAAACGTCTGCGGCCGTCGGATTTTCGGCAAAATACACTTCAAGTTGCCGTTTTAAGTAATCCGCCAACGCCTGATAAATAAAGGTGTTGTTGACTGCCTTTTTTGTCTGATTTTCGTAGGATGCCTGCGTAGATGCACTGTTAATGACGAGGGATAGCGTGTCCTCAATATCGGCAAAACTAACCTTTGATTCGTTTTTGTTATACTTCCCTTGCGCGCGCAAATACTTGTCAAGCGCATAGGTAAAGGCGTATCGCACCGCGCGGTCGGGTGAGCCGCCGTATTCAAGATAACTCGAGTTGTGATAATATTCCGTCATCGACACCGCGCCCGAAAAGCAGAATGCAATTTCTGCCTTCATCTTATAATCGGGCATATCCTCGCGGTCGCGCCCCTTGGCCTCCATCTTCCAAAAAACAGGTTGCGTGAGCGCTTCTTCCCCAACGGTTTCCGTCAAATAATCAAGAATACCGTTTGCGTAGTAATAAACGCTCTCCTCAAAGCCGCCGTTTGGTTGCTCCAAGCGCAAAACGAAACTGACGCCCGCATTGACCATGGATTGACGGCGCAAAACGGAAACGAAATAATCACTTGGAATATTGATATCCGTAAAGACCTTCAAATCAGGCAACCAACGAATGACGGTCCCCTGCTTTTTTGTCTCGCGCGGCGACAAGTCGCGCACGGAAAACTCACTGTCGGGCTCTCCTGCACGGAAGGAAATCTCGGAAAGTTGACGACCGTTATAGGAACGGACGGTCATATACTCGGAACTGTATTGCGTGGCGCAAGCACCGAGACCGTTCATACCGAGAGAATAGGCGTATGCGGAGGAATCGCTGTTGTTGTCGTATTTACCTCCTGCATAAAGTTCGCAAAAAACAAGTTCCCAGTTATACTTCCCCTCCGCTTCGTTATAGCCAAG
Source organism: Eubacteriales bacterium (assembly GCA_045536865.1). Taxonomy (GTDB): domain Bacteria; phylum Bacillota; class Clostridia; order Oscillospirales; family CAG-272; genus UBA1740. The sequence goes on from JAZSOK010000103.1 coordinate 8,503, forward strand.
CGGAACGCCGCGTCCGAAATCCTCCACTTCAAGTGAATGATCTCTATACACGGTCACAATGATTTTATCACCGTGACCTTCACGCGCCTCGTCCACCGAGTTTGCAAGAATTTCAATAAAAGAATGCTCACATCCTTCAAGACCATCCGAGCCAAAAATAACGGACGGACGCTTACGGACGCGGTCTGCGCCCTTTAAGGATGTGATGCTTTGATCGTTATAGGCGGGTGCTTTTGCCATATTGTTCTTTCCTTTCCTCAAAATCTCGCATCGGGATGTCAAAAAAACTCGACCCCACCCGAACATGATACTTCCATTAGGAATATTATACCATGAAAGAATAACCTTTGTCAAGCAAAAAATACCTTTTCGCAAGAGAAAATAGAAGGCAAAACCTTGTAAAATTTTATAAAATTTTCTTTTATAACACTCCCCTCTTGACAATCCCCCGTTTCGATGTTATAATATCTTTGCTAATTTGTAATAAATTAAAGTATAAAAAGGAGTTCGTGTGAAAATAGATATGAACCTTCATGAAATTCCAGTTGGCAAGGAGGCCGTCATCACCGCCGTTGGTGGCGAAGGGCCTTTGCGTTGCCGTCTTCTCGACATGGGATTGATTCCGAAAACGGTTGTCCGCGTTGAAAAAATTGCCCCTCTCGGTGAGAGG
>JAZSOK010000188.1:0-9555 GCA_045536865.1 Eubacteriales bacterium
GGCGTTAATGCCGTCACCGTACAACCGTCAATGACGGCACCGGGGGTGGACACCAAGGAGAGCGCCCCGTCTTTTAGGCAAAAGAGGTGCGCGCCGTCCGCGATATACAGCGTGTCGCCAAGGGAAGTGAAGGAGAGCGGCCGTTCGGGAAAAATGTCCGTGAGGTGGCATACCTCTTGCGTTTTTGATACACAGAGTAGGGACACCTTTTCGGCGGGGGCGGTGCTTTTTCGCCTGCTTGCAAGCGTTTCTTCATCGTCCGTCAGGGGTGGCAGGTCAGACGTTTGCAAAGCGTAAAGGGCGCGCCCCGCGTGCATATATAAGCACTTGCCCGACGGATGGGGGATGAGGGTGTGGACGGGGGCGTCTGCGGTCAGAAGACGGCGAAAGCCGATGGCCGTTTCGAGGGTGTCCGACGTTTTTTCGGGGGAGAGGGGTGCGTCCTGCAAATCTGCTCCCCTTTCGTTGCCTACTACCGAGCGCCGCCGCATGTTTTGCAGTGCGGCAAAGTGGCGGACGGTGTCCTCACCCGTCAAATCAATGCCGAAATGTGTTGAAAATGAGAGATTTTTCATGGCAGAAGCCTTTCTTTGTGATAGTTTGGAAAAGGCGCTTTCAAAAGGTGCGTCCTATGCTCACCATCCGTTGACGTCACCGTAGGGGGCGGTCTTGGCGGCGGTTGTGAATTTTTCTCTCGCCGACAGTGCCTCGCGGTAAAGTTTGTGGTAGAAAAGCGCCTTGTCACTGTCCTGTTCAAGCCAAGCGTAGGCGGCGGTCAGGGTGGGTAAGAGGTACATGGCATCCTCACGCAGATCAATTTCAGATGAATCGGGTGTCAGACGCTCGTGGTCGAGGGCAAAGCGCAGGCGGTAGACGTCGGGGACGTTATTTTTGAGGGTGAGTTGCATGTCCGCACTTATGCGGTAGTCGCACCCCTCCGTCAGGGGCGTGCCGTTTGCGCGCTCGGGCGGGGCGATGAGGGCAACTGCTCTTTGGCAGAGGTCGCGCAAAGAATAGTCCGTTTCGTCCTTGTGAAAGACGACGCCGCACCCCTCGGCAAGATCTCTCGTTTCAAAGAAAAAGAGTTCGTGCAGGGGGTAATCGGATGCGCCGCGCAGGATGAGGCGGATGGACGAGGGCTTATCAAATGCGCCGTACACGGGTGTGAGCGCGCGGCCGTTTGCAAATTGGTGGCGCGCAAAGAGCGCGTCGTTTTTGTAAACGTAAACGTCGGCGCCGCCCGATGCAGAGAAGGCGTAGGCGCGCACGCCGTCGGCAGAGATAGCGTTCTCCGTACCCCCCTCGTGAATGACGGTGTCGGCAAAATAGAGGGGGCGCGGCACGCGGTGCATCAGGGTGATGGCCTTTTCCTTCGGGAAACGGGCGGATAGCGTATCGAGGGCGCGGTTGGCGGCATGGTAGAAGATACCGTTGTCGGTAAAGCCCCGTTCAAAGCCCATCGCCGCCACGTCGCCGTAAAGTTCATTCGGTGTCATAAAATCCTTTCTCAAAGGACGGCTTGCCCCATGACGGCAGTGCCGCCACGGGACGAAGCCGTCTTTGCCTTTGTTAAAATATGCCGATCTCTACGGGGAGTTCGGGGTTAGGAAAGGTAGGTACTGCCCGAAACCGCTTGGTCGGCGGAGACTGCCAAAAGGATGTGCTTGTAAGAGCCAAAGCCCACGCCAAAGCGGCAACGGCCGCACCACATGTAGTTACCCGTGTGGTTGTCCACCCAGTTGGAAACGGAGAGGGGCACGCGGTTGAAGAACATGTTGCCCGAGAGGTTCTTGTTTGCCTCACTGGACATGATCATCACGCGGTCGTCGCTTGTCTGCCACGTGGGAAGCACGACGACGTTCCAGTTGCCGTATTGCAAGTTGATGTCGTTGTAGCCGTTACCCGTAGCACCTTCACTGCCGCATACCTTTTTGGCAATGCGCTCGGCACCGGGTCTATTGCCCGGCAAAATCAAGGTGTCGGCGGTGTAGCCGAGGGGATCGCCGTTTTCGTCCTTCATGTTGCGTAGGCGCACCGAAAGTTCGGACAGAGCCTCCTCAAAAGCACCCGTTGAGGAGAGGAAGTCACCCGAGAAGAAGTTTGACTGGGTGCCGCGCTTGTCGGGCGTGCCATAGAGGTGATCGGCGGCAAAGAGCGCCTTGCCGTCGGGGGCGGTGAGGTCAAGGCGCGCCCCTGCAAAACTGCCCGTTAAGTTGGTGCCGTTTGCCAGCGCATACTCACAGATTTTGTGCTGTGTCTTGTAGTAAGCGCGGGTAAAATTCTCGGCACGGCGGCGCGCATCGGCGGCAACGCCGTAGTTTGCGTCCTCCATCATCTCGGCGGTGATGGTGAACTCCTTCATGAATTGGATATGCTCGATGAACTTGCGGTAGGTCTCCTGCATGTCGTCGGACTCGGCACCTGCCCCCTCCTCGGTTGCACGGAAGACGTCAAACTCGTTCTGACCGACGATGGTCTCGCCAAAGCGGTTGGATTTCTCCACGTTAAAGAGCCAGTCACGCACGCCGCCCTTCTTTGTCAGAAGGTCGCTTTCATGCTCAATGACCATTTTGATGGGGGTTTCAAGTTTGCCTATCTGGGCATCGTTGACGCCCGCGGATTTGGTGTAGTAAATGGACATAGTAAATTCCTTTCTTTATTTGAAAATGGGGAATAGTCGGAGAATGGATTAGCCGATAAAGCGAACGAGAACGTCGTCGCCTGCGGCCTTTGCATCGCGCAAGGAAAGAACGGTGGCGTGGCCGCCCGTCGTTGCCGTCACGCTCTTGGCATCCGTGCCGAGCGTCACGCTCGTGCCGATGACGATGTCGGCGGGGCTTACACTGACGGGCACGGCAAATTCCATGTCCGCGCTGATGCGGTAACAGTAAAGACCGCGTGCGCCCGCGGCGGGTGCGGTGTGGTTTTCTGCCGCAATGTAGGTGGGCAGGGCGTTGGCAGGGGCCTTCGTCAACGTGCCCGATGCACTGATGACAAGTGCCTCACCCATGGTGTAGGTCTCACCTGCCGTGACGGGCATGCGGCACATTTCGGGCGTCGATGCCTTTCCGTTTTCAATTTTTGTCAGTAAAAACATTTCTTTTTTCCTTTCTTATGTGTGGATTGGTGCAGGGGGTAGGAAGGGGCTTTCGCGCGCTATTGATAAAACGCTTTTGATAGCGCACTTTTCATAGCGCACTTTCGATATAGCGCTTTTTATCGCGCCGTCCCTTTACGCACGGGTACGGTTGTAGAGCCTTTCGATTTCCGTGTCGCTCATGCCTTCAAAGAGGGCGCGCGCCTCAATTAACTCGGAGGTGGGCATGTGCCCCCCTGCCTTCACGCCGCCCACCTTGGCGGTGGTCAGGTGGCTTTTACTGTCGCCTTGGCCGAGGCGCGCGCGTAAGGAGAGAAGACGGTGGTAGTTTGTGGCAAGATAGGCCTCCTCGGTGGATAGCCCCGCCTCACGAAGGACGGCAAAGCGCACGGGATTGTCAATGTCCGTCAAGGTCTTGACACCCGCTTCGGGGAAGAGACGGGCAATTTCGGCAACGTCTGCCTTCGCCCACGCCTCGGCGTCGGGCGCGCCCTCTTTTTCTTCATCCGCCCCGTTTTTTTCTGTGCAGGGCAAGGAGGAGTTTGAGGAAGTGTCTGATGTGTCGGCAAAGACGTGTGGCGTCAAATCCTCCGTGTCCGCCGTCGCCTCCGCACTCGCATCCGCATCCGTCAGGGGCGCATCCACCGCATCCGTCGCACTCGTGTCCGTCGCATCCGTCGCATCCGTCGCACTCGTGTCCGTCGCATCCGTCAGGGGCGTAGGCGTGTCCGTCACGTTCGCATCCGCATCCGTCAGGGGCGTGTCCGTCACGGCAGTCGCACTCTCCGTTTTTTGCGTTCCTCTTTTCATACAAGTTCACTCACCTTCCGTTTCGCAAATCACCCGTGCCCGAGGAACGGCGCAGGGTGCCGCTCGGTTGCTTCGGTGTGTGCAGGGCGTTTATTTTACCGCCCTCGTTCGTCGCATAGGGGTTCTTGGTTTCCTTCTTCATGTCGGTTTCCTTTCTGTTTGATGGTTTGGTTTGTCAGAGCCGCGTACCATCTTTCCTCGGCTCATCTCTTTGCATCGCCGCTTTTTGCGCCGCGCCTTACCGTTCGTCATCCTCGACCTCGTCCTCGTCCCCGTCTTCGTCCTCGCCGTCATCCCCACCGCCGAGGTAATGTTGATAATACTCAAAGCGAGAGCCTATCATATCGCGCAGTCGCCCAGAGCCCTCGGCAATTTCAAGCGCCTCCGCATAGGAAAGCCCTGCCGCCAAGCCGTAGACGATGGCCTCGTCGTTCGTCAGACTGTGGGAGATGATGAAGGAGATGGCGCGCAGGCGGCGTTCGGGGGTGGAGCGCATGCTTTCGGGCAGGTCCTCGTAGTAGGCGGGGTAAGCGTCGGCGAGCGTTTTGGCGGCGTCTGCCACCGTTTCCTCGTAGGCGCGCTTTGCCTCCTCCTTGGCATACTCACGGTAGCCCGAGCCGCGAAAGGCGGTCTCGTTCAGGGTGGCGCGCGCGTTTACGGCGCGCGCAGCCGCCGCTTTGACTGTACTCCCCGTTCTTTCGCGCGCCTCATCCGAAAAGGCAGATTGCAAAAATTCCCCGTAGTTAAGGGGCTTTGCATTCTTATACATGTACTTGTCGCGGTCGATGGCGGCGCGCACGTACGCCTCAAAGTCGTTGCGCGTGGCAAGTTTCAGGGGTACTTCGTCAAGCGTTTCTTGGAGGGGTTGTTCAATCTCCCATTTTTCTTTACTGCTCATCGCTTTTTGCCTCCCCTCCGTCTTCCTTTTCTTTTTCTTGCAAGGCGGCAAGGAGAGCCGCTTGTTTTTCGTAGGCTTCGCGCTCATCGGCAAGTCGCTTTTCAAAGTACTCGACGTTTTCACGGGCGAAGGGGTAATGCACGCGCTCCTGGTTTTGCCAGTAGCGGAGAAGCGTTTCCGTCTTCTTCGGATCGCCGAGCGTGCCCGACGTCAGGTTTTGCATGTTCTTGTGCCAAAGCTCCTGCCGTTCCGATTCAATGGGCGTGTTCTTGTCGGCGGAAAAGAGGAAGTCGTCATCGTAGTAAAAGCCGCCGTTTTGTCCGTCGTAGGCAAGAAAATCATGGCGGCAAAAACTGCCGCTGTGCGCCCTGCCAAAGCCGTCGTGGAAGGTGATGGCGCGCGGCTCGTCCGCGTAGGCGAGGTAGAGGGAGAAGATCATGCGGTCAAGCTCGGCGTAAGCGGCAAGTTTCATGCGCCGCTTGGATTCGAGACGCCCTGCCGCCTGCGCGATTTGCAACTGCTTTGCCACACCCGATTGGGCGTAGACGTCGCTCTCCCCTTGGAAGGTGTCGGTGATACCGATGATGCGCTTGGCCTGTTGATACAGTCGCTCTGCCTGAATAACGTCTTGGGAGATATTCGGCGTTGTGTCAAGCGTGCCGTAGTGGTCGGCGCGCTCCCCGTCGCGCAGTTTAAGCACCTGCCCGAATACCGAGTTATTGAGCGTGATGCGCGCATCCTCGGGCATCATCGGGGTAATGCCCGAGCGCATCAACTTCTGTTGAATGCGCGATTCAATTTTGTTCACCTGTTGCTGTTGCGGACGGATGATGAGGCAGTCGCTCTGCCCGAGGAGGTTTTGTTGGCTTGCCGTGTTCTTTCGCAAGATGATGGGAAAACTCTCGGGCAGATAGTAGGGGATTTGCCCAAAGAGCGAGGCAACGCGCAGGTTTTTCTCCGCCGTTTTTGCAGTGTGGGGCGGGAGTGTCGCGTGGCCGATGACTTCTGCGTCCACGTTTTCCGTGGCAGGCTCGCATCGCTCACCGCAACGGCAGAGCGCGAGGTCGTTTTGGCAAGTGCGGCAGAAGCGGCGCTTGCGGCGGTAAAGCCCCTCCACGTCCTCCAAGGCAAGTTCGCCCGAGAAGACGAAGCGGCACACGTCCCCCGAAACGTTTTTCCAGTAGGCGGTGCAGACGGTGACGGCATCACTGTCGGACACGTCACTACCACTTTCATTTTTTGAAAGCGCGCCGACCGTCTCCTGACTTGCCAAGTGGCAATCCTCCTCCTTGACACCGTAGCGGCGGCGCAGTTCGCCGCGCGTCGTTGTCTGTAAGAGAAAGCAGTATTCCATATCGGCAATGACCGTCATGCCGGGCTGGGGAATGAATTGCTCGGGGGAGATGCAGGTGAGGCGAATGTCGCCGTGATAGCGGCGGCCGCCCCTTTTTTCATCCCACTCGACGAGCCATACGCTACCGCCGTAAATGTAGGTGTTGCGCTCGTCCGCGTTGTTAAATTCCTCCATCGGCAACCTCGTGCGTACTTGGTTGCACAGTCGCTCGATGGAGAGGGCGGCGCGCGCCTTTTCCTCCGTGTAGGTATAGGGCTCCACCTTCGGGGAGGGGATGTCTGCACTGACTTGGCTCTCAATCAGTTCGTAGGTGATGTTTCTGACCGTCGCGGCGGGCTCGTCCGAGCCGTCTATTTTGGTACTGCCCTCGTACTGCTCGCGGCACATTAAAAGCTCGTCTAACGTCTTACTGTAAGCGGCGACGGCGTTTTCTGCGAGCGCGGCGAAAAAAGCGCGACGGTCGGTGTCTTTCGGAATGTTCATTTGGTCCTTTTTCTTCCTTTTTCACTTTCGTTTTCTTCTTGTCCGACCGTTTGACACGCCTTACGTCGTTTGGCCCTTGCCGCCCCAACGACGTTCAAGATAACTTTTGGCACCGTCATCGGCGTGTCGGTAGTCCTCCCACATGTCCTTCGTCCAGTGGGCGGTGTTTTTTTGCCATTGGTCGCCCTGTTCGTTCGGACGGGTGTGGTGGACGGCAAAGCCGCGCAAAGCATCGGGGGCGTGGGTGATGGCGTGCGGCTCGGTTCTGGTATCCGTGGGGTTCGTTTGATCAATTTGCAGTTGTGGCAGACAACGGATAAGTTCCTCGCATTGGCGAAAGATGCGAAGGCGCGGTGCGCCGTCCGCACACATTGTCAAAAGCTCCTTCACGGCGAGCCATCCTGCCTCACGGTCGTTTGAGGTGCGGGTGAAGTTCAGGCCGTATTCCCGAAACAGGGAGGCCTTGCTTCTGCCGCTTTCCTGACTGCGGCTAAATAGGTCGGGGGGTGCAAGGGTGGCGTAAATAGCCTCCTCTCGCGGCGTCATGGCATGAATGCGTGCGGCGGCGGCACTGATGATGAGATTGCTCTCACAAAGTTCACGGTAAACGTAAACGTGGCCGTCGGGCGAAATGGCAATCCACAGACACGCTAAGCGGTCAAGCCCGTAGTCAAGCGTGCGGTAACGCCGCCAACTGTCGGGGATGTGGAAGGGCTCGCAAACGTGCAGATCGCGCGAAAACTCGGTGAAATATTGCCCCTCAAAAATGTCCCAATCACCGAGGAGGAGGGCGCGCCGTTGACTGTCGGGCAGGCAGAGCAGACGGCGGCGGTAGGCAGGGTCCTTTTCCATGAGGAAGGTGTTGTCCTCGACGCGCGAGGGGATGAAGATGCGGCAAGTGCCGCCCTCACCCTCTATCCTCGTCTTCGGCGGTGCGGCGTCAACGAAGCGCCGCTTCACCCACGCGTGCCCGACACCGCCCGGGTTTGTCGAGGACTTGACCTGCTTTGGAAAACTGTTTGCACCGCGTACGCGAGACAGTAGGTACGTGTACTGAAACTCGGTGAAGTGCGTCAACTCGTCAAAGCGAATGACGTCGTATTCCGCCGACTGGTACTGGTAAACGTCGTTTTCCGTGGCGCAATAGCCGAAATCAATCAGACTGCCGTTTGAAAATTTACCGCAGTGGGTGGTGGCGTTGTAGCGGTAGAGCGAGGAGGGGAAGACGGCGAGTGAGGTGCGGATGAGCGACTTTTCCAGTTCTGCAAAACTCCTTCGCAAAAGGAGTTGCTTGGACGATGGATATTTGAGCGCAAAGTAGAGCGCATCCACCAGTTGCCCGTAGGATTTGCCGCCCCCCGCGGCACCGCCGAAGAGCACCTCGTCCTCGTCTGCCTCGATAAACGCCGCCTGCTTTTTGGTGATTTGAAGCGAAAGAGTGTGCGCCACCTGCCCCTCGCCCCTTTCCTTTTTCTTTTGCATCATACTATCTTGATCTCCACCGCAAAGGGGGCGTTTTCCTCGCCCGTGCCGCACGCGGCTTGTTCGTTCAGTGTGTCAAGTAAGTATTTGCAAAAGGAGGGATCGTACCGCCGAAGCAATGCCGCATCGGTCACGCGGTCGCGCAGTATGGCAAGGCAACGCGACGTGGCGGCGGCAAAATAGGGAGAGGCGGCCGCATACTCTCGTAGCACGCCCCCGTCCGCACCGACGGTGTCCGCAAATTTTTCAAAGGAGGGAACACCCTCCGCTGCATCGTAGGTTTGAAAAAACCGTACCATCAGATCCGCTAATTTTTTATACTTTTGGCTCTTCATCGGCGCTTCTCCTTTCGCGTGGGCGCGTACCTCGCCCTCCGCTAAGTCTATTGTACTGCTTTTTTCTTTGAAAAGGGCTACCGTCTTTTTTTACGCGCGCACAAAAAAACGGGAACAGTTTTCAATCACGTGGGTACAGTTTTCAATCACGTGGGTACAGTTTTCAAATGATGGGGGTACAGTTTTCAATCACGTGGGTACAGTTTTCAAATGACGGGCAAAAAAGACGGCGGCGGCAGGGGCGCGGACAGGACTTCTTTTGATTTGTAAATTTTCTTTGAAAAAACTCTTTACTTTTTGAAAAGGTATGGTATAATAGAAGTAGAAGAAAAGGTGGCGCTTGCACGAGAGGCGGCGCTTTTTCAAAACGAACGAAAATACATAGAAAAGAGGAAAAACTTATGGCAAAGAACAGATACGTCGGTGACTATCCCGTCATCGGTATTCGCCCCATTGTTGACGGTCGCCGCGGACCGATGCAACTGCGTGAGATGTTAGAGCCCACCGTTTGGGCGATGGCAAACGCCGCAAAGAAACTCTTTGAAGAAAATCTATTTTATTCGAACGGTGAGCCCGTTAAGGTCGTCATGGCAGATAAGTGCATCGGCCGTGTGCCCGAGGCCGCCGCTTGTGCAGACAAGTTTAAGAAAGAGGGCGTTTCCATTACCCTCTCCGTCACCTCTTGCTGGTGCTACGGCTCGGAAACGATGGACATGGACCCCACGACCATTAAGGGCGTTTGGGGCTTTAACGGCACGGAGCGTCCCGGTGCCGTGTATTTGGCCGCCGTTTTGGCAGGTCACGCACAAAAGGGCTTGCCCGCATTCGGCATTTACGGCCATGAGGTGCAGGACCTTGATATGATCAACGACATTCCCGACGACGTGCGCGAGAAGCTGTTGCGCTTCGGCCGTGCCGCCGTTGCCGTTGCCACCATGCGCGGTAAGAGTTATTTGCAGATAGGCTCGCAGTGCATGGGTATTGCAGGCTCTATCATCGATCAGGAGTTCATGGAATCCTACCTCGGCATGCGTGTTGAGTCCGTCGATGAGGTAGAGATCCTCCGCCGTATGGAAGAGGGCATCTACGATGAAGA
>JAZSOK010000075.1:0-4359 GCA_045536865.1 Eubacteriales bacterium
GGCAGCGGCATCGGATGCCTTCTTGCAACCCTTCTTAATGGCAATGGCGGCGCCCACGGTATATGCCCACTTTGCGTTTTCAAAGCAGATGGGCTGCGTTTCCTCAACGATTTTATAAGGATCAATGCCGCATTTATCGCAAATTTCCTTGCACTCGTCAATGGAAGAGATGCCATATTCTTTCAGCGTAGCGAGAATTTTCGCTTCGCGTCTTTCGTAACCTTCAAATTTTGCCATGACACATTTCCTCCTTCATCAGTCTTTACGGGGATCAATGTACTTTGCAGCATCATTGAAACGGCCGTATGTACCCTTGGATTTTTCGTATGCTTCGTTCGGCTCCATGCCCTTCTTAATGAAGTCTGTCATCTTGCCGAGGGAAACGAACTCATAACCAATCACTTCGTTATTCTCATCAAGCGCCATTCTGGTGCAGTAGCCCTCTGTCATTTCGAGGTAACGAACACCCTTCTCCTTCGTGCCGTACATAGTACCCACCATGGAGCGCTCGCCCTTACCGAGGTCTTCCATGCCTGCGCCAATCACAAGACCGCCCTCGGAGAAGGCAGACTGACTGCGGCCGTACACGATTTGAAGGAAAAGTTCTCTCATGGCGGTGTTGATAGCATCGCACACAAGGTCCGTATTCAACGCCTCTAACAAGGTTTTGCCGGGGAGGATCTCTGCTGCCATTGCGGCAGAGTGCGTCATACCCGAGCATCCGATCGTCTCGACAAGAGCCTCCTCAATGATGCCGTTTTTGACGTTCAAAGAAAGTTTGCACGCGCCCTGTTGGGGAGCGCACCAACCCACACCGTGGGTGTATGCCGAAATGTCTGTGATTTCTTTTGCCTGAACCCATTTGCCCTCTTCGGGAATGGGCGCGGGGCCGTGGTTGCAGCCCTTTTGAACCTTACACATATGTTGCACTTCAAGGCTCTGTGCGTAAGGCATTTCACTTATGTTGCTCATTGTTTTATCTCCTTTTTATGATGTAAAAATGATAACAAAGGTTTACGCGATGATTTCGCCTTCCGTTGCGCCAAAGGCGGCGTTCGACTCGTCGGTATCAATATGCATAGCGGGTGCAAAGTTCTTGTTGACACGAACGACCACGTCATCAAAGATGAGGGGGCGCGCGCCGTTGACCTTCACCTTGACGATCTGCTTATCGGACACACCGTACTGCTCCGCCGTATCGGGCGTTAAGTGAATGTGACGCTTTGCGGCAATGACACCCTCTGTAAGGACGACCTGACCGCAAGGGCCGACCAAGGTACAGCCTGCGCTACCTGCGATATCACCGCTTTCACGGATAGGCGCGGACAAGCCAAGCGTGCGTGCATCCGTCAAGGACAACTCCACCTGCGATGCAGGACGTGCAGGACCGAGGATACTGACACCGGCCATTTCCTTCTTCGGGCCAACGACGGTCACTCTCTCCTCACATGCAAACTGTCCCGGTTGGCTCAAATCCTTTTTCTTCGTCAGGACATAGCCTTTGCCGAAGAGCGTTTCTATGTCTGCCTCAGTCAAATGGACGTGGCGCGCCGACGTTTCTACCAAAATCTTTTCCATTTTTCTCTCCTTATCCAGCGACGTCGGTAGTTGACGCTCGCTAAAAATGATTTTTAACCATACGAAAACAGTATACCATATTTTTTCTCATTTGTAAATGTTTAAAATCAATTTTTATTGGAAAAACTAAAGAAAATTTCAGAAAAATTCTCATTTTCTTTTATTAGCGCATTTTTTGTCAAGAAAAAGGAGTCAATCATGTCAACAGAAGAAAAAGGGCACGCAAAAAAGGCATTTGAACTCACCTTACAAGAATCGTTTGACATCATTTCAAGAACGGGCGGTATTCCCTTTCGGGTGAAGGACAAGCAATTTTACTGCTTATCCATCATCGGGCAAATCGAGGGGCACACGCTATCGGAAAACACGCAAAAGGTGACCAAGTACGACCATCTTTTACCCACCCTCGTCAAGTTAGAGGCGGACTCTTCCATTGACGGCATTTTGCTCCTCCTAAACACGTTAGGTGGTGACGTGGAGGCGGGCTTGGCCATTGCCGAAATGATTGCCAGTATGCAAACACCAAGTGTTTCTCTTGTGCTTGGCGGCGGTCACTCCATCGGCATTCCCCTTGCCGTTTCCGCCAAATATTCCTTGATCGTTCCAAGCGCCACCATGACGCTCCACCCCGTGAGAACAGGAGGCACGGTGATTACCGCGCCGCAGAGTTTTGACTATCTCATCAAGATGCAAGACCGCATCCTCGATTTTATTGCCGCACATTCGCATGCCAACCGTGACGAGTTGCACGCGCGCATGATGCGCACGGACCAACTTGCTAACGACATTGGCTCTGTTTTGGCAGGTGAGGAAGCGGTGTCCTGCGGTCTTATCGACACGGTCGGCGGTCTTTCGGATGCGACGGAGGCATTGCACAAATTGGCGTGCAACCATTAAAAAAAGGCGGCGGACTTACTTTTGCATCGTGCAATAGCCAAATCCGCCGCCTTTTATCTATGATTTATTTTTCGTCACCTATACGCATCAACACGTCAATTCTGTTGACCTCATCGTCACCGCTTTTTTCTGTCGATTCCATCGTCATATAACCCTTGTAGGGGAAGGCAACACGGTAGGTAATTCCCTCGCCCGCCGTGCCAACCGTTTCATCATAAATGGCAAGGGTCTCTCCCGTATACATGTAATAAAGGGATTTGTAGTCTATCATGACCTCGTCCCGGTAGGTTGCCTTTGCCATGTCCATCGTCGCGGTAAAGGCGTACTGTGCGCTATAAAGTTCCCCATTCTCTACGTACTGGTACCACCAGTTGCCGACGATGGGAGAAGCGACGGCCTCCTCACGTTGAAAGGTCAAAAAGCCCTTTTCGCCTGCCGACATTTCCATCGTATCGTCATCAATGAATTTGACGGTGGAAACGCCCGTTTCTTTTCCGTGTTCACGGATGTAGAGCGTATCATCTTCAAAATAATAATGTGCCGCACGCGCCTGTGCCACCTCGCCCGACACCTCGTTTAGCATAAGCACGTGTCCGTTTTCGGCAAAGGAAAAAACAAGTGCCGTTTCGTTTGGTACATTCGTCCATCTCCAAGCACCCAAAATGCGAAGCGGCGCTTCCTCGTCCTCGGGGGCGCAGGATACAAACGCCGTCGATATGGCCAACAAAGCCAATATCAAACAAAAAATTTTCTTCATCTTCATTCTCCTTTGAAAAGCGACGTGCTATAAAAAGAGAGGACCGTACCCTGTCGCGCAGAAATTTCTGCATCTGACGAGATACAGCCCCCTTTTCGTTTGTCTATGATGCGAAATTAGGCGTTTGCCGCAGAAACAATAGCGGTAAACTTATCGGTTTTGAGTGATGCGCCACCGATCAAGCCGCCATCGACGTTTGCACATGCAAGAAGTTCTTTGGCGTTTGCGTCATTCATAGAGCCGCCGTACTGAATAATCATTTCCTCGGCGGCATCGGCACCGTAAAGTTCACCGATGACACGGCGGATCATGCCGCACGCCTCGTCTGCCTGTTCGGGCGTTGCCGTCAAGCCTGTGCCGATAGCCCAAACGGGCTCATAAGCGATGATGATATTTTTGAGGTCCTCACGGGCAATGCCTGCAAAGTCAAGTTTCGTTTGCATGGACACGATTTCCTCGGTGATGCCTGCCTGACGGGCAGAAAGAAGTTCGCCAAGGCAAAGGATGACTTTAAGGCCCGAAGCCAAAGCCGCCTTTGTACGCAAATTGACGGTTTCATCCGTCTCGCCGAAGTATTGACGGCGCTCACTGTGACCGATGATCACGTATTCCGTGCCGATCTCCTTCAACATAGCGCCCGAAATTTCGCCCGTATAAGCGCCCGACTCCTTAAAGTGAACGTTCTGTGCGCCGATTTTGATGTTTGTGCCTGCGGCGGCCGCCAAAGCGGGCGCCAAGTCAACGAAGGGAACGCAAAGAACAACGTCGCACGCGGTCATATCCTTCACCATCGGGGCAAGGTCTTTGATAAATGCAGTGGTTTCGGCAGGCGTCATATTCATCTTCCAGTTGCCTGCAATTACATAACGTCTCATAATAATCCTTCTTTCAACAATAGAAAATTATTTGTCCTGCAAGCAAGCGATGCCGGGAAGTTCCAAGCCTTCAAGGAACTCAAGAGATGCGCCGCCGCCCGTGGAAATGTGGGTGATGCGGTCTGCATAACCGAGTTGCTCACATGCAGCAGCGGAGTCACCGCCGCCAACGATGGTGATTGCCTCACTTGCGGCCAAAGCCTCTGCCACGGCAATAGTACCCTTTGCCAAGGTGGGGTTTTCAAACACGCC
>JAZSOK010000134.1:0-20353 GCA_045536865.1 Eubacteriales bacterium
CGTTGACGTTGAGGCTTGGTCCCCCCGACAAAAGAAATATTTTGAGGTGGGCAGTTGCTCCAACTTGGGCGATGCACAGGCGCGCCGCTTGAAAATCCGTGTCAACGGAGAAAATGGCAAGTACCTTGCACATACGCTCAACAACACCGTCGTCGCACCGCCCCGTATGTTGATTGCTTTTGTGGAAAATAATTTGAACGCAGACGGCTCTGTCAATATTCCGACGGCTCTGCAACCCTATATGGGCGGTCAAAAGGTCATTTGCAAAAAGGCTTGACCGACGTAAGTAAAAGGGATGATAACACTCGAAACCGAATGTTATCATCCCTTTTTTTGCGTGCCAAACAGCATCAAACGGTTTTTCTTTGCAAAAAATCAAATCTTGGCTTTTTATTTCCGTACTCCTTTTCAAAAAAAACTCTCAATAGAGGTTAAAACCCCTCCTTGTACGTATGATAGAACTTAAAATTTTTTATTTTCTTTTTCTTTTGCTCTTTACAATCAAAAGGGAGTATGCTATAATAATAAAAGAATAGTGATATAATGCCGATAGAATTGGCATAAAAAGAAAATCTACTTTTACACCCCTCTTTTCTCACAATATATCAATATCACACGGAGGTCTTTTGACTATGAACGGTTTTTACAAATTTATGAGCCGCCGCTACGGTGCCGACGCCCTTTCGTGGTGTCTTCTCCTCTTGACGGCAGTTCTCCTTTTGATTGTCGGCTTGTTTGACATTTGGTGGCTCTGTCTTCTGCCTATCATCCCTGCCGCCTTTGCCATTTACCGCACCTTCTCCATGAACATTCCTGCCCGCCGTCGTGAAAACAAGCGTTTTCTCGGCATCGGTGCATCACTTAAATTGTCAAAAAACAAATTCCGCGACAGAAAGACACACGTTTATTTTCAGTGTGCCCGTTGCGGTGCCGTTTTGCGTATCCCGCGCGGAAAAGGCGTTGTCAAAGTGACCTGCCCCCGTTGCAAATCCGTTGCCGATAAGGATACAGGCTCCGCGCAATAAAAAGTGTCATCGCCCTTTATGCTCCCGTAGCATTCGCTTTTCACTTTTTGAAAAGCACGTTTTTGCATAGAAATGACCGCAAAGGGTATTCTATGCCTTTATACGGTACGTTTCATTGTCACGAAGATATGTTGGAGGTTTCACTTGATTATTGCGTTGGAAGAAGCAAAATACAAACTCATTGCCCTGCAAGACACGTTGAAGGAACTCGGCTCCGCTTTACGCATTGATGAATTGCGCGCGCAGGCGGCGGACCTTGAAAAACTGACGTTTGAAGAAAACTTTTGGGCAGACCAAGCGAAAAGCGGAAAAATTCTTCAAAACATTAAACAAATGAAGGATCAAACGACCTTTTACGATCGCTTGTGCGAACGCCTTGAAGATGCCTTGACGCTTGCCGAAATGGCCATTGAAGAAAACGATGAGGACTCCGTTGAGGAGGTCCAATCCGAACTGGCGGCTATCGAGTCTGCCGCCGAGCAAAAGCGCATTGAAGTGCTTTTGTCGGGCGAGTATGACCATCACAACGCCATTCTTTCCTTCCACCCGGGTGCGGGCGGTACGGAGGCGCAGGACTGGGCATTGATGCTCTATCGTTTATACACCCGTTGGGGTGAGCGCCACGGTTATACGGTCAAGCTGCTTGACTGGTTGGACGGCGAAGAAGCAGGCATCAAGAGCGCGACCATATCCATTGAAGGTCTTAACGCTTACGGCTATCTCAAAAGTGAGAACGGCGTACACCGCTTGGTGCGCGTGTCCCCCTTTGATAGTTCGGGGCGCCGCCAGACGTCCTTTGCTTCCGTTGAGGTTATGCCCGAATTTGACGATGACGACAACATTGAGTTGCGTGATGAGGATTTGGAAATTACCGCGCACCGTTCAAGCGGCGCAGGCGGTCAGCACATCAACAAAACAGACTCCGCCATCCGCATTGTTCACCTGCCCACGGGCATCGTTGTCGGTTGTCAAACAGAGCGCAGTCAACTTCAAAACAAGGAAACCGCATTGAAGATGTTGAAATCCAAGTTGCTCGAAATCAAGCAACGCGAAAAGCTTGACCGCATTGAGGATATTCAAGGCAATAAAACAAACATCGAATGGGGCTCGCAGATCCGCAGTTACGTATTCATGCCCTACACGTTGGCAAAGGATACGCGCACAGGATACGAGGACGGCAACATCGGCGCCGTCATGGACGGTGATATCGACGGCTTCATCAATGCGTATTTGAAGGCAAACGCCGGAAAATAATTTTTCGTGCATCCACATTTTTGTCATTCAAGGAGGACTTTTTATGTTAAAGAAATTTCGTTTCTACGCCATTCTCCTTCTCTTGCTTAATTCCGTCGCATTGATGGTTCTTTTCATCATCACGTGTGTCAAGAAAAAGAAGTTTTGCTGGGGATTTTTGGTGACAAGCACGGTGCAAGCCCTGTCAGGCGCTTTCCTCTTAGCGCAACTCGGTCACGAAGAGCATTCCGCCAAAAAGGCAGAAGCGTACCTCGCCGCGGAATTTGACGAATTGGAGCACGGTTCCCTGCCTCGTTCTTCAAAAAAGCAAGATGAAGAAGCGGCAGACGAACAACTCGATTGATAAAACTCTATACCACAAAAACAGAGGATTTGCATTGTGCAAATCCTCTGTTTTTTATGCTTTTTGACTTGAAAATATCAAACGTCAATTGCCCATGCACATAACCATGACGGCCTTCTGTGCGTGCAAGCGGTTTTCCGCCTCATCAAAAATTTCATTTGCGTGCGCCTCAAATACCTCGCTCGTGATTTCCTCCTCACGATGCGCAGGCAGACAGTGAAGCACCATCGCATCTGCCTTTGCCACCTTCATGACGTCGCTATTGATCTGATAGGAACGGAAAATCTTGCGGCGTGCCTCGGCTTCCGCTTCCTGTCCCATAGATGCCCATACGTCCGTATAAAGAGCGTCCGCATCCTTTGCCGCCAAGAGAACGTCCTCCGTGCAAAGAAAATCTCCGTTTTCGGATGCCCATTTCATCAATTCGGCATCGGGTGTATACCCCTTCGGGCAGGCAATGGCCATCTTCATACCCATTTTGATACAACCTGCAATGAGAGAGTTTGCCATATTGTTGCCGTCGCCGATATATGTCAATTTCTTTCCTGCAAGACTTCCCTTATACTCACGAATGGTCATCAAATCGGCAAGCACCTGGCAGGGATGGCAGTAATCTGTCAGACCGTTGATGATGGGAATGCTTCCCTTCGCCGCCAACGCCTCCACCTCGCTCTGTGCAAAGGTGCGAATCATAATGCCGTCCAAATAACGCGAAAGCACGCGCGCCGTATCTTCCACAGGCTCTCCGCGACCGATTTGCAAATCCCGTGAACTGAGGAAAAGGGCAGATCCGCCAAGGTCATACATACCCACCTCAAAGGACACGCGCGTTCTCGTCGACGACTTTTCAAAAATCATGCCGAGCGTCTTTCCGCGAAGCAACGGATGCGGAATGCCATTCTTCTTTTCATATTTCAGTTGATCGGCAAGATTTAGGGTGTCCAGTATCTCCGATTCGCTCCAATCTGCCAAACGCAATAAATGTTTCATGTCCCATTTCCCTTCCAAAAATTGAATGCTTCTTCTTGATTACGCATCATTATACAATTTTTTATGTGGTTTGTCAATACAAAAACTGAATTTTTATCATTGATATTAAAGATATTTTACCGTTTTTGTCTAACCATGCATAAAAGTGAGATTTTTGCGTATATTTATGCATTTCATTTCTTATTTACGTTCTTTTTTCGGTTGTGCATGCCGTTCCCAAAAAACGCCGTCCGCATAGCCTTGAATTTCCCTGTCGTTTTCCGCCATGGCAAGTCTTTGTTCTGCCCATAGGCAATATTGCGGCTCCATTTCGATGCCGATATAATGCCGATTGAGTTTTTTGGCAACGACACTGGTTGTTCCCGAGCCGAGAAAGGGATCAAGCACCACATCCCCTGCCGACGATGACGCCAACATCAATTTGGCAATCAGTTTTTCGGGCTTTTGCGTGGGGTGCGCCGTGTTTTCGTCCATCGACCAAAAGGGCACCGTCACATCATCCCAAAAATTAGAGGGGCATGTATCGCGGAATTTTCCTTCCTCGGTTTCCTCCCAGTCCTTTGGACGGTCGTTTAGCCGATAGGGCGCCATCACGCGTCTTCTGATTTTGACGTCCTCTAAATGGAAGGTATACTCATCGCCAAGCGTGGCAAACCAAACATCCTCCATGCCGTTTTTCCAATTGCTTTTTGCGCCCCTTCCCTTTTCCCTTTGCCACGTGATACGATTGCGGACACAAAAAAGTTCCTGCAAAACCCGTCCGATAATCAGACTGCTTTCCCAGTCGCAACAAACGTAAATAGAAGCCGTATCCTTCAAAAGCGGCTTCACAAGCGATAGCCAATGTCGCGTATATTCCTCGTAGACGGATGCCTTTTTCTTTGTAAAAACGCGGCCGTTGAAGGATTTTCTTAAATTGTAGGGTGGATCGGCAATCAACAAATCAATGCTTTTTTTAGGCAAAAGAGGACAGACTGTTTGCATATCGCACAAAATGGTTTTGTCCATAACGTCCGCAAGGGAAAGCGACGTTTTCCCATCGGGGCGCAAGCACCTATCCAAATAAAGCGCACCTGCCGCCTCTCTCGTATCTATTGTTTTATTTCTCGCGGCTTTGCTTTCCTTCATGATATCCTCCCCTTTTTTAACATGACGTCGTGAAGACTGCAAGAAAGGCGATGCGACACCACGCAGTCTTCAATAATTATTATAAGGAACTTCGACGGTACAGTCAAGGGTTTTTTGGTTTTTTGTCAAAAATGCCCCCATACGCACATATTTTCAGGTTTTTCTTCTTTTTTGAAATTATCGCAAAAAACTGTTGACAAAGCATTCTTTTTATGATATAATGTGGTTACCTCTGCGCGGAGGTTCTTTTGTTATGCTCTTTTTTGGGACGGAGCGTACGCCTTCTGTGCAATGAGGGAGGTACAACGGTCTTGCGACCGCTATGCGATGAACCGTATGGTTCAAATTTGATCAGGAGGTGCCGATATGAGAGTCAAGATTACACTGGCGTGTTCAGAATGCAAGCAAAGAAATTATGACACAAAGAAAAACAAGAAGAATGATCCCGACAGACTTGAAATGAAAAAGTATTGCAGATTTTGCAAGAAGCATACTTTGCATAAAGAGTCCAAGTGATCGGACGGGAGGATAAGAAGATGAAAGAAAATACGAATCTGCCCGAAGAATCCTCTCCCGAAGTCACGAAAGAAGCGAAAGCCGCACCTAAAAAGGACAAGAAGCCGAATGTTTTCGTGCGCCTTTTTCGTTGGTTCCCCCGCTTTTTCCGTGAATATCGCAGTGAAATGAAAAAGGTCACGTGGATGTCCGCCTCGGACGTCCGTAAGAACACCTTCCTCGTTGCTGCCGCGACTGTCGTTGTCAGCGTTGTGGTTTTGGGTGTCGATTCCCTTTTCAATTTCATCATTCAAGCGTTGGGCTCACTTTATTAAGTCCTTAGGTAACTGCGATGAGTGATATCAATCAAATGAATCAAGGTCCCAAATGGTACGTTGTGCATACTTATTCGGGGTATGAAAACAAGGTGCGTGCCAATATCGAAAAAATTGTAGAAAACCGCGGTCTCGGCCACTTGATTTACGATGTCAAAATCCCCGTCGAAATCACCGTCGAAAAAGACGAGAAGACAGGCGAGGAAAAGACCATCGAAAACAAACTCTTCCCCAGTTACGTCATGGTAAAGATGTCCATGACGGACGAGAGTTGGCATGCGATCCGCAACATCACCGGAGTGACCGGCTTCGTCGGCCCCGGCTCGCGTCCTACGCCCTTAACCGATGCAGAAATTGCCGCCTTCGCAATCGAGGTTGTTGAGAAAGCAATCTCCTACCATGTGGGAGACCGTGTCAAGATGGTTTCCGGTATGTTTGAAGGTTATAGCGGCACGATTCAAGCCATCAGTGAGGACAACAAACAAATTACCGTCCTTGTCTCCACGGAGCGACGGGACATGCCCATTATTGTAGACGCGGACGACATCCGCGCTACGGAGTAAAAAACGCCCACAAAAAGTGGGTACCGTAGGAGGGGGAAAATTGCATTCTCCCGAAATTTCACCACATTTGGAGGATAATTCATTATGGCAAAGAAAATTACAGGCTTTATCAAATTACAACTTCCCGCAGGCAAGGCAACGCCTCAGCCTCCGGTAGGTCCCGCTCTCGGTCAGTACGGTGTCTCCATTCCTAACTTTACAAAGGAATTTAACGAGAGAACCAAAGCAGACATCGGTCTTATCATCCCCGTTGTCATTACGGTTTACGCTGACCGTTCCTTCACCTTTATCACCAAGACGCCTCCCGCACCCGTGCTTATTAAAAAGGCTTGCGGCATTGAGACGGCTTCTGCTACCCCGAACAAGACCAAGGTCGCTTCGTTGACCAAGGATCAACTTCGCAAGATTGCAGAGCAGAAAATGCCTGACTTGAACGCATCCAGCGTTGAGAACGCCATGAGCATGATCGCAGGCACCGCCCGTAGCATGGGCATCACTGTAGAGGAATAAGGGCAGGAGGAAAGACACATGAAACAAGGAAAGAAATACACAGCAAGTGCCGCTCTTATTGAGCGTGCAAAGTTGTATGACACCGAAGAGGCAGTTGCCCTTCTCTGCCAGACAGCAAAAGCAAAGTTTGATGAAACCGTTGAGGTTCACGTTCGCTTGAACGTTGACTCCCGTCATGCAAACCAACAGGTCCGTGGCGCTATCGTGTTGCCCCATGGCACAGGTAAAAAGGTCCGTACACTCGTTTTTGCAAAGGGTGACAAGGCAAAGGCGGCTGAGGAAGCAGGCGCAGATTACGTCGGCGCAGAAGATTTGGTTGCAAAGATCACAACCGAGAACTGGTTTGAGTTCGACGTTGTTATCGCCAGCCCTGACATGATGGGTATCATCGGTCGTCTCGGTAAGGTTCTCGGCCCGAAGGGCTTGATGCCTAACCCGAAGGCAGGCACCGTTACCCCCGACGTTGCACGTGCGGTTAACGAAGCCAAGGCAGGTAAGATCGAATACCGTCTTGACAAAACGAACATCATTCACTGCCCGATCGGCAAGGCTTCCTTCGGCACGGAGAAGTTGACTGAAAACTTCAACACACTCCTCGGCGCCATCATCAAGGCAAAGCCCGCCGCTGCAAAGGGACAGTATATCAAGAGTTGTGTCATTGCTTCGACCATGGGCCCCGGCATCAAGGTCAACTACGCAAAACTTGGTTAATGATATAACCGAAAAGAGGATTGTCGCGTTTGCGACAATCCTCTTTTCCACTTTTCTTCACACCCCTCCGGTCCTCATAAGCGCGGTTTCCAAAAGTTTCATCAAAAGACTTGACAAATTCATGCATTTCGTGTAAAATATTTCAGTACACTTATTCTGTACTTTTGTGATAAATACAAAAAAGGAGACTATGTTTATGCGCATGAAAAATACGTTGAAAGCAAAGCCTGCTTCTTATTTTCAGGACTTACGCGATATGATTTCCACCATGGCAGATCGTTTGGGCGACAAACCGCTTTATATATACAAAACCAAAGGCGGAAACGCAGAATATTCGTACGCCGCCTTTTACCATGATATGAACGCGCTCGGTTGCGCCTTTGACGAACTTGGCTTGACGGGTGAGCATCGCGTTGCCGTTATTGGAGAAACGCACCCCTACTTCACCATGACTTATCTCGCCACCGTCAACGGCAACAACGTGATCATCCCCCTGGATAAAGAGTTGGATCACGAGCAAATTCTCAATTTCATTCGTTTTTCAGAAGCAGACACCGTTGTTTTTTCTGCAAAATTCAACGACCTGTTCCTTGAAAAGAAGGATACCGTCCCCTCCGTCCGCCATCTCGTTTTCATGGATCCGACAGACACCCTCCCCGAAGACGGTATGCATTTTGCCTTTGATGCGCTACTCGCACGCGGACGCGAACTTCTTGAAACGAAAAATGAGCAATATACCACGCGCCCCTTGGATATAGAGGGCATGCGTGCCATCCTTTTCACGTCGGGCACCACGGGAACAAGCAAGGGTGTTATGCTTAGCCACGGCAATATGATTGCGGCACTCAACTCATCTACGCACTCTACCGCTTACGACGAAAACAACACCTTCGTTTCGGTTCTTCCCGTTCACCACACCTACGAGATGACCTGCGGTCAGTTGGGCGTAATGGCAATTGGCGGTACGCAGTTGATCAACGATAGTTTGAAGCACGTTGTACGCAACTTCGCCGCCTTCAAACCGAACACCTTGGTTTTGGTTCCTCTCTTTTTGGAGACCATGCACAGAAAAATTTGGGAAGAAATTCGCCGTCGCGGCATGGAAAAGAAAGTGCGCCTCGCCATGAAATTGAGCAACGCTCTGCTTAGCGTGGGCATTGATATGCGTAAAAAATTCTTTGGTCAGGTGACCGCCGCCTTTGGTGGTAATCTGCAAAGTATCGTTTCGGGCGGTGCCCCCCTCAATCCCGAAATCGTCAAAGATTTTTATAGTTTTGGGATCATGATTTTTGAAGGTTACGGCATTACCGAATGTGCGCCCCTCATTTCCGTTAACCGTCCTGACAACATTCGCCTGCACTCTGTCGGTATTCCCGTCCCGGGCGTGACCGTTAAAATTGATAAGGCAGAGGGCGAGGAAACGGGAGAAATCCTTGTCACCGGTAAAAACGTCATGCTTGGCTACTACAAAAATGAGGAAGCCACCGCCGAGGTCTTTACCGAAGACGGTTACTTCCGCACGGGCGATATCGGCTACCTCGACAAAGACAACTTTATCTTCATTACGGGCCGCAAAAAGAATATTATTCTTTTGAGCAACGGCAAAAACATTTTCCCCGAAGAACTGGAAGAATATTTGCAAAAGATCCCCGGTCTTCTTGAAACGGTAGTCATCGGCAGAACGAACGAGGATACGAAGGAGATCGTCATCACTGCCATCATCGTACCCGATACCGAAAATCCCCTTGTTTCGGGCTTGGATGACGAGGCACTCCATGCCTACTTCAAGGAAAAGATTACCGAAATCAACAAGACACTTCCCCTCTATAAGCGTATCGCAGGTTTGGAAATCCGCCACGAAGAATTTGAGAAGAACACCTCAAAGAAAATCAAGCGTTTCCTTATCAAGTAATCCACCCCAACAAGGATATATTATATAAAGGAGTTTTTCACATTGTTAGAACAAGTAAAATCGTTATTAGTGGACACGTTAAATCTTGACGAATCCATCATCACCCCCGAGGCAGAACTTGAAAAGGACCTGGGCATCAACTCTCTTGATATGTATGAGTTGGTCAATGCTTGCGAGGATGCTTTTGGTATCGAAATCGACGAAGATAAAGCACGTACCTTTATCACCGTTGCCGATTTGGTTCGTTTCTTGGAAGAGCAAAAATCCGCATAAAACAAAAAAGGCCGCGTTCCGCAACCGAACCGCTGCTTTTTGTTTTTAAGCGCCCAATATGAGCGATTGTGCCACGGAAAAATAAACGAGAAGCGAAAGTGCGTCGACCACGGTCGTGATAAAGGGACTTGCCATCACAGCAGGGTCAAAGCCGAGCCGCTTTGCCAAAATGGGAAGCATGCCGCCAATCACCTTGGCAAGCAAGACCGTCATCGCCAAGGAAATCGCCACAATAAACGAAACCGTTAGCGTAATCTCTTCGTTTTGCATGAGCATGCCGTCAAATAATTGAAGTTTCAAAAACACGGTCACACCGAGCGCGATGCCGCACAAAAGCGCCACGCGTAATTCCTTAAAGAACACGCGGAACCAATCGCCATAGTCGATTTCACCAAGCGACAATCCGCGAATGACCGTAACCGATGCCTGACTTCCCGAATTACCGCCCGTTCCCATCAACATGGGAATAAAGGACGTCAAAATGACGCTTGCCGCCAACGCCGCCTCAAAGGAAGAGATGATCCATCCCGTAAAGGTGGCAGACAACATCAAAATGAGCAACCACGGAATTCTTTTCAGAAAAATTTCAAAAACAGACGTTTTGATATACGTTTTATCGGTAGGCGTGATTGCCGCCATTTTGGCGAAGTCTTCTTCTGCCTCCTCTTGCATGACGTCAATGGCGTCGTCAACCGTGATAATACCTACCAAGCGGTCTTCCGCATCAACGACAGGCAATGCAATAAACTTGTATTTATCAAACATCTGTGCCACGCACTCTTTATCAGCGCTTGTCGGAACAGAGATGACCCTATCTTGCATAATATCGCCGATGAGGGTTTCCTCCGATGCCAAAAGCAACCGCTTGGCGGTCACGATGCCGAGAAGACGGCGCTTATCATCAATAACGTATGCCGTATAAATCGTTTCCTTGTCGATAGCAACCGTGCGAATGTATGCCAACGCCTCCGACACCGTCATATGCTCTTTTAACGATACGTACTCCGTTGTCATCACGCCACCGGCGCTATCATCGGGGAACTTCAAAAGTTCGTTGACGGTGTGGCGCATGCTCGGTGGCACGTTGGCGATGATGCGTCGCACAACACTGGCGGGCATTTCGTCAATCAAATCCGCCGTGTCGTCACTGTACATGCCGTCCAAAACCTGCTTCAACTCATAATCGCTAAAAGAATCGATCAAGAGTTTTTGCCTATCACTGGACATGGAGGCAAATACGTCTGCCGCCTGCTCTTTCGATAAAATACGGTAAAGCACCGCCAGGCGTTCTGCGGACAATTCTTCAAAAAATTCTGCAATATCCGCCGGGTTTTCCTCTTCGAGCAACAAGCGCAAAGCAGCAAAACGGCGCTCGGAAATGCAGAGTTCAATTTCTTCCTCTAATCTGTTTCTTTCCATTTCCCGACTCCTTTCTCTTTTTGAGTCGGCAAAAGAAAAGGACAAGTGCCGCGCTTAAACGAGTACACACCCATAGCGCAGTTTTCTTTTCCAACTCATAGTATCATAGCATAAAGGTACCTTACCTTGTGAATGGTCTCCTGCGTCCATGTGTATACTCCTTTCTCCGATGAAACGGTTATTTTAAGTGCGAACTTGGATATATGTCATGCTCTATAAAACAGTATACCCTTTTTGGAATAAAAAGTCAACAGTTTTCCTTTTTTTCTTTCCGCTTTTCGGTCCTTTTTTGCGTTTTAGGAAAAACGTACACTGACCTCGCCCGCCGCCAAACTTCCCTCTTGTCCGTCTTCTGTTCGCCGTACCAAAAGAGAGGCGTCGTCCCCGATGCCAAGCACCGTCACGGGGTATACGTCACTTGCCGTGTGCACAAGAACCTCCTTGCCGATAATGCAAGAGCGCCGCCGATATTCCGCCAAAAAACGGCGGTTGGCGATCTCATCTTCTGCCCTCATCATGCGCGCAATAATGGCGGCCGCCATCTCGGCGCGCGTAGGCGGTGGCGAAACGCTCTCCAAAGTAACGGCAATATCCCGAACCTCTTCGGGCAATTCACCTGACAAATTGATACCGATGCCCAAAACGGCAAATTGGAGGCCCTTTCCATCGGCATCGAAAGCACCCTCTGTTAAAATCCCTGCCAACTTCCTTTTTGTTAAGATAAGGTCGTTTACCCACTTGATTTCTATTGAGGCATCTGGGCACAGATTTTCGATTTCCTCTGCCACCGCAACCGCGGCATAGGCAGTCAGCAAAGGCAACTGATCGAAGGATAATCTTGGCCGTAACACGAGGCTCATATATAGCCCCCTTCCCTTCGGTGAAAAGAAGCGGCGGCCGAGTCTTCCGCGCCCTGCCGTTTGTCTTTCGGCAATCACCGCCGTACCGTTGGCGGCGCCCGCCTCGGCAAGCACCTTTGCGCGGTTATTCGTTGAATCTATGACCTCGTAAATTTCGGGGCACGGAATGGAAACGTTCGTAAAAGAAAGAACGGCACTTGCCGATAGACTGTCCTCTTTTCTTTTTTGCATCAAGCGCCCCCCTCTCTATAAATCATATCAATTTCAATATATCATAAGTAAAAATGCTTGCAAGACTTCCTGCGTATATTATATCATTTTCTCTTAATATGTCAATTGTTTTTCAAGCAAAAAGCCGTCAAAAATATTTTTTAAAACGCGACCCTATCATTTCATTAAATGATAAAAGGGGATATATTGTGTGCGCCGCTTCTCACCCTCGAAATGAAAATCACATATTTTTGCGTATGTAGTGCAAAAGGCCTCACATCTTTCTGTTTCTCCTCAATTTTTACTTGACTTTTCCCTTTGTTTCAGTTATAATATTTCTTATAGACAAATGTATTTTCAATCGAAAGGACAAGCCCTATGAAAGAGAAAATCGACGGACTTTTGGCGCAATTTCAAAACGAATTGCAAACCGCCAATGACAGTGCGTCTCTCGATGCTTTGCGTATTGCCTACCTTGGTAAAAAAGGACAACTCACAGAACTTTTGAAAGGCCTGCGCGACGTGCCGAATGACCAAAAAAAGGAAGTCGGCCAACAAATCAACCGTTTGAAGGAAACGGTGGAAAGCGCACTCACCACTCGTGCAGAGGAACTTGAAAGCGCGGCTCTTGCCCAAGCCATTGCCAACGCCAAACGCTTCAATCCCACCATCCCCACCGCACGCGATATCGGCTCATATCACCCCATCACCCTCGTCCAACGCGAGGTGGAGGACATCTTTGCCTCGATGGGCTTTACGATTGAGGAATATCCAGAGGTTGTGGATGACTATCATTGCTTTGAGGCACTGAACATCCCCAAGCATCATCCCGCCCGCGACATGCAGGATACCTACTACTTGGACAACGGTCAACTGTTAAAGACGCACACCTCCGCTGCCCAAAACTACATTATGCGTAAATACGGCCCGCCTCTGCGCGCCATTTTCCCCGGTCGTTGCTTCCGTAACGAGGCAATTGATGCCTGCCATGAAAACACCTTCTTCCAAATGGAAGGCATCATGATTGACCGTGATATTTCTATTTCCAACTTGATTTATTTCATGAAAACCATGCTCAGTCAGGTGTTTGGTCAGGAACTTCACGTCCGTCTCCGCCCCGGCTTTTTCCCCTTTGTCGAGCCGGGATTTGAATTGGACATCAGTTGTCTTATTTGCGGCGGTAAGGGTTGTCCTTCCTGCAAAAACAGTGGTTGGCTCGAACTTTGCCCCTGTGGCATGATTCACCCGAACGTATTAAAGGCAGGTGGCATTGATCCCGATGAATACATTGGATTTGCCTTCGGCCTTGGCTTGACACGCTTGGCAATGATGAAATACGGTGTCAAGGACATTCGTGACTTTAACTCAGGAAATCTGCGCGTATTGTCGCAGTTCTCCGATCGATAAGGAGGGGTTTTCATGCTATTATCAATGAATTGGATTAGCGATTTCGTCGATCTCGACGGCTTTGATAAGCGTGCGCTTATCGAACGCTTCACCCTCTCCACCGCCGAGGTTGAGGACATCATCGAACGCGGCTTTGATACGCACAATGTCATTGCCGCAAAGGTTGTATCCCTCGAAAACCATCCGAAATCGCAAAAACTGCATCTTCTGAAAATTGACACAGGCACAGACGTTGTGGACTGTGTTTGCGGCGCGCCCAACGTTTATCTTGGCATGCACGTGGCTTTTGCCCGTGCAGGCGGTGCCGTTTGCGGACAACCCATCGGCGAGGCTACGGTCGCAGGCTTCCCCTCCTTCGGCATGTGTTGCTCTGAAAAGGAACTTGGCATTAGCGACGAGCATGGCGGTCTGATGGAACTTTCCGCCGATATTCCACTCGGCACAGACCTGAAAAACGTTTTTGATCTGGAAGACATCATCTTTGAGGTCGATAACAAGTCCCTGACAAACCGTCCCGACCTTTGGGGGCATTACGGTATCGCGCGCGAGTTTTCAACGTTGACGGGTCGCCCCTTGCGCCCCGTTCGCCGCCTTGATACGACCGCTTTCAATCACCTCCCCGCACTTCCCATCACCGTGGACGAGCCTGACCTCTGCCTGCGTTATACGGGTATTACGGCGGAAAATATTACCGTTCGTCAAAGCCCCGTCAACATGCGTATTCGCCTGTTCTATTGCGGTTCTCGTGCCATCAATTTGCTTGCCGACCTAACCAACTACGTCATGATGGAGTTGGGGCAACCGATGCATGCCTTTGATTTGCGCCGTGTAAATCGCATTGAAGTGATGCGCTTTGCCGAGCCTCTCTCCTTCAAAACGCTGGATGGCAACGAAAGACAAATCACTCCCGATATGTTGATGATCACCTCAAACCGTGAGCCCGTCGCCGTGGCAGGCATCATGGGTGGTCTTGCCTCGGAAATTGAGGACGATACCACAGGACTTCTCTTGGAAAGCGCCAATTTCAGTGGCGTTTCCGTGCGTAAAACGTCCACCGCGCTCGGACTGCGCACCGATGCCAGTATGCGTTATGAAAAGATGCTAACGCCCGAGTTGACCATTGAGGCAACGGAGCGCTTCCTTTCGCTTTTGATGGACATTGATCCCGAGGCAAAAATCACCTCCTCCCTGACGGACATCTATCCCCGTCCTTACGAGCCTATCGTTTTGACGATCGACAAAGCCTACGTTGACCGCTATACAGGCATCGACATTTCAAGCGATCAAATTGAGGCAACCTTGACTGCACTCGGTTTCGGCGTCACACGCGAAAACGATAGTTTCCGCGTTGTCGTCCCTGCCTTCCCCGCCACGAAGGACGTCACCATTAAGGCAGACCTCATTGAAGAAATTACCCGTATTTACGGCTACGACAACTTTGATGCCAAGACAACCGCCTCCGCACTCCGTCCCGTTCGTGCCGAACGCATCAAGAGTGACGAAGCGAAAATCAAGGACCTGTTGGTCAATGCCTATTCGCTCCACGAGGTGCATTCGTACATTTGGTCGGACGGTGCCAAATACCGTGAGTTGAATTTACCCGTTCAGAAAAACGTTCGCGTCATCAATGCACAAACGCCCGAGCATGACACACTGCGCCGTTCGATGATCCCCACCCTGCTCACCTTCTTAAACGAGAACAAGGGCTTTGCAGATACCTACGGTATTTTTGAGGCAGGTCACGTCATTGACGGCACGGATGCAGATGGTATGTGCGCCGAACGCAAATCTCTCGGCATTGCTCTTTATAGCCGCGAGGAAAGCGAGGAGGCCATTTTCCTCCGCGCACGCGATATCCTCGCTCTTATCGGTGAACACATTCTGCATGAAGTGCCCACCTTCTCTGCCCTTGAAAACAAAAAAACAAACGAATGGGAACACCCCAAAAATGCATTCGCAGTTTCCTTCGGCGGTCAAGTGCTCGGCACTCTTGCAACCGTCCATCCCGCCGTCGGCTCTGCCATCGACAAGAAGGCGGTCATCGCCTTCCTCGAACTCGACTTGACGCGCTTGGCAACGCTTTCCCCGTCGAAACTTTCCTACCGTGAGGTTTCCAAATATCCTACCATTGACATCGACCTTTGCTTCTTTGCCGACACCTCCGTACTTGATTTTCCGAAAATCAAGGAGTTGGCACACAACGTCGCAAAAGACACCTTACGTGATGTTTTGGTGGTTGATATTTATCGCGGTGAGGGTGGCGACAGTATCACGCTCCGCTTCGTCTTCTCCGCCTCTGACCGCACACTGACAAAGGCAGAGTTGCAACCGACAATTGACAAATTGATTGCCGAATACGCACCCCTTGACATGCGTTTCAAAACCGTTTGATGACGGTTGGCTATCACGCTCGCACACAAGCGAGCCGTATAAAAGATGCAGAGTGATTTCAAACTTTTGCCAAAAGCGAAAGTTTGAAATTGCTCAAAGCAGTTTATACACAAAAAAGAGGATTTGAATTTTGCACGATACAAAATTCAAATCCTCTTTTTTATATGCTATATCGTCGCATGTGCGACGGTGGCTTGCTTACAAACCTATATTTCCTTACGAAACGGCAATGGTGACGATAAAGCCGTCAACGTTGTTGCCCGAAACAGAGTAGTTCTTTGCCTCATACGCGGTCTTGGGAATGCGAATGGAGACAGAGCCGTCTGTCGGTGCGGCAACGTAGAATACATGGTAAACGTGTCCGCCATCCTCAATCTTCAAACGGTTGTTTTCGGTATAATTCTTAATACCTGCAATGTATTCTTCAAGGCAATAGTTACCTTCTGCCATCACGCGTGCATGGGGGACACCCACGTAACGATACTGGTAAGGTTGTATATTCTTGTCAATGCCCGTAAATTCGGTCTTATCGCTCGGATAACGCTGAATAAAGCCGAAGGATGCGGCGTTGTTATTAAAGAACTGCTCGGCGGCATCGGCCTTCTCATCGGACAACGGATAAGTCTTGCCATCTACCGGCAAATACTTCAAATACACGGCCAAGCCCGTACGATAATCACTGTTGTTTGCCTTCAAGGCATACTTATTGACGTTGGCGGCACCGTAGGTCTTCAATGCCAGTGCAAAAATGTCGCCCTGTGTCTCTTCGTCACGGTAAGCGTCGGAAACCAAGACAAAACCGTTGCCGTTTGCGTCATAATACTTTGCCATCATCGCGTTAAACGCATTCAAGGCAGTCTCTTGAAGTTCAAGTTCGCTACTGCTCAAACCGTAGGTGTTTTTGCCGTCTGCGGACTTACCGCGCTTTGAAAAAATATTGACGCGTCCTTCAAGGTCGTTTACAAGAGGATGAAGCGCATTGACAAGCAAAAGATCGCCCTTGAAAACGTCACCCTTTGAAAGGGTAATCGTCTGGCAATCTGCCTCGGCGGGTGCCGTTGCCTGGCTCAATTTGAGAGCAGATGCGGCAGGTACGCTCAAAGCATTTAACGTGGGAAGTGTCAGAGAAGGGTCGGGTACGTTGTCGATATTGGTATCACCCGTTCCACCGCTTGTCGGTTCGCCTGTGGCTGCCTCTGTCGGACCGTCACTCGTATCACCTGTACCGAGGTCAATGGGACTATTTGTCGGAGCCTTCGTCGGTTCTTCGTCATCAGAACCGCAAGCAACGAGAGCAAAAAGTGTGGAGGCAAGCAAAAGAACTGCCAAAATGCGAAGTAAGGTTTTCATGTGTCTTTCTCCTTCTCTATTTTTGTTTAATATCACTGGCAAAACCTGTTAAGTCTTGCGTTATGCGCTTATTTACTTGTATTGACGGGTGCCTTCACGGTCACGATATATCCGTTTCGATTGTCGCCCGAAATCTCATGGAGCGTTGCGCCAATGCGAATTTCCGCTTCATTCATGGTTTCTTGCGAGACATAGTAAACGTTGTAAGTACCGTCGTTTTCGGCATCGAGCGCACCTTCAACCTCGATCACCAAGGGATTCTTTGCCGTCTTCGTGCGTACCAATTCCATATAATCCTCAAAACTGAAGGGTTGTCCCTCCTCCACTTCCTCGGCGTGGGAAATATAAGAGGCATGCACAAATCCTGTGTAACGGTAAACGTCAGAAATGCCTTGTGCTTCCCCTGAGGTCAACGAGCCTGCGGGGTAACGGGCAATGAAGCCGTATTTCCATGCATTGCTCGCTAACCATTCATTGGGCGCCATGCCCCCTGTCACCGTTGCCTCGTCAAGCGACTTGTTCACGCCGTTCAAAACAAGGCGGAAGCGGAAAGCCAATGCCGTTTTGTATTCAGGACGGGTTGGCGATACGTCGTAGGCATTATTGACACTTAAATTTTCAGCAAAGTTACAATCCGTATTCATTTGTGTGGCCATCGCTACCAACTGTTCAAGGCAATCCTTGTTCAGTTTCAGACTGGAATTTGCCAAAGTAAATTGACCTTTGTTATTACCCATGATATCCTTTAAGGTTTTTGCCTCGGGTGTAAAACTATCGTCGGTCACTTGTATCAAACTACCCTCATGAAGCGAATAATCCGATAACGGTGTCATGTTACTACGCCATGCTTCGACCTGATAGGTCTCCTCGTTATCGTTCGGCACTTCACCGGTAGGCGCCTCGGTCGGCCCTTCACTGTCGCCAAAAAGTTTCATACCGCCGGCAACCAATGAAAGGATAATTGCGAGTGCCGCCACAATGGTGATGAGAAGCGCAAAGAAGTGAGCCCCGCTATTGACGGGTGGTTGCTCGTTTTGCTTGTTTCGTACAACAGGCATATGTTTACTTCCTTTCTTCGGCATCGTCGATGCCTCTGCATCGGCGACACCGTCTATTAAGAGGATTGCGTTGAACGGGCTTGTCCCATTCAGGAAGAAATCAATCAAGCAAAGGTTTTTTTAATCAGTTGTTGGCGGCAGGCTCTGCATCGCGAATGGAGAAGTCCTGACGGCCCTTCTTATCAAGACCGATATACTTCACGCGAACATGGTCACCCACCTTGACAACGTCCTCGACCTTCTCGGTACGGGTGAATGCCAACTTAGAAATATGCACCATGCACTCCTTGCCGGGGTGGTACTCAACAAAAGCACCGAAATCACTGATGCGTGTAACGATACCGTCATAGGTTTCACCCATAACAGGCTCAAACACGATAGCATCGATCACCGACTTCGCCAAATCGGCAGACGCACGGTTGACCGCCAAAATAAAGACGGAGCCGTCATCCTCGATATCGATCTTGGCACCTGTGTCGGCAACGATCTTCTGAATGACCTTACCGCCTGTACCGATGACCTCACGGATCTTATCGGGATCAATCTTCATGGAAATCATCTTGGGGGCATATTCGCTTACCTCGGCACGGGGAGCCTCAATTGCCTTCAAAATGACATCATCAATGATATAGTCACGTCCCTTATGGGTCGTTTCAAGAGCATTCTTAATAATCTCGGGTGTCAAACCGTCGATCTTCAAGTCCATCTGAATGGAAGTGATACCCTTATGCGTACCTGCTACCTTGAAGTCCATGTCGCCGTAGAAGTCTTCAAGACCTTGAATGTCGATCATGGTCATCCAACGATCACCCTCGGTAATCAAGCCGCAGGAAATACCTGCAACAGGTGCCTTAATCGGTACGCCTGCATCCATCAATGCCAAAGTAGAGCCGCAAACGGAGCCCTGAGAGGTCGAGCCGTTCGAACTGACAACCTCACTGACAAGGCGGATGGCGTAGGGGAATTCCTCAACGCTCGGAAGAACGGGAATGAGCGAACGCTCTGCCAAAGCACCGTGGCCAATCTCGCGGCGACCGGGGCTTCTCATCGCCTTTGCCTCACCCGTCGAATAGCCGGGCATGTTATAATGGTGCATGTAACGCTTGGTATCCTCATCATCCAAGCCATCAAGCTTCTGCACCTCGCTCAAAGAGCCGAGTGTTGCAATGGTCAACACCTGTGTCTGACCACGGGTGAAGAGTCCCGAACCGTGTGTGCGAGGCAGAATACCAACCTCGGAGGCGAGGGGACGGATTTCATCCATACGGCGACCGTCAACGCGCTTACCGTCGTCAAGGAGCCAACGGCGAACCACGTACTTTTGAATTTTGTAGAGAATTTCGCCGAATGCCGCATGGCTGTCGGGATACTTCTCGTCAAACTCTGCATATACCTTTTCGGTGACGGCATGCATGCGCTCGTCACGTACGTTTTTGTCGTCGGTGTCAAGAGCGGCGCGAACGTCCTCGATGCAGAAGTCCTTGATTGCCTCATACATGTCGTGATCGACGTCGCAAGAGGGATAAGCGAACTTCGGCTTGCCGATTTCGGCAATGATTTCGTTGACGAAGACGAGCAAATCACGAATGACCTCGTGCGCCTTCATGATAGCGGCAAACATGTCGTCGTCGGACACTTCCTTTGCGCCTGCCTCAATCATAACGACCTTCTTTTCGCTGGCGGCAACCGTCAGTTCAAGAATGCTCTTTTCGCGTTGTTCATGTGTCGGGTTGATGACTATCTCACCGTCAACCATGCCGACGAACACGCCGCCGATAGGACCGTTCCACGGAATGTCGGAAATGGACAGGGCGATGGACGCGCCGATCATGGCGGTAATTTCGGGTGAGCAATCGGGGTCGAGCGACATAACCGTCAAAGCCAAGGAAACGTCGTTTCTCAAATCCTTCGGGAAGAGAGGACGGATCGGGCGGTCAATGACGCGGCTTGTAAGAATAGCCTTTTCGGAAGGTCTTCCCTCACGGCGCAAATAACCGCCGGGGATCTTACCGACTGCATACATCTTTTCATCATAGTCTACGGAAAGCGGCAAAAAATCAATGCCGTCGCGGGGAGCCTCGGAGGCGGTGGCACAAGAAGTCGGAGGCCAAGCGGTCTT
>JAZSOK010000029.1:0-2223 GCA_045536865.1 Eubacteriales bacterium
CAGCATCTTATGGTTAAGGGATTTTCCGATGTTGCCGACTATATGGCACCTCAAGGACTTTGGGCAGGCGGATTTACACGTCCCAACGTATTGAAGACCTCTTATGACGGATATCACTATCTTGCCGAGCTTTTCTATAACTGTCAGGATGAGATCTACGGTCAAGTAAGCGACTACTACTGCGGAGACGTTTGTCACGAGGGCGGTATCGTGCCTGCCGACCTTTCCAAACCCGAAATGGCGCGCACCATGGAAAGAATCCTGCCCCCAACCGCCGCCCCACCCCCGCAGTAGATCTCCTCCCCCTGTGTGTGGAGGGTAAAAATCGAATGGGGCATCAGGGAACGGATAAAAGCGGCAAGCGCGGCACTTTCAGGCTCCGATTCGGGTGCCTCACCGCTAAATCGCGTCGGCGCACCGCTATAAACGTTCATCTCCCTTTCCAGTTTTTTATACTCGTAAAAGCCCGTTCTGTAATTGTGATTTAAGTCCACGCCGCGTGCGTTTGCCTGCCACCTTGAAAAATCATCGCTGCCGCCGTTCATCTGCCGTTGCCGTTCGGTCAAAATACCGTCCGCATCCGCGCCGCACAAGGCAAGTTGCACGCCGTCGGGATTGAGCATGGGAACGAAGACGAGCGTGCGCGTGCGTAAAATATATTCTGCCGACAAGCCCACCGCGTGGCGACCGTAACGCGCGCAGTCACACAAATCATCAATAAAATAAAGAAGAAGCACCGTCGTCAACCACTCCATACCGTGGTGCGCGCCCACGTACAGGACAAATTGCGATCCGTGCCCCAAGCGAAGCAGGGGGATAGGCCGTCCTAAAATGGACTTTGCAAGTTCCCCCACCTCCAACGCGGGATAAAAGGCACTCATTTTTTCAATACATTCGTACAAAGCCGTCGGTGTCAAGGCGTGCAGATCGATATCACATTCTTTCTTTTGATTAAAGAAGCCCATGGCATCCTCCCGAATTCATTCGTCGTTTCCTTCTGCATTGTATGCAAAAGAAAGTCAAAAAATGACGTGTCGGCATGACGTATCGGCTCGAAAAAAGCAGTTTACCGTTTTCCTATATTTTTAAAAAGAATACTTTACTTTCGTAAAAAGTCGTGTTATAATATACCATGCGAGTTCTTTTGTGCCTTGCAGTACGAAAAAAGAGCGCGTCCGGTGTCGATTGCTTTATAAAAAGCAGACCGTGCCCGTGCCAAAAGAAAGGATTACTCTATGTCTACGTCAAAAAACTCAGCTGTCAGCAAGTTGTGGACAACCGTGCGTTCGCCGCTTTTTACAGGATGGTGCATTGCCCTCTTTTTGGCGGCGGTACTGGAAACGGTATTGACCGTGGCACCTCCCCTTTCATTAGAGGAAGACGGCATCTTCGTCACCGTTGTCTATTTTATAAGCGAAGTGTTGTCCATGACGATACGAACGCTCAGTGCGATGTTTTTGTTCTCTCTCATCTGTTTTGGAACGCCCTACGTCATCCCCTGCTTCGCCACCGCTTATTTTCTTCTCTTTTTTATCTGTCGCCTTTTGACGACCATGTTCTTCACAAACTTCTTTTTTGACACGTGGTGGGAGACGGGGAAAAGCGGAATTTATCTTGGAAGTCTTCTTTCGGAGGATATCGTATCCCTACTTTTGATCGTCGGACTTTCGTTTGTGCTATTTCTCGTTTTAACGCTCTTTTTCCCCGAAAGAAGCAAGGAAAACGCAAAGCGCATTGTCAGTGTGTCCCAAATCGTCCTTGCCGCCGTCTCTTTGCTCATTGCCTTACTCCGCGAACTGTTTGTATACACCATCCCCTATTTGAGTGACGTTAGCAAGGGAGACTCCACCCTCGGCGTCCCCGACGCCGTATACATCGTGTTCAAATATCTGTTTTACACACTCTGTGCACTGCTTCTCTACTTCATCGGCAGACACTTTCACCGCAAAGCAGAAACCTTTTTTAATCACGGTATTCGATAACATTCAAACAAGGAGAAAATATTATGACATTTACAAAAAGACCCGATCAAGCGCAAAAGATGCCCTTATACGGAAAAGTCATCCCCGCACGGCATGAGGAGATCCCCACCCTGACCTATTACCCTGCAAAGGTGCGCCACTCCGATGCCGCCGTTGTCATTTTCCCCGGTGGCGCGTATGAGTTCCGCGCAAATCACGAGGGCGAGGGATGTGCACTGATGCTAAACGAGATGGGCGTTGA
>JAZSOK010000112.1:0-2518 GCA_045536865.1 Eubacteriales bacterium
TCCTTGGCTCACAGAACGACATGGCTACGATCCGACTTGGAGGCATCGTTCAACTGCAATTTTTCAAGGGCATCGCGCAGATCCCCATAACGCGCGCCGTCGGCAGGATAGATACCTGCGTAAACCATTGGTTGCGCCTGACGGAAGCCGGGCAACGGCTCGTTCGCACCGTTTTCTGCCGTTGTCACCGTATCACCGACACGGGTATCCCCGACGGTTTTGATACTGGCGGTCAAATAGCCGACGTCCCCTGCTTCGAGACAACCCGTTCTGTTCAAGCCAAAGGCGCTCATGGTACCGACCTCCACCACCTCAAAGACGGCGCCCGTACTCATCAGTCGAATGCGGTCCCCTTCTTTCAGGCGACCGTCCACCACGCGAATACAAACGACAACGCCACGGTAACTATCGTAGTGCGAGTCGAAAATGAGGCATTTTAGGGGCGCATCCACGTCGCCCGCGGGTGCGGGAATATCACTGACTATTTTTTCAAGAACGTCCTCAATATTCAAGCCTGCCTTTGCCGAAACGGCGGGGCAATCGCTTGCGGGAATGCCGATGACGTCCTCTATTTCCGCGCGTACCCTCTCAACGTCGGCGGAGGGCAAATCAATTTTATTGATGACGGGCAAAATTTCCAAATCGTTTTCAATGGCAAGATAGGCGTTTGCGAGCGTCTGTGCCTCCACCCCCTGCGTTGCATCCACGACGAGAAGTGCCCCCTCGCATGCGTTTAGCGAACGGGAGACCTCGTAGCCGAAGTCCACGTGACCGGGCGTGTCAATCAAATTAAAAAGATAAGTGCCGCCGTCATTCGCTTGATAGGACAAGGAAACGGCGCGCGCCTTGATGGTGATGCCTCGCTCTCTTTCCAAATCCATATTATCAAGGAGTTGTGCCTCCATCTCACGCGTTTCCACCGCGCGCGTCTTTTCAAGCAGACGGTCTGCCAAGGTGGATTTGCCGTGGTCGATGTGTGCAATAATCGAAAAATTTCGTGTGTGTTTTTGTTTTTCGGTCACTGTCGTTGCCTTTCCTTTTTTTGAGTATTCATTGATTTTCCGCAACGCGCGGCAAGTCGCAAATGTTATCAATAGTTGTCAATTAGAAGTTAATTTTTCCACGTCGCTCTGATAAGCGTCAAGTTTTTCTTCAAGAGATGCGGCATTATCGTCGTGCGCCAAGAAATAAATTTTCACCTTCGGCTCCGTGCCTGACGGACGGACGATGATCTTGTCGCCGTTTTCAAGCGTGTAATAAAGAACGTCGCTTGACGGCATATCCGTTTTCCCGACGAGTTCGCCACCAAAGGTGCGAACCTCACCCGAAAGATAATCACCGATTTGCGAAACGCCCACCGCGCCAAAGGAAACGGGCGGTTGCCCGCGCAGGCCGTTCATCAAGCGGCGGCGGCGCTCCGTGCCGTCAATGCCCTCCATATAGACGTCGAGCATCCGTTCACCGTAAGTGCCGTAGCGCACGTAAAGTTCGTCGAGTGCATCCAAAAGCGTCATACCGCGCGAACGGTAATCTGCCGTCATTTCCACGATCATGAGCGTTGCGCCCACCGCATCCTTATCGCGCGCATAACTGCCGAACAGGTAGCCGTAGCTTTCCTCAAAGCCGAACAAAAAGTCATCGGCGCGGCCGCTTGCCTCGTAATTTTTAATGACCTCACCGATAAACTTAAAGCCCGTCAACACGTCGTGCAAGCAGACGCCGTTTTTCTCGGCAATGGCATAGGCCATATCGGTTGACACAATGGACTTCACCGCATACGCCTCCTTCGGGAGTATGCCGCATTTCTTTCGTGCGCGAATGACGTAATCGAGCAAAAGCGCGCCCATTTGGTTGCCGTTGATGGTGGCAAACTGTCCGTCCGCGCGACGGCACATCACGCCGACGCGGTCGGCATCGGGATCTGTCGCAATCACCAAATCACTGCCCACGCGGTTGGCAATAGAAATGCCGTCAGAAAAGACGTCGGCATATTCGGGGTTCGG
Source organism: Eubacteriales bacterium (assembly GCA_045536865.1). GTDB lineage: Bacteria > Bacillota > Clostridia > Oscillospirales > CAG-272 > UBA1740. The sequence goes on from JAZSOK010000112.1 coordinate 2,004, forward strand.
CTTTTTCACCGTGGGGAAAGCGCCGTTCGGCTCCATCTGCGAATCAACGGTATAAAGGTGCTTCAAGCCCGCACGGTAAAGAACCTCGGGCACGAGGCGATAGCCTGCACCGTGCAAAGGAGAATAGACAATTTTCAGTTCGTCGGCAACGGCTGTGATGGCGTCCTTATTGACACGCGTGGAAAGGACGGTTTGTAAATAAACGTTGTCCGTTTCTTCGCCAAGGAGAGTGACGATTCCCTCTGCCTTTGCCGTTTCGAGATCCATGAATTTTGCGCCGCCGAGGACGGGAATTTCCTCCACCGCACGGCTCACGACGTCGGCCTGCTCGGGCGAAATTTGCGCGCCGTCCTCCCAATACGCCTTGTAGCCGTTATACTCCTTCGGATTATGCGAAGCGGTGATGTTGATACCCGCAATACAACCGTAGTGACGAATGGAAAAGGAGAGTCCGGGGGTGGGGCGCAGGGCATCGAACAAGTAAACGCGAATGCCGTTTGCCGCCAGCACGGAAG
>JAZSOK010000165.1:0-2201 GCA_045536865.1 Eubacteriales bacterium
TGGGTATCCTGCCTCTCCTTGTCTTCCTTGTTTTCGTTTTCGTGTTGGTCGCCGTCTCCCTCTCCCGCACAATGTACCGTGAGGGGGAAAGCATGCGGACCTTGCAAATTGCCTGCTTTGCCTCGCTCGTGGGCATTTTGATACAAGGATGCACGGATTATATTTTCTACAATTACCGCATTATGTTTTTATTCTTCCTCATTGCGGGCATGTTGGTAGCAAGCGCAAGAAAGCGTTTGTCAGAGGCCTCCGCCCCCGAGCGCGAGACGGCAGACGCCTCGGCATCCGCCATTGATATTTCTGTCAAATAATTCTTTTCGTACGATAACGTGACAGGCAAGCGAATCTCTTTTTTGAAAGGAACTTGCCATGTCTTTGCACGCATTTTCCCCTTTTTGCCATCGCCGATGGCAAAAAATTTCCGTCTTTCTTTTCGCCCTTCTGCTTCCATCGTTTTTGTCAATGCACGTATCGGCAAAGGATGCACAACCCTTTGTCTATACCTTAACCATCCCGTCCGTTCATCCCGAAACCGTCTCCGCCCTATCCATCGGTGCGCCCCTCATAGACAACGTGGGCAAATACGATATCGGTCGCGTGAGCGATATCGCGGTATCACCGCACATGACGGAGACCTATAACGAGGAACTCCCCGGACTGGTTACCGGACCCCCCCCCCCTTATGTGGACGTTATCCTTACCGTTAAAGCGGAAGGCTTTGCAGAAGAAAACGGACAGAGAGTCAACGGCTATCTTTTATCCCTTGGAAAAACCGTTTACTTTTCAACGCCTTTTTTCTCGGGGGCAGGAGAATGCACGATGATTGTGCCCACGGGCATTTACACGAAGGACGCTCTATCAAACCCGACCTCCTTCGCGCCGTGTGAGGTGTCCGCCCGATGAAAAAGAAAAGACGGCTCTCACTTTACGATACTATTTTTCTTTTGGCACTCATCGTGGGCGTTCTGTTGATTATGGCACGTTATCGCCTGCTGACCGCACCGCCCGACGGCGGCGGTGATGCAACGGCAAAAGTCACCTATACCTTCGATGCCGAAAGCGTGGCAAAACTCTCCTCCGTCCTAAATGAGGATAAGATTTATTTGCAAAAGGATGGCGCGCTCTTGGGAACGCTTGCCGAAAAGATGACGTTTTCGCCAAAGAAAACAGAGGTCGTCCGTCGTGACGGCACCGTTGTTCTTCTCGATTCCCAAACCGCATACGAACTTCGGGGCACGATGCTTGTCCGCGGAAAACTGAACAAAAACGGTTTTTTTCTCAAAAGCGGAGAGCATATCGCCGTCAATCAGAGGAAAGAAGTGCAAATTGGTCAACTGAATGTCACAATTCTTGTCCTCAAAATCGACATTTTTTCGTCAAATTGACGAATTGTGAAAATAATTCACGAAGAATTTAAAAAATGCTTGATTTTATCAAGAAAATTTGATATACTTTATGAAAACGAGCATTGCGAAATAAAGGAGCGTATATTTATGACTTCACGCAGCATCACGATTCAAAACAGTGTCGGTCTGCATGCAAGACCGGCTACATACTTCATTCAAAAGGCAAACTCATATCAATGCTCCATTTGGGTGGAGAAGGATGACCGCCGCGTGAATGCCAAGAGCCTTCTTGGAATTTTGTCTCTCGGCATCGTGAAGGGCGTCACCGTCACGCTTTTGGCAGACGGCGCAGACGAAAACGAGGCTTTGGATGGTCTTGTTGCGCTCATCGACTCTGAATTTAGCGAATAACGTCATTCTTGGCCTATCTGCGTGCCATGCTTTTTGCGCGGTAATGTTACGAGGGTCTTTAACCGACGGGCATGTGTGACACGTGACCGTCGGTTTTGTTTTTATTTCAAAATAATCTGATAAGGAGTTGCCGACATGGACACAAGCCGTATACAATTCTTGCGCGACAAATCTGCCGCCCTGCCCCTCTGCCCGGGTGTCTATTTGATGAAAAACGCAGACGGACACATCATCTATATCGGCAAATCCCGCGCACTGAAAAACCGCGTTTCCTCTTATTTTTCGGGGCGTCCCCAATCGTTAAAGACCTCCCGTATGGTTTCCCTTGTGTTTGATTTTGATTACATCCTCTGTCAAACGGAAATTGAGGCGCTCACACTTGAAAACGTGCTTATCAAAAAGCATTCGCCAAAATACAATATCAAATTGAAGGATGCCAAGTCC
>JAZSOK010000159.1:0-8873 GCA_045536865.1 Eubacteriales bacterium
GTGTGAAATTGAATGCGAAGGCGACTGTGAAGGTTGCGACGGTTGCGAAGACGAAAACGAATAATTTTAAGAAATAAAGGATGAAGGTCGTAATGAAGGATAATCGTTGCGTACACCTTGATTTTCACACGTCGGAAAAAATCAAAAATATCGGTAGCGAATTTAATCACGATGAATTTGTCCGCGCGTTAAAGGAAGCCGATCTTGATTCTATTACCGTTTTTGCAAAATGCCATCACGGTAACATGTATTACTATTCCGATAAGTATTTTACCCACCCCTATCTCACACGGCCGCTTCTTGATGATCAAATAGCCGCATGCCGTGAGGCAGGCGTTTCTGCGAAAATTTATATTTCCGCAGGATTTGATGAACATATCGCCATGTCACATCCCGAATGGTTGCAGGTTGGTGCCGACGGCGGTCGCTATAACCTTCTATACCCCGTATTTAAGCGTCTTTGCTTTAATACGCCCTATCTCGACGTCTTGGTAGGGCAGACCGAAGAAGTGATGAAGCGCTATATGCCCGACGGTATTTTTTATGATATCGTGGCAGACGGCCCCTGTACCTGTCATTACTGCATGAAGGATATGCAAGAAAAGGGCCTTGATTATCGTAATAGGGATGATTTGGCAAAACAGGCGAAGGACGTCTTTGCGAAGTTTACCTCTCGTTTGACGGGCGTTATTCGTAATATCAAGCCTGATACGCTTGTTTTCTACAATGCAGGGAATTTTCCCATCGGCCGTCCCGACCGTATGGACTGTTGCGATCAACTTGAAGCAGAGTCATTGCCTACGGGCGGTTGGGGGTACGACCATTTCCCCATAACTATGTCCTATATCCGCCGTAAGAACAAAAACTGCATCGGTATGACAGGTAAGTTCCATACCGCGTGGGGTGAATTTGGCGGCTTCAAGTATAAGGACGCACTCCTCTATGAGGGCGCACAATGCTTGGCATTTGATGCATCCTTGTCCGTCGGCGATCAATTGCATCCGAACGGAAAAGTCGATTGGTATACCTATGAAAACGTCGGTAATGCCATGCGTTACATTCACGCAAGAGATGCATGGCGCGGCGGTACGTTTATGCCTGAATTTGCTATTCTTGCACGAAATGACCCTCAAAAGCCCAAGGCAAAAAACGGCGCGGGACGCATATTCTTTGAGGAAAAATATCTTTTCGACGTGATAGACAATTCGGAGATTTCCACGAAGTACCCCTTAATTGTTTTACCCGAGGATATGGACCTTGACGACATCACCTACGGTGAATTAAAAAAATACGTGCAAGCGGGCGGAAAACTCCTTGCCATTGGTCGCGCACCTGTGTATCAAGGTAAAATTGCTTTCGATTTGGGGGCAGAATTTGTCTGTGAGGATCAATTTCATCCCACCTATTTCCGTGCGCGCTATCCCTTAAAAGCGGGTGACGGCATGGCATTGGTCGTTCATGCGCCAGCATATGATATCAAAGCAACGGGAGAAGTGCTTGCCGATAAGATTTCGCCCTATTTCCAACGTGAGGGCATGAATTTCTGCTCGCATAAGCATACCCCTTGTGACTATGACCGCGTTTCTCCTGCCATTACCGCAGGAAAAGACGGCATTTACGTGGCGGTTGGACTGTTTGAAGAATATGCATCTGTCGGTTCATTGAACGCCAAGCAGTTGATTTTACCCTTGATGGAAAAACTGCTCGGTGCAGAAAACAAGACCGTTGTAACCAATCTGCCTTCCTCCGGTAAGGTGACGCTTTATAAAAAGGATAGTTCGTATATCTTACATCTTCTTTACGCGAACACCATTAAACGCGGAGAAGGGGTTGAGATCATTGAGGATTTGGCAACTCTGGCAGACATTTCTGTCACACTGCGCCTGAATGAAAAGGTCAAGCGCGCCGTTTGCCGTCCGTCCAACGTCGAATTACCGCTTACCATCAACGAAGACGGTACCGTTTCCTTCACATTAGAAAGGCTTCGTTGCTCGGAGATTGTTGAATTAACGGTGCTATAAGCATCTGCGGGCTGCTTTGCGTTCAAAAAAGAGCGCAAAACAGCTCGACTTTTTCAATAGTGACCGTATTTTTAGAAAAATGGGGACTGATTTATGAATTGGATTTTACTAATTACCGGGCCCATACTCGGTGCAATCATCGGATATGCGACAAACTACGTCGCTGTCAAGTTGATGTTTCGCCCCTTGAAGCCGATTTATATCGGTCGTTTTCACGTTCCGCTAACACCCGGTATCATTCCCAGGCGCAAAGCCCATTTGGGGCACGCCATTGGTCAAGCGGTGGGACGAACGCTTTTGACACCCGATGATATTGAGCGTATGCTTCGCTCCGACGTGGTGAAGGATACTGTTTGTAACGAAACCATCAAGGAACTCGAAAAAGCAAAAAATTATCATACCCTACAAGAATTGACGACGAGCCTCGTCGGTGAAGAAAGGTATCTTCATACGAGGGACACGCTAGAACGTTTCCTGCTTTCAAAAATCATATCAGGTGTCCAAAAAATTGATTTAGAGGCGTTACTTTTATCCGATGGCGGTGCTTCACTCAAAGCGCAAATGCACGGAACACTCCTTTCGCTCTTAATCACCGAGGAAACCATTCGTGCCGTTTCAAAGCCATTGACCACACAACTTCATCTTTATCTTGAAAACAACGGGGAAACGGTCCTCTTACCTTTGATACACGAGGAAACGGAAAAACTGGAAGCAATGAATACGGGAGACCTTTTGGAACGCTTCGGTTTTGATGAAGAACGTGTGCGCGGTCTTGTATTAAAGGCGTATGAAAATGTTGTTTTAAAGAAGATTGCGGAAATTGTCCGTCAATTTGATTTTGAAGGTACCGTTGAAACCAAAATCAATGAAATGGATGTTTTGGAACTCGAGCATATGCTTCTATCCGTCATGAAAAAGGAATTGAACGTTTTGGTCAGATTGGGCGGATATATTGGATTTGTGCTTGGCTTGATTACGCCCCTTATCAACATGTTAGCATAAAATAAAAAATCACGCCCTCGCGGTTGCGGGGCGTGATTTTTATTTTCAAAATGGTATTTATTTTTCGGCAGATTATGCAAAGAGGTCGGAAGACAAATACCGCTCGCCCGTATCGGGGCATATAAGCGCGATGGTTTTCCCTTCATTTTCGGGGGCCTTTGCCAGTGCGGTGGCGGCGGCAATGGCGGCACCGGAGGAAATACCGACAAGAATACCGTCTGTTTTGGCAACCGTTTTTGCTGCATAAAATGCCTCTTCATTCGTCACCGTGAGCATGCGATCGCACAAATCGGAATGAAAATTAGCAGGGATAAAATTGGCACCGATGCCTTGAATTTTATGAGTTCCCGACACGCCCTTTGAAATGAGGGGCGATGCGGCAGGCTCAACACCCACCGTCATGATATGCGGATTTTTTTCCTTCAAATACTTGGCAGTGCCGCTAAACGTGCCTCCCGTTCCAACGGTGGCAACAAAAATATCAATATTGCCGTTTGTATCAGAGAAAAGTTCGGGGCCCGTTGTGTCATAATGCGCAAGCACGTTTGAGGGGTTGTCAAACTGCGAGGGAATCCATGCGGAAGGGAATGCTTCTGCCAAGCGATTTGCCTCTTTTACGGCGCCTTGCATCCCCTCTGCACCAGGTGTTAAATGAATTTCCGCACCGTAAGCGGCAAGGAGCATGCGGCGCTCAATGCTCATGGTCTCGGGCATTGTCAAAATGATACGATAGCCGTACGCGGCGGCGATGGAGGCAAGTCCAATGCCTGTATTTCCACTTGTCGGCTCAATGATCACCGTCGTGTCCGTTAATACACCCGCCTTGCGTGCATCTTCTATCATACGACGGGCAATCCTATCCTTGGCGCTTCCTGCGGGATTCATCATTTCCAATTTTGCGAGAAGGGTTGCGTTTAAGCCCTCATGACGGCAAAAACCTGTAAGCGATAAAAGGGGGGTATGTCCGATAAGTTCATCGACATGTTGATATATAGCCATAAAAAACCTCTCCTTTGAAAACCTCTTGATTTATTTTACATCTTTTTTCTTCATCTGTCAAGTGAAGTTGTCACAAATTCAAAAATAAGGTGCTTAAATAATTTGACAAAACGATAAGTATATGTTATACTGTATTATATAATTTATATATAAGTACGTAAGTGAGTGAAATATATGAGTACGCCGAAGGTTTTTGACTTAAAAAGGCAAATTATCAGTATAGTTGTCATCGTGCTTCTTATGGTGTTCACCTTTCTGGTTTTGAATGGTGGCGCCGAAGCCATCAGTTGGAGAAATTTTTTTGCCTATTTGCGACAATTAGAAGCACCCGTCTTTCTTTTTGCCGCAATTTTTTGCGTCTTTTTGTCAGTTTCTTCCGAAGCCGCCAGTCTTGCATTTATTCTTTCAAAGATAAGCAAAAAAAAGCCTACGGTTTCAGGCACACTGGTCTATGCTACCGCCGATATTTATTTTTCCGCTATCACCCCTTCCGCCACGGGCGGACAACCTGCGGCGGCATACTATATGAGCAAAACAGGTTATACGGCATCCAAGGCAACCGCCGCCTTACTTCTCAATACCTTTCAATACACGCTTGCTTTGATTATTCTCGGGGCACTTGGCTTTATAATCTCTCCAAAAGTGCTTGTTGGCACGGACATTAAAGTTAAGTTATTTGTTCTTGTAGCCATCGTTTTTAACGTGTTTTTAATCATTCTTTGTGTTTTTTGCATGGTCTTCCCGAATATCATTCGTGCCATCGGTCGATTTGGGATTGCTCTACTGTGTCGTCTGCGTATTTTTAAAAACAGAGATGAAAAGGAACTTGCCTTTGAAGAATATCTCACCGATTATCGACGTGTTGTAAAGACGTTTTCAAAGCACCCCTCCGTTTGGTTCGTGCCCCTCGTCTTCAATCTCCTTCAAAGATTGTTTTTGTATTGCGTACCGCTTTTTGTGTTTTTAGCGGAAGGCGGCGCACCCGACAATCTCGTTCAGGTGTTGGCGCACCAAATGATAGTGACACTCGGTGCCAACAGTGTGCCTATCCCGGGTGCGATGGGCGTGTCTGAATATCTGTTCATCGTCCTTTTGGGCGGTTTCTTTACAAGAAGAAATTTATCTATGATTTTGGTACGCACCATTAGCCACTATTTCGCCTTTATATCCTGCGGCATTGCCACCTTGCTTTTCCACATTCACATTCGCGTTAAAAAAGCGAAGTCAGTGCGAAGAAAAAAGCAAGTGGATGAGCAGTGAAAGATATAAACAGAGAGGTTGTAACGATGAAAAAATCAACGCATACCCCCGAAAAAACAGAGGCTTTTTTCGATTTTCCTGCCTATATAGCCGAACCGTCCTCTTTTCTTAACTTTCTATATTCAAAAACACTTGGACGCATGCTTTTAGCGCCCATGGTCTCTCCTACGTTTTCCAAGTTGGCAGGGAAGTTCATGGACAGTGAACTCTCCACACGGTTAATAGGTCCCTTTATTCGCCGTTCACATATCAAAATGGCAGAATACGAAACCGCGCAATTTACATCCTTTAATCAGTTTTTTACGCGCTCTATTAAAAAGGAGGCGCGTCCTATTGATAAAAATCCAACCCATCTCATGAGCCCTGCCGATGCAAAGTTAACCGTTTTTCCCATCACGTCTGATGCCGTCTTTTTTATAAAAGGCGTGCCGTATTCCACCGAGCATCTTCTTCGCTCAAAACGCACGGCGGAGCGCTTTCATGGCGGATATTGCTATATATTCCGCTTGTGTGTTGATGATTTCCATCGGTACTCTTTTCCCGATGACGGGGTGAGAACCCGCTATGTGCATATCGCGGGTGCCTATCACACGGTGCAACCGATAGCGCTTGATTATGCCGATATATACAGGCAAAACACAAGAGAATATGCACTTTTACGCACAAAGCATTTTAAGGACATGATTTTCATGCAGGTAGGCGCGATGTTGGTCGGTCGTATTTCCAACCGTCAAAACACAAAAACCTTTAAGCGTGGCGAGGAGGCGGGACACTTTGATTACGGCGGTTCAACCGTGATTCTTCTTTGCCAAAAGGATGCCGTTTTCGTACCTCCCATTCTGCTTGACCGTTCCGCACAGGGAATAGAGTCCGTTGTCAAAATGGGGCAGTGTATCGGTGTATCCCCCAAGTGTGTCAAATGATGAAAATGTCTTTTTATTTGCGTTTTAAGCGCGCTACCGCTTGCCTACTTTTAATTTTTCTTTTTTTATCCTGCGCGCCCGCGTCTTTGCAAGGCACCTTTTCGGGAAGTTTTTTCTTTGAAGAACAAGAAAACTCTGAGGTGGTACCGTCATCCGAAGGGCACACCTTTACTTTTTACGGTGACGGTCAAGGACGTGACAAAAACCATATAACAGGTTATACCGCCACTTTCTCATACACTGTAAGCGGCGATAGACTGACACTTTCTTATCTCGACCTACCTGGAACGGATGAGCGAAGTTTTACCTTTTCAACCAATGATGCGCACCTAAATTTGACCGATACAGAAACGGGGATCATCGGCGAATTTACAAAAATCGATCCCTAAAATACGATATGATAAGGAATTAAAGCATGTCTGTTCTTTCTTTTATACGCAAAAAAAATCCGCCGTTTTACGTTTGGGTATCACTGTTTATCGTCGTCGTTGTCAACATGCTTGCTTACGTCGGCGGTCGCGCCATTGCCGCACCGTGGGCAATCGACATGATGACGGCATTGGATGAAAAAATTCCCGTCATCAATCAAACAGTATATATTTATCTTGTTTGTTACGTTTTTTGGGCGTATAATTACATCCGCATTTGTAGCGAAAATTCAGAGGTTTGTTGCCGTTTCGTGACATCGGAGATTATTGCTAAAATCATATCGGGACTGTTCTTTGTTTTCATGCCTACCTTTCGGGCGCGTCCTATTATTGTCGGCTCGGGCTTGTCGGCGGAGCTTATGCGCCTTGTCTACAATATTGATGCCGCCAACAATTTATTTCCGTCCGTGCATTGCCTAGTATCCTATTTTTGTTGGCGCGGACTTTTGTGGTGCCCGACGGTATCGAAGACCTATCGCCGTTTTTCCTTCGTCTTTGCAGTCCTTGTATTCGTGTCTACCGTGACGACTGCACAACACGTTTTGATAGACATTGTCGGCGGTATTCTTGTGGCGGAACTGGGCATTTGGCTTGCCTCCCGTAAAAATCTATGGCAAAACATACACCGACGTTTTTATACGAAAAAAGGAGCGCACGTCTCATGAAAAAAGAAGATATTGACCGCATCAATTTTTTGGCTCGTGAAGCAAAAACAAGACAACTGACAGAGGATGAGAAAAAAGAACAGGCTGCACTCCGTGCAGCCTATATACAAGAGTTTCGCGCCGCTTTGCACGGCAATGATGAAAAGAAGGACGATTAACTCCTCTTATTATTCATTTTTCACCGAGAGCGCCCAACAAACGCTCGTAATCCCCGTTTGTTAGAAAGGGAAGTTCTTTTACCGAGAGAATGTCGGCAATTTTATCATACGGCCCCTGAATTGGGGAATTTGCACCGATGCGCCTCGCCGCTTTTTTTATCATACGCACGTGATCTTCCGTCTTTTTATCATAACGGATGAATATACAGGGCGTTTTTTCAAGCAATGATAAATATCCTGCATGAAGGCGCGACGTGATCGTACAACTACCGCCTCGAAGGATCGCCCGTAAATGGGGGCCGTCCGTGCATTCTATCATGACACAGTTCGGCAGTTCCTTCGCAATTGAGGAAAGATAGGCGCGGTCCTTTGATATATGAAATGGAAGCAAAACGGCGCGACACCCTCTTTTTTCACAAAACTTGCCGACCGCATCTGCCGTTTTTTTTATTTCGCACAGTGACACGTTCTCCTTGTTTTGACGCAAAGCGACCGTAATATAGGGGAATTTTTTCCTTTTGTCGATAAAACGCCCTGTTTTCGCGCCCAAAAGCGAAGCGTCACATAAATAGTTTTTTTGAAGGCTCGGCACAAACGTACCTGCCAAACGCAGGTCCGCTTCACACCTTAAACCGATAAATGACGACTCTTTCAGGACGCGGCGCGTCATACGCTTGGCAATTGTACCGTGAATCTCGCCAATCCCTCCGCGCAAAAAACCAATATGACATCCCCTTATTTTTGCCATCTCCGCAAGAATAAAGTAATATAAAAGCGAGCGCGTTCCCGTTTGATTTTGGAACAAATTACCGCCGACGAAAAGAAACCAATCCCCTTTTTTCATCGAAAAGAAAAGAGTTAAAAGACGGTAGCGGTGTAAGGTCTCAATTCCGTATTGACTTCGGCTTTTCTTTGGGTGTCTGCTAAGCAGAACTAACCTTTCGCTTTTTTGTCTGCATTTTTCGATTAGGGGTGTCAAGGAAAGTTCATCACCCGTGTTGCCGTATCCGTGATAACCGCATAGGATGATAGCGGGTGTGCGTTTTGCACGCACGACACGAAAGTAAACAACCTCCGCATCCTCTGCCATTCTTTTTGGTGTATAATTCTCACAAACGTATTGTCGCACGTCACGCCCTAATGCCGTGCGCTCCTCTTTTGAAAGCGAAAAAGCCAGAAGAATATCCTCAGTTAACCGTCCTCTTGTCGCTTGAAGACTTCCACGACAACAAAAATTTTCTTTTGCAAAAAAGGGAAGTGCGTCCTTTGTGACCAGACCGCCATATCCCTCGTTACCTGACAAAATCACCGTGCATTCCGACGCCATTGCCTCCAATGCGGCGCGTGATACACCGACAAAAAGCGGCCTTCCCGAAAGATACTTTGAAACGTTATCACTTGCGCCAACCATCAAAAC
>JAZSOK010000069.1:0-5383 GCA_045536865.1 Eubacteriales bacterium
TGTTTATAGTATGGATAAGGGGTGAATAGCCTTATGCAAAAAAAGACGGTGACAGTTTTTTCCACGAGAGAATTCTTCTTGCAAAAAACGTTCCAAAATATTCTTTACATATGTGATAAAAGCGTATATTCACCAAGTCCGCAAAAAAAGAATTGACAACGCCGCTTTTTTTTGTTATAATAAAAATTGAATGTTATGCCCAAAGATGACGTTCAAAAGGAGGCGACGGCTTGCAGACATATTTTCCAAAACTCTACGGCAACCGTGCCATAGCCACGCGCCTCGGTTATGCAATAGAAAACAACAATTTCCCCCATGCCGTCATGATTGAGGGAAAGAGTGGAAGCGGCAAGAAAACGCTTGCCATACAGTTGGCGGCGGCACTGAACTGCACACAAAAAGAGAGTGCCGTACTTCCCTGCGGCGAATGCCCCTCCTGTCGAAAAATTTTATCGGGACAATCCCCCGACGTGATGATCACAAGTCGCGGCGACCGCGCCACCATCGGTGTTGAGCAAATTCGTGCCATCCGCGAGGACATGCACCTCTCCGCCACGGAGGCGGCATACAAGGTCTATATCATAGACGAGGCATCTACCATGACGGCAGAAGCGCAAAACGCCCTGCTCATCAGTTTGGAAGAACCACCGCGTAACGTCTGCATTTTCCTCTTAACGGAAACGACAGACACCATTCTTGTCACCGTCAAAAGCCGTGTGCGCCCCGTACGCATGCAATGCTTTCGAAAAGACGAACTTGCGGCGTATGCACGGAGCAATCTCCCCCTCGCCGCCGACCTTGAAAAGGAGTCGCCCGACGGTTTTGCGCTTGCCCTTACGGTGGCAAACGGATGCATCGGCGCCCTCATTGACGCCCTTGACAAAAAAGCGTTGACCGCCCTTGAAAAGAACCGTGCAACCACCGACGCACTCATCCATGCACTTCTTTATGAAAAGAGTTTTTCGTCCTTGCACGAAGCGTTCTCCGCTTTACCCCAAAAGCGTCCCGAATTTTTACAACAGTTACTACTCTTAACGCGGGCCATGCGCGATCTTTTGGCAGTCAAGCAAGCACCCGATGCTCCGCTTCTCTACTATGCTTCAAAGAGCCGTGCCGAGGCAGATGCCGAACAACTTAGCCTGCGTACCCTCGTTTCTTACAGCGATATTTTCACCACCGCGGCACAGGATTGTGCCAAAAACGGCAATATCGCCCTCATCACCGCCACGTTATTGAGTGGCCTGCGCTCCTGCCGTTAAACCGCAGGACGAATCCCAAAAAGAAAGGATTCCCAAAATGAACGAACAGAAAACGCCGCCAAATGCGGATAAAAACCAAAACAATGCAGGCAATCGTCTCCGCCGTCATCACCGTTCGCGCAGACGTCGTCACCAAGACAGAAGTGGCCGCCGTCAACAGGGCACGCCGCGCAGCGAGGTAATGAAAGCGTTACAAGCGGACGAGGATGCCGCCACGGACGTCGTAACGGACGTCGTAACGAATGCCGTAGGAAGTGACGTGGCAGACGTCAATAACGACGTTATCGCCGATGAAAACGCGCCCCTAACGGACGCAGGGGCGGAAGAAGCACCCGTCACGCCCGCAAAAGAATACGTTGAAATCGTCGGCGTTCGCTTCCGTAGCAACGCTAAAACATATTATTTTGACCCGCGCGGCGTTTTGTATCGCGTTGGTTGTGCGGTCATCGTAGAAACGAGCCGCGGCATGGAATTCGGTACCGTAACCATTGCCAACCGTCCTGTTGACACCTCACTGATCGTGCCGCCCCTTCGCGCCATTGTCCGCGTTGCGACCGAAAACGATTTGGCGCGCAACGAAAAAAATCGCGCCATGGAGAAGGAGGCCGCCGTCATCGGTGCGGAGCGCATCGAAAAATACGGTCTCGACATGAAGATCGTTGACGTTGAGTACACCTTTGACAATAGCAAATTGCTCTTTTATTTCACAAGCGAGGCGCGCGTTGACTTCCGCGAACTTGTCAAAAATCTGGCCTCCATTTTCAAAACGCGCATTGAACTACGACAAATCGGCATCCGTGACGAGGCGCGCCTGATGGGCGGTCTTGGCGCTTGCGGACGTCCCTTCTGTTGCTCCTCTTTCCTCAGTGATTTTACGCAAGTATCCATCAAAATGGCGAAGGAACAGAATTTTTCGCTCAATTCCGCAAAAATTTCGGGCAGTTGCGGCAGACTCATGTGTTGTCTAAGGTACGAGCATGATGCCTACGAGGAAGCACTAAAAAACACGCCGTCAAACGGCACTCTCGTTTCAACCCCGAACGGAGAAGGCATCGTCATTGAAACGCGGCCGTTGGCAGGCATGGTCAAGGTGCGCTTTGAAGACAAAAACGACTCCCCGAAATACTATTCATGCAGTGAATTGACCGTCCTCGGCAAGCCGCGGCGCACAAACAACAATTCCGACGCAACGGAGCATGAAGGCGAGAAGAAACAGGGGAACGGAAACACCCCGCGCAAAGCAAATGCACGCAATAACCAAGAACCCGCCGCCGATAAAATCGCGGACGAAGGTCAGGCGGAAACGGAAAATAATGGTTGATTTTGTGTGAAAATGTTATCTTTTTATCTCTTTTTGACGAATATATTGTGTTTTTTTCAAAAAGCATCTTGATTTTTTTATAAAGTGTGATACAATAAGGAAAATAGTTACTGGGAGGTGTAAACATTATGGCATACATTATTAGCGATGATTGCATCGCTTGCGGTGCTTGCGAAGGCGAGTGCCCCGTAGAGTGCATCACCATGGGTGATGGCAAATACGTTATCGATGCCGATAAGTGCATTGATTGCGGTACATGTGCAGAAACATGTCCTGTTGCTGCCCCGAAGCCGAAGGAAGACTAATTCACGGCACGATATGTTAAAGGCGGAGGATGGTCACCATGCTCCGCCCTTTTCTTTATCAAAACCGAAAATGAGCAGGTATCGTATAAGAGTCATTACACCGACTAGGAAATCCCGAGTGCAAGTCCGGGTACCTGTACAAACACTGAAGGAGGTATCGTATGCAAAGCACAAATGAGTCCGAGCGCTTGGACGTCGTCAACGATGACATCAAACTTTTTCAAAAAACGAGTGGCCTTACGTTCGGGACGGACGCCTTGCTTCTTGCTTCCTTTATCGACGAACGGCAAACGGCGCGTGCCATGGAACTTGGCGGCGGCTCGGGCATCATCTCTTTTCTTCTTTTAGCACGAAAGAAGGCGGCGCACGTCACCGTGGCAGAACTGCAAAGCACCTACGCCGCGCTCATCCGTCGCAACGCCGAAATGAACGGCATGACCGCGCGTCTGACCGTCCTTGAAGGCGACATTCGCGCCCTCTCCCCCGCTGACGACGATGGCACGTATCAGTACGTTTTTACCAATCCCCCCTACATGAAAGCGGACGGCATCATCAACCATTCGCCCGAAAAGGCGGCGGCACGCCACGAGTTGCACGGCGATATCTTTGACTTTTGCCGCATTGCCTCACTCAAATTAAAATACGGCGGTCATTTTTACGCAGTTTACCGCCCCGACCGCTTGGCAGACCTCTTTTCCGCCATGCGCGAAAATAAAATCGAACCGAAAAAACTCACCTTCGTGCATGCAGACGTGCAATCACCGCCCTCGCTTATACTGGTCAAAGGAAAAAAAGGCGGCGGTGCCGCCCTTGTCTGCACCCCTCCCCTCTTTTTGCACAAGGATAGCACGCACAGAGAAAATTCCGCCGAACACGACTACATTTTAACCTACGGTAACTTCCCCAAAAAGAGCGACAAAGAGAAAGGAGATCTGCTATGACGGAAAATCATACTGACAGTCAAGAAAAAAACCGCACGGAAGACGGCACACTCTATCTCGTCGCCACCCCCATCGGCAACCTTGCCGACCTTTCTCCGCGTGCTTCAAAGGTTTTGAGAGAGGTCTCCTTCATCGCCGCAGAGGACACGAGAAACAGTCTTAAACTTTTGCAGTATATTGACACAAAAAAAGAATTGGTCAGTTACTACGAACACAACAAAAAGAAACGTGGCCCCGAAATTATCGCACGGCTTTTGGGCGGCGAATCCTGCGCGCTCATCACCGATGCGGGCATGCCCGCTATCAGTGACCCCGGTGAAGATTTGGTGCGCTTGGCGGCAGAGGCAAGCATCCCCGTTTCCATTGTCCCGGGGACATGCGCCGCCGTTTGTGCGCTTGCGCTTTCTGCTCTGCCGACAGGACGGTTTGCCTTCGAGGGCTTTCTGTCTGCCGTTAAAGGTGAGCGCAGACGTCATCTGCAAGCCTTGAAAAACGAAGAACGCACCCTCATTTTTTACGAAGCGCCGCACAAGTTGCGTACCACCCTTGCCGACATGATCACCGCCTTTGGCAACAGGAAAATTGCCCTCTGCCGCGAACTAACCAAGCGTAATGAAGAAATCATCCGCACAGACCTTCTGCGCGCCGTCGCTTACTATGAAGAAAAAGAGCCGCGTGGCGAGTACGTTTTGATTGTTGACGGTTGTCATGACGCCGTGGAAAAAGCCGCCGTGCAGAGTGATGACGCGCTAAACGGCGATGAAAGAAAAGACCTCACCCCCGAGGCGCTTCTTGCCGACTACGAGGCAAAGGGGCTCTCACGCATGGATGCCATGAAGGCCGCCGCACGCGAGCGCGGCATGACGAAGAGCGATTTTTACCGCCTTTTGTGCGAAAGGCAGGAAAAGTGACACGCAAAGCGCCGTTTTGCTTTTCGTTTTTTTGAAGTATTATCTCTGATTATTTGCCAATAATACTTGACATTGATACATTTTTTTGATATAATACCTAATGTACGTATGCCCTGCCTATCATTGATGAAAAGAGGAATGAAAAGATGAAGACAATGTACATCCGCCTGTCCACCATTCAAGACGTCCGCAATTTTGTAGAAATCGTTAGCCTTTCCGACATCGAAATCGACCTTTCTTCCGGAAGATACGTTGTCGATGCCAAGTCTATCATGGGCATTTTTAGCCTTGACCTGTTAAATCCGATTTTGCTGACTGCACACTCGGAGGACGTGGGCGAATTGTTTGAGAAACTCGAGCCCTTCGCCGAAAAGAACTGAGAATATACAAAAAGAAAAGCGACTGCGGGACTTATTCCGCCTGTCGCTTTTCTGCTAAAAATTCTTGCTTTTGATTTGACGCATTTCATGAAAAATAGCACTTGCGAGTGCAAGTGCTATTTTTCATGGGGTGAGTAATCGGGCTCGAACCGACGGCCTTCAGGGCCACAACCTGACGCTCTAACCAACTGAGCTAATCCCACCATATTTATTTACTACAAACAATTAAGAGATAACGGACAATGCAATTTTCATTTCCATTATCT
>JAZSOK010000019.1:0-1851 GCA_045536865.1 Eubacteriales bacterium
ACGCATACCGTCCATGCCGTCCTTTAACTTTTCGTCAATACGCCGTCCCGTTGAACCTAACGAATCATCAAGATCACCGATGATACCGTCACGGTCGCGCACCCGTCCGTCCTCGATGTTGAAGGCGCCGACCGAAAGCGGCAAGCACATCACGACCACAAGAGACAGGCACGTGAGTGCGGCAATCATTTTTTTCATACGTTGTTTCATATTCATCACAAACCTTATAAGGCTTCCTTTCTTTGAAGACCGCCGAAACGTGGCGGATTCAAGCGCGCATTTTTATAAAAAATTCAATCCGCGCATGATATAGTATTTGAAAAAGACGACATTCTATGTAAAGGGGTGCATGACCACGGAAAACAAAAAATTTACAAAAAATGATGAGGGCTTCGTTTGTGGGCATTGCGGCAAAAACGTGCCGCCGCTTGGCTTTACCTCGCGCAACCATTGCCCCTATTGCCTTTATTCCTTACACGTGGACGTCAATCCCGGCGACCGCGCAAACAGTTGCGGTGCGCTTATGCGCCCCGTGATGAGCGAGCCGCATCCGCGAAAGGGCTACATCATCACCCACGAGTGCCTCGCCTGCGGTAAGCGCGTTAAAAACCGTGCCGCATACGGTGCGGGCAACGAGCAGGACAATATCGAGTTGCTTATCGCCTTATCGGCAGGTCAACTGTAAAAAACGGTCGGTAAAAGTTCTTTTGGGCTTTTACCGATTTTTTATAATAAGAAAGAACGAAAAAATATGACAAAATTTTAACAGTTTTTTGCCCTTCCGTGGGGGCAAGCCCTTGACTTTGAACGGCCGATGTGCTACAATAATTAATATATCGCTTGTCCTTTGGGCTATGTAATTATTTACATCCCTTTTCTGTTGACGAATTTTTTCTGGAGGAAGAACCATGTTGGATTTACGTTTTGTCCGTGAGAACCCCGAACTTGTCAAGGAAAACATCCGCCGCAAGTTTCAAGATAACAAACTTCACTTGGTGGACGAGGTCATCGAATTTGACGAGAAGAACCGTGCCTACAAGAAGGAGGCGGACAATCTGCGCGCCTCGCGCAATAAAAATTCCAAGCAAATCGGTGTGCTAATGGCGCAAGGCAAGCGCGAAGAGGCAGAGGAAATGAAAAAACTCGTTGCCGAAAACGCCGCCCGTCTTGCCGAACTTGAAGCCCTTGAAGGTGAATATGACGAAAAGATCCGCACCCTGATGATGACCATTCCGAACATCATTGATCCCAGTGTGCCGATTGGTAAGGACGATTCGGAAAACGTCGAGGTTTGCCGCTACGGTGAGCCCGTTGTTCCCGATTTTGAAATTCCCTATCATACGGATATTTTCGAAAATTTTGACGGTATTGATCTTGATAGCGCACGCAAGGTGGCAGGAAACGGTTTCTATTATCTGATGGGCGATATCGCCAGATTGCACTCCGCCGTCATTTCCTACGCGCGCGACTTCATGATTGACCGCGGCTTCACCTACTGCATCCCGCCCTTTATGATCCGTAGCGAAGTCGTCACAGGCGTCATGAGTTTTGCGGAAATGGATGCCATGATGTATAAGATCGAAGGCGAAAACCTTTATTTGATCGGCACGAGCGAGCATTCCATGATCGGTAAGTTTATCGACACCATTATTGACGAAAAGAAACTTCCCTACACACTGTCCAGTTACTCCCCCTGCTTCCGCAAGGAAAAGGGTGCACACGGCATTGAGGAGCGCGGTGTTTACCGTATTCACCAGTTTGAGAAGCAGGAAATGATTGTCGTCTGCCGTCCCGAGGATAGTATGATGTGGTTTGACCGCTTGTGGCAAAACACCGTTGATCTTTTCCGTT
>JAZSOK010000174.1:0-21708 GCA_045536865.1 Eubacteriales bacterium
TCCGTCTGCATCAAAAGAAAGCCGCCCGTGCCATAGGTGTTTTTGATCATGCCGTTTTCAAAGCAACATTGTCCGAAAAGAGCGGCCTGTTGGTCACCTGCCACACCGCCGATGGGGATGGCGGCACCCAAAACGGACGGATCGGTATAACCGAAAATATGCGACGAGGGGCAGACCGTCGGGAGCATGCAAGCGGGAATATCAAAATACTCCAAAAGGTCTTTGTCCCAAGTCAAGGTATGTATATTGAATAGCATCGTGCGCGATGCGTTTGAATAATCGGTTGCGAATACACGTCCCTTTGTCAATTTGTAAAGTAGCCACGTGTCTACCGTACCAAAGCAAAGTTCGCCTTTTTCTGCGCGTTCTCTCGCGCCTTCGACGTGCGTTAAAATCCAATGAAGTTTGGTGGCGGAAAAGTAGGGGTCGGGCAGGAGGCCTGTTTTTTGATGGATGCTTTCCGTCAATGCTTTATCGTTTTGAATGTCACGGCAAAGCGGGGCAGTACGGCGGCATTGCCACACAATGGCGGGATGAATGGGGCGACCTGTCTCTTTCTCCCAAACAATGACCGTTTCGCGTTGATTGGTGATGCCGATACTGTCGATTTGTTCCCATGAAGCACCGAGTTTTTGCATCGCTTCACCTGCAACGGCAAATTGACTTGCCCAAATGTCCATGGCGTCTTGTTCCACGTAGCCTGCGGCGGGATAACTCTGGGGATATTCTCTCGCCGAAGACGAAAGGATCTGTCCTGCACGGTTAAGTATCAGGCAACGGGAGCCCGTTGTTCCTTGGTCGAGTGCCATCAGATATTTTTCTGTCATGGGGTGTCCTCCTTGAAAAAGAGTGATTAAAATAAAAACAAGGGTGCTGCAAAACGATGCAACACCCCGTGAGTTATCTGATTTCCACAGAAACTCTCTTGTTTTCTTTGATAGCGGCGGCCTTGATCACGGAACGAATCGCCTTGGCAATCCGACCGTGTCTGCCGATAACCATACCGGCATCGTCGGGCGCTACGGAAAGGATCAGGGTGATCTCACCGCTTTCATTCGTTTCCTCTTCCACCGTAACCTGCTCCGGCGAGTCGACAATGGCACGCGCTATGTCGATAAGTGTTTGTTTAAGGTCCATTGTTTCCTCTTTCTGTCGGATGACGGTGATAATTACTTAACGATGTCGCTTTTTTTCAAAAGGGACTTAACGGTTTCAGTCGGTTGTGCACCCTGTGCAATCCACTTGGTTGCCTTTTCTGCATCGATTTTGATTTCAACGGGCTCGGAGAGAGGGTTGTAGTATCCGATTTCCTCGATAAATCTGCCATCACGAGGATAGCGGCTATCTGCCACCACTACGCGATAAAAGGGAGCCTTCTTCTGACCCATTCTTCTCAATCTGATCTTAACTGACATGTTTTTTTCCTCCAAAATTTTATATAAATGTCTTTTTATAAAAATCCGTTAAAACGGCATTTTCATCTTTTTTGCGCCGAAGAGCCCTCGTTTGCCACCGGGGCTTGAGAGTTGCTTCATCATTTTTTTCATTTGGTCGAACTGCTTTAAAAGACGGTTGACGTCCTCCACGCGGCATCCCGAACCGTCTGCAATGCGCTTGCGGCGTGAGCCATTGATGATTTGCGGATTTTCACGCTCGGCAACGGTCATGGAAAGTACGATTGCCTCTGTGCGTGCCATCTGTGCCTCATCAACGGAAATGCCTTTTAGGGAGGCACCGCCGGGCATCATGCTGAGAATTTGTTCGAGATTGCCCATTTTGCGAAGTTGCCGAGACTGTTCAAGAAAATCGCTAAGGGTAAAAGCAGATTCCCGCATTTTGCGTTCAAGTTCTTTTGCCCTCTTTTCATCAAACGCCTCTTCCGCCTTTTCAATAAGCGAAAGCACGTCGCCCATACCGAGAATGCGGGAAGCCATGCGGTCGGGGTGGAAAAGTTCGAGTTGATCGGATTTTTCACCGGTACCGACAAATTTAATGGGTTTTCCCGTCATATAGCGGACGGATAGAGCAGCACCGCCGCGCGTGTCACCGTCCATTTTGGTGAGGACGACGCCTGTGATATCCAAACTGCTATTAAAACTTTCAGCCACATTGACGGCATCCTGTCCCGTCATGGCATCAACCGTTAGAAGAATTTCCGTCGGGTTGACCGCGGCCTTGATATTGCATAATTCCTGCATCAATGCCTCGTCGATATGCAAGCGGCCTGCCGTATCGATCATGACGAGGTCAAAACCGTTTCGCGTTGCATGCTCAATGCCGGCACGGGCAATTTCCACGGGCGATTTTTTGGTACCCATGGAAAAAACGGGAATGGATAAACTATCACCGACAACGTGAAGTTGGTCAACGGCGGCGGGACGGTAAACGTCACACGCAACCAAGAGGGGCGTTTTTCCCTTTTTTTTGTAATAATTGGCGATTTTTCCGCAGTGCGTTGTTTTACCTGCGCCCTGCAAGCCAACCATCATAACGACCGTTGGCGGACGGGATGCCATTTCCAGTTTGGGGGCCTCGCCGCCCATCAAGCGTATCAACTCTTCGTTGACGATTTTGACAATCTGTTGTGCGGGCAGAAGACTTTCAAGCACCTCTGCACCGACGGCACGCTCCGTGACGGAGCGAATAAATTCTTTGACAACCTTGAAGTTGACGTCCGCTTCCAAGAGCGCAAGTTTTATCTCACGCATGCCTTCCTTGACATCGGCCTCGGTCAGTTTGCCCTTGTTGCGAAAACGTTTGAGTGCGTTTGTCAACTTATCAGTCAGGTTTTGAAACACGGCGTTCCTCCTGTTCGGTCGGTTTTTCAAGTAAAATAGCGGCAGTACGCTTCATGCGTGCCGCAAGCGAAAGTATCTGCTCTTTTGACGGACAACCCGAAAGCGCTTCAAGCGCGGTGGCCAAAGCGGTCATATCCTCCGCAGTCTTTTTAAGTTCTCGAAGTTGACCTGCCAACCCCAACTTTTCTTCCAAAAAGAGAAGTTCCTCTTCACATTTCTTAATAGTATGTCGGATGGCCTGACGGGAAATTCCTTCACTTTCCGCAATTTCGGCAAGAGAGAGGTCATCACAGTAATAATCTTCCATGATGCGTCGGTTTCTTACCGATAAGACGTCGCCGTAAAAATCAAGAAGCAGAGCAACGTGCAGGTTTTTTTCAAACATGGCAACACCTGTAAAACAAAACGTTTTACACATTATAACATGCTTTTTTACTTTTGTCAAGAGGAAAAGCAAAAAAAGAAAAATTTAATTTCGACGTAAAATGACGTGGACGGGGGGCACGGACGGTGGGGTTGTTGTTTTTTGAAAAATATTCCGTGAAGGTATTGACAAGAGAAATAAGATGATGTATAATGATGACGGTCGAAAAACAGAATATCAGGGGTGCTGTGCCTTAGGCAATGCTGAGACGGACGTGTCCGAACCCTTTAACCTGAAACGGGTAATACCGGCGTAGGAAGATATAAACGGGATTTTTCTCGATAGATATGTCGTCGTACGGGTATTCTGTACGACACTTTTTATTTTTTGGGAGGAAATTCCTTATGTCTCATCGAATGAACACAAACAGTACGTGTCGAGCACAAAGCAAGGCTTCGTTCTTGACGGAGGGCGCCATCATGGTGGCACTTTCTTTTGCACTCAGTTTCTTTGGCTTTGAAATGCCCATGGGTGGAAAGGTCACGCCTGCCTCCATTTTGCCTGTGGTCCTGTTTTCGGTCAGAAACGGACCGATTGCAGCACTTGCAAGCGGTTTTATGACGACGCTTTTGCAGATTTTTCAAGCATACATGGCAGGAAACGTCTTTGTTTACTGCCAAGACGGCGCAACACTCTTTATTTGCGTCATGTTTGACTACGTCCTGCCCTTCATGTTGATTCCCCTTGTTGCCGCACTTTGCTTTTACTGTGCGCGCGAGCGCGGTACAACAGGAAAACGGTTGTCTGCACTTCTTTACGGCGGTTTGGCGTTAGGACTTGTTTTGCGTTTTGTCTGCCACTATGTTTCGGGCGTGATGATTTGGGGACAGTGGGCAGAAAACATGTCACCTGCACTTTATTCATTGCTTTATAACGGCGCATACATGTTGCCTGAACTCCTTATTTGCGAGGCGCTTTTGTTCCTTCTTTGCAGAAACAGTGCGGAGATGCGTACGCGTTTGGGACTTTCACGAATAGACGCTGTTTAATTGCATTTTGTCGTCTTTTTTCGGACAGGGGAAACGGGTCATATCCTCTCGTGGGGAATGGCCCGTTTTCCTTTTTTTCTATGGCGAAATCGTGTAAATATCAATCTGCCGTTTTGAGATGAACACTTGACGGATATTCTCAAAAATGACGGGAGATATCTTGACAATGGCGGCAAAAAAAGGTATACTGTTACTATAAGAAAAACGTCGTGGAAAATGTTCGACGGGATGGAGTAAGTATGCACACATACGATTATTTGGTGGTTGGCGCAGGGCTTTACGGCGCGGTTTTTACGCACGAGGCCATTCGCGCAGGGAAGCGCGTTCTCGTATTGGAGCGCCGTCCGCACATCGGCGGTAATATTTATACGCAGGAGGAATCCGGTATCGTTGTCCACCGTTACGGTGCCCATATCTTTCACACCTCCAACCGTGCCGTTTGGGACTACATTCGGCAGTTTGCGGAGTTTAATCATTACGTCAACTGTCCCGTTGCCAATTATCAGGGGAAGATGTACAACCTCCCCTTCAATATGAACACCTTTGCCGCTATGTGGGGCGTGCGTACACCGAGCGAGGCTCGCGCGATGATTGACAAGCAGGTTAGGGAAGCGGGCATCGAGGTGCCTACCAATTTGGAAGAACAGGCGATTTCCATGGTGGGGCGCGATATTTATGAGAAACTTATCAAAGGGTATACCGCCAAGCAATGGGGGCGCCCCTGCACCGAGTTGCCGCCCTCAATTATTCGGCGTCTTCCCGTGCGCTATGTATATGATAATAACTACTTCAACGATTTATACCAAGGCATTCCTATCGGTGGCTATACACCGATTATCGAAAAGATGTTGGCGGGTGCCGACGTTTTGACGGATACCGATTTTCTTGCCGACCGTGCAAAGTGGGAGGCAAAGGCGGAAAAGGTATTGTTTACGGGCATGATCGATGCGTATTACGACGAATGTTACGGTGCGCTTGAATATCGCGGCCTTGCCTTTGAAAACGAAACGCTTGATATGGAAAACTATCAGGGATGTGCGGTTGTCAACTATACGGAGTACGAAGTGCCGTACACGAGAATTATCGAGCATAAGCATTTTGAGTTTGGTTGCCAGACGGCAAAAAGCAATCCTAAAACGATTATTACGCGCGAATATCCCGCGCCTTATCGGGCGGGGGAGGAACCCTATTATCCTGTCAATGACGATAAGAACAATCAACTGTTCTCCCTTTACAGGGCGCGTGCCGACAAGGAGAAGAAGGTTATCTTCGGCGGACGACTGGGACTGTATCGCTATCTGGACATGCACGTCGTGATAGAAGAGGCATTGGCAGAGGCGGCTCGCCTTATTTGATGCAAAAGGGCCGCCGATTATAAAAAGGAAAGAGCCAAAGACGTAGCGGCCTTTGGCAGAAGAATTATGGATGCACTTTTCAAAACTTTGCAATATATACAAAAAACCTACCATGCAAGCGTGACCGTCAAGGATTTTTCAGGCTTGATTTTTCGCTCGGATTACGTGGAGAAGTTGCAAAAGAACCTTAACACGTATGAAAATCCCTATTGCACGTATGTCAAAACCGCGCCTGACGCATTTTCTCATTGTGTGGCCGATGGCCACATGGCATTGTTTATCAAGATAAGCACGTCGAAAAAGCCCGCAAAGTGCTTTTTTGAGGTGTGTCATTGCGGTGTCAAGGAATACGTGGTGCCACTCATTGTTGACGGCATTGTGGCGGGCGCGTTGCTTTTCGGCGCGTTTCCCTGTGACGCAGAACAAAAGAAAAAAGTGATAGAGGGCGCATCCGAACTTTATCATTTGGATGCCGAGCACTTGCACCGCTACTATCGTTTACATATAAACGGAGAGCAACCAAAGGAAGAAGGACTTTTGCAGGTAATGGCACTGTGTGGCGAATCCCTTGCGGCACAGTTGACGATAGAGCTTCGTGCGCGGATGGCGGAGGGGCAACCGACGTATCGCCGCAGCGGACAAAAAATGTTGAACGAGGCTACTTCGTATATAGAGGCACATTTGGCAGAGCCGCTTTCCGTCGGCAGTATTGCCGAGGCATGCCACACGAGCGAGTCCACGCTATCCCATCGGTTTAGCAGCGCGTTCGGTATCGGTATCGGTAAATACTTACGCGACAGGCGTTTGGAAAAGGCGAAGCGACTTTTGACGGAAACGGATTGCCTTGTGTCCGATGTTGCTTTTTTATGCGGCTTTGCAACGGCAGATTATTTTTCGGCGGTCTTTGGAGAAGTTTTGGGTATGACACCTACGGAGTACAGACGAACTGCCATAGATCCTGCCCAACTTGTCTTTATTGAAAATCAAACGAATACAGACGAGTAACGCCGAGCATTCGTTTTTTAAGAAAACGAAGTCACGGATGTAAACTTTGAATAACAAAACCGACAGGAGCGATAACCGTTCCTGTCGGTTTTGTTTTTGTAAAGAAATTTCCTTTTGCAATGTTGTCAATCTTCGCTGTTCATCATGCGCTCTGCTTTTGCCATTTCGTATCTCAGTTGCAGTGCCGAAAAAAAGATAGCGTCGCTTTGCAAGCGAATGACCTTGGCGCCCCATTCGTCTTTTAAGTATATAAAAGCCATCGTGCTTGGGCGGAGAACGTTTTGAAAGATGAATTTTTTCGGGGAGGACTTTTGCAATTCATCGGGTAGCGGCGGTTTTTCTTCGCCGCGGCGGTAAAATACCGTGTGAGAAATATCGTCAAGGTAAACGTGGCATGCGGTACTGATGCGGCGTCCTTGCGTATCTGTGACAATTAAGACATGCCGTCCATTCAAATAGGTTAGCGAATAGGTGCGATAGGAAAGAAGGTAGCGAACGGAGAAAAAGATGGCAACGGATGAAAAGAGCAAAACGGCGGATTGCCAAACGGCTTGATAGTTCCATCCTGCCATGCCGGGAAAAAGCGAGATAATCGCAACGAACAGAGTGGTTGAAACAACCGTTAGGGCTACTTGATTATCTCTTTGGGGACGATAGGTAAGATCAGGCATCGAGGTCATTGCGGCCATTCTCCTTTATCGGGGCGGTACTCCTCTATATGATAGGTGTATAGACAGGGAATACCGTCGTCATTGTTTGTTTGAAGGTGTGTTTCATATATGGGCAAGCGAGCAATCGGCTCGTCGCCGTTTTGTAAATAAATATTTACGGTCATATAATATCCGGTGGCATCCTTTGCAGGTGTTCCTTCGGCAAGGCCAAGTTCCTTTGGCAACGGAAAATCAACGCCGTCAAAGATGAGTTTGTTATAGAAATACATGAGGCGCTTTTTTGATTGAACGTTTGTAAGAGGATAGGTGTTGCCGCGGTTGTCACAAAGAACGAAGCGAAAGGGCATCTCGCCCGACACGGCGCTTTCACCGTAGAGTTCTTTCAGTTCTTGCATGGTGCTTTGACTGTACCGCACGGTGATTTGTACTTGATTTGCATCGGGAATTAAAAAGAGCGCGTGAGAAAAGAAGTTGCCCTCTTTACTGTCATCGTAGGGAATACGTATCGTTTGGGTGAAGATGGACATGTTCTTGCCTTGTTCTTCATAAAGTGCGGTCAAGGCTTCGTTGAAGGCAAGTTCTTCCATCTCATCGGGATAGGTTTCTTGCGACCAAATGCGAAAGAAGATAACTGCAAAAACACTGATAATGATAATGAGCACCAATATCTTCAACATGCGTACAATAGGTCCCGATTTTGGCTTTTTATCGTAATATTCTTCCGTATATCCGTATTGTTCCAAGGTTTTTCACTCCTTCGTATCCTCGATAGGCGAATGACTTCACGTACCATTATACTACACCTTTTTTCGCTTGTCAAATGTTTTGCGGATTTTTTGTGCCCTTCCTTGAATAAAAACGGTTTTGACAACAAATTCATTGCGAGAAAAAGCCTTCGAATGTAAACTCTAATTTCCGTTCTGCTCCGTTAGTGCGGTTGCCCCGTCAAGTTGTCGAGATGAACGGTCCCGTGAAAGCAGTACGAGGCGTTGGCAGAAACGGTGGCACGCCCGCCGATACTGTCGGTGGATATCGTGAGAATACCTCCGCGCATACGTATGGATATCTCTTGTCCGACGGGACACATGCCGAGAAGGGTTGCCACGGCAAAGGCGGCTCCTGCCGCATCGGTGTCGGCGGGCATTTCACCGCCGTGTGGCTCCCATAGGCGCAAGGAAAAAAGATTTTTAGAGTTTTGCGTGACAAAGACTGCCGTTGGCGATTTGCAGAACAGAGGATGCATGCAAAGCGGTATGCCCGTTTCTGCGGTGCGCAGTCTGTCAAGGGTTGTGCCGAAGTCGAAGGAAATTACGAAGGATGAGGCGCCGAGCGATAGCGCATACACGGAATACGAAAAACCTCTGACGGTGATTTTTTGCCCGAGCAGGGGGGAGGTGCGTTTAATTCCCACCGTTTCGGGATTAAAGACGGGTGGCGGCAATTCATTTGTGGCGCAAATATGTCCCGAGGGCATTCTTTTTATGTGAAAAAGGCGTTCTCCCATTGGAAAATTGATAAAGAGCGTGCCATCGGGATAACCGCGACCGAGGGAAAGATATGCCGTAAGTGCGCGAAGCGCTTCTTCGGTTGGCGGCAATTCCTCGCCGTCATCCCGAAAGTAACGCACGTAGGTGGGTGCGGCCTCTTTTTCACCGAGCAGTAAGAGCCCCTCACCGCCTACCGCACTTCTTCGACCGCACAAAAACCGTGCCAACAGTTCTGGTGCGGCGGGCAACGGCTCGTTTTCATCGAGGACAATATAATCACAAAGCAAGGATTGCACTTTACTGAATTTTATAGTCATGGGAATACCTCCTTCAAGCAACTATATGCAAAAGAGGGGCAAAAAATTGTAAAACTTCGCGTTTTTATCTTTACAAGTATATTTTTATTTGATATAATAGTAAAAAGGCAAGGGCTACCTTGCTTGCATTAAAATGTAAAAAATTACAGGAAATGAGGAGATATTATGGCAAAGAGAGTATTGGCATTCGACTTCGGTGCATCCAGTGGACGCGCAATGCTGGGTGAATATGACGGTGAAAAAATAAAAGTAACGGAAATTCATCGTTTCGCAAACGATCTTGTGAAAGCGGGCAACGTCATGTATTGGGATGTCCTGCGCCTTTTTCATGAGATCAAAACGGCTATCAATTTGGCAGTGAAGGCAGGCGGTGTCGATGCTATCGGTATTGACACATAAGGCGTGGACTTCGGCTTGATCGATAAGTATGGCGAACTTCTCGGCAACCCCGTAAACTACCGTGATGAGCGCACGGTGGGCATGCCCGAGGAGGTTTTTGAGAAAATCGCAAAGAGAGACCTTTACAATTTGACGGGAACGCAGACCATGCGTATCAATACCCTTTATCAACTTTATTATTTGGCGACTCGCCGTCCCGAGTTGATGGCAAACACAGAGAAAATTCTCTTTATGCCCGACCTTTTTGCCTATCTTTTGACAGGGAAAATGCGCGCAGAAGAAACCATTGCCTCTACTTCTAACTTCCTAAATCCTTATACAAAGGAATTCCACAAAGACTTACTTGAAAAAATCGGTGTGGATGCGCGCATTCTTCCGAACATCATTCGTCCGGGCGAAACGTACGGTATGTTGACAGATGCACTTTGCGAAGAGTTTGATTGCGCGCCCATCCCCGTGATTGCCGTTTGCACGCACGATACTGCTTCTGCCGTCACTGCGGCTCCCGCCGAAGGTGATTTTGCGTATATCAGTTGCGGTACGTGGAGCCTTTTCGGCACCGAACTTGCCGAGCCTGTGATTTCCGATGACAGTTTCCGCGTGGAGTACACAAACGAGGGCGGCCATAGCGGCACAACCCGTTTCTTAAAGAACATTATGGGCTTGTGGCTCATCCAAGAGTCCCGCCGTCAGTGGATTCGTGAGGGAGAGCAGGTCAGTTATGCAGACCTTGAACGTGAGGCTTTGGCAGCCGAGCCCTTCCGTTGCTTTATCGATTGCGATGCACCTGAATTTGAAACGTCGGGCGACCTTCCCGCACGCGTGCGCCAATTCTGCCGCAAGACGGGGCAATACGTGCCCGAAACGCGCGGTGAGGTGATGCGTTGTATCTACGAGAGTTTGGCTATGAAGTATAAGCAGAACATGAAGGCGTTGTCGCAGGTGACGGGTAAGAACTATCACCGTCTGCATATGCTCGGCGGCGGTATTAAGGATACGCTTCTTTGCCGCTTGACTGCCGCATCCACGGGCATCACCGTTGTGGCAGGCCCCGTTGAAGCGACGGTAATGGGCAACATTGCCATGCAGTTGATTGCGCTCGGCGAATTGAAGGACGTCAAAGAAGCGCGCCGCGTGATCGGTAAATCCGTTGATTTTGCGACATACGTTCCCGAAAATGCAGAGGCATGGGATGCAGTCGAGTCAGATTTTTGCAAAATTCTCGGATGCAGCGGCAGAGACTGATCAACAGAACGTTCAATACCGACGTTAACAAATAGTTACATAATTTTTAACAAAGAGAGGCTCTAATATGAACGCATACGAACTTGCGAAAGAACAGTACGCCGCCATTGGCGTAGATACCGAAGCGGCGTTGGACGCTTTGAAAAAAACACCCGTTTCACTTCACTGTTGGCAGGGAGACGACGTTCTCGGGTTTTTATTCCGTGATCGCGAACTTTCGGGCGGTATTCAAACGACGGGTAATTATCCCGGTCGTGCGCGCACCGCGACGGAACTGCGCAGCGACATGGATTTCGCCTTGTCCTTGATTCCCGGGCCGTGCCGTGTCAATTTGCATGCCATTTATGCCGATACGGATGAAAAGGTCGATTTGCCCGAACTTACGGCACGTCATTTTTCGTCTTGGATTGACTGGGCAAAGGAAAAGAAAATTGGGCTTGATTATAATCCGACTTGTTTTTCTCACCCGATGGCAGATAGCGGATATACCATTTCTTCTGCCGACAAGACGGTTCGTGATTTCTGGATCGCCCATTGCAAAACAACGCGCGATATCAGTGAAACCTTTGGGCGCGAGACGGGCACGAAGTGCGTAACGAACTTTTGGTTCCCCGACGGCTCAAAGGACATTCCCGTTGACAAGGAAGGTCCCCGTCAACGCATGATGACGGCACTTGACGAGGTTTTTGCCGAAAAGAAGGATGCGCGCTTCCATCTGGATGCTATCGAAAGCAAGGTTTTCGGCATCGGTGCCGAAAGTTATACGGTGGCCTCGCACGAGTTTTCGCTCGGATATGCGGTGTCCCGTGATATTGCGTACACCTTGGATGCAGGACATTTCCATCCGACAGAGGTGATTTCCGATAAAATTTCTTCCGTTCTTCTCTTTACAAAGGAACTTCTTCTGCACGTCAGTCGTCCCGTTCGTTGGGATAGTGACCACGTGGTCATTCTTGACGATGAACTTCGGGCTATCGCACAGGCATTGGTGAGAACGGGATTGGTTGAACGCACGCACATCGGTCTTGATTACTTTGATGCTTCAATCAACCGTGTAGCGGCTTGGGTGATTGGTACGCGCAACATGCAAAAGGCGCTTCTTTTGGCGCTCCTCGAGCCTACGTCCGAACTTTGTCGCTTGGAACTTGCAGGTGACTATACCGCACGTTTGGCGTTGACGGAGGAATACAAAGCATATCCCTTTGGTGCTGTGTGGGATGAATTTTGCCGTCGTGCAGGCGTTCCCGAGCGCGAGGCTTGGCTTGGCGCAGTTCGTGATTACGAGCGTAAAGTTTTGTCTGCCAGATGAACAGTGACAGAACACTCGCCTCGTGTATATGCCGCCCTTTTTTGCTCACCGGCGCCGTTAAGAGGGCGTTATGGGGACGGGGGCGGCTTACAGAGACAGGGCAACTGAATGACACGCAAGAACTTTCGTACGGCACTGATCCTGCCGCAGAGTGTTGGATTGTGTCCGTGCGTCAAAAGCGAGAAGAGCAATCGAAAATTGAAGGATTGGCAAACGGTGAGGTGACACTTGCCGACGTTCTTTTGGAGCAAAAGAGCATTGAAGAACCGACTTCATTTCCGTATCTTGTTAAGGTGATTGATACCAATGCGCCACTGTCCGTGCAGGTTCACCCCGATGATAGTTATGCCATAGGAAAGGGCTTGCCATGTGGTAAGTTTGAAATGTGGTATATTTTGGAGGCGGAGCCTGATGCCAAAATTGCCTACGGACTTTTGCCTGATGTCACGCTTGAGGAATTTACCAACGCATGTGCCGAAGGAAAAACGGATGAGATGCTCGCCTACTGTCCCGTACATCCCGGCGAGGTGTGGTTTGTGCCCTCGGGATTGCCTCATGCCATCGGTAAGGGCATTCTTTTGGTAGAGGTGCAACAGAATGCCGATGTCACCTATCGTGTGTACGATTACAATCGCAAGGACAGTACAGGCAAGACGCGCCCGCTTCATTTGGAGGATGCCCTGGCGGTGATACGACCTTTTTCCGACGAGGAAATTATGGCGGCGCGTTATAGTGCCGCTGTGACAGAGCCGGATGAAAATATGCTTGCCGTAACCTCTCATTTTTCTGTGTACTTACTTGATAATGAGGCAGACGGTAAGTGTATCACAGAGGGCGAAGTTTCCGTTTTTGCCTTGGAAGATTGCACGATTTTTACCCTAGACGAAGAGAGGATATATCTCCCGAAGTTGCGCGCGATGTATTTGCCAAAAGATATGGGCGCTTGCCGTCTGTGCGGACGGGCGCTTCTCATTCGCGCTTAATACTTTCCGTTTGCAGGATAGGGGGTCGCCTTCACAACGAACGGCGATAGGTGCTTTATCATCGAGGCCGATAACGGTAATATACTTTTTGAGGTGTCGCCGATGCGACACCTCTTTTTTTGAAACCCTGACATGAGATTTTACCCCCCTTTTTATTCATAAAGAGAGTGTGTGGTGCGCCCTTCCTTGATTGGTAGGGCGCTTTTTTAACAAAAAGACTTGTTTTTTTTGCGGATTGGGTATATAATATACAATGGATGGATATAAAGTTTTATAAATATTGTCATCAAATGTTTTCGGAGGTAACGTTATATGCGCCAGAACGACATGACCTTGTCAAACGAAGAAAAGAGCGCACAGTTTCTTATGAGTGTGGCAGTGCCTTGCTACAATTCAGAGGCATACATGGAGCATTGCATCGAAACACTTTTACATACTGCCCCCGACGTGGAGATTATTCTTGTCAATGATGGATCGTCTGACGGTACGGGCGCGGTGTGTGATCGCTATGCCGCCGCGTACCCCGAACGCGTTGTCGCCATTCATCAAGAAAACGGCGGTCACGGTGAGGGCGTCAATCAAGGCATTCGCCATGCACGCGGAATTTATTATAAAGTGGTTGACTCCGATGACTGGGTGAACGAGGAGGCGATGATTGCGCTCTTAAACAAACTTCGCGCGCTTCGTGAGGAGGGCAAGGTGCTTGATATGGCGGTGGCCAATTACGTTTACGAGCATGCCGCAGACCAAACCACCCACACCGTTCGATATAAAAACGTGTTCCCCGAAGACCGCATTTTCACTTGGGAGGATTGCGGAAAGTTTCATCTTTGGCAATATCTCATGATGCACTCGCTATATTTTCGCACAAAACTTTTGCGCGATTGCGGTTTAGAGTTGCCAAAGCATACTTTTTACGTTGATAATTTGTATATTTACGTGCCGTTGCCGTACGTTCGTCACATGATTTATTTGAACCTCGACATTTACCGTTACTATATCGGCAGAGAGGGGCAGTCTGTGACGGAGGCAATTATTACGCGACGCATTGATCAGCAACGTCTCGTGACACGGTTGGCGGCCGAAAGCCATTGCCTTTCGGATATCAAAAAGAACTATCCCCGTCCGCTTTATCGCGCAATGAAGCACGAATTAAAACTTCTTTTTGTCATTACCGCCGTCTTTACGTACAATACGCATGATAAAGAAAAGTTGCGCCTGTTCCGTGAACTGTTACGGGACTACAAAAAAATGGACAAAAAGGCATATAATGCGATCCGTTTTCGCACCTTGCTCTTTTTCTGCCTGTTGCCGACGGGGCTGGGCAGAGGGATTGTGATCTTGACCTATCGCATGCTAAAAAACGTATTAAAATACGGATGATTTTTTGATAAAAGCATGTTGTAAACGATGAGTAAAAAGGATTTTTTATGATTAAGGGATGTATTTTTGACCTTGACGGCACGCTACTTGATACGCTACGGACCATCGTGCATCACGGCAACGGATTGTTGGCGCGACACGGTCTTTCGCCGTATACACCTGCGGATTATCGGCGTTTTGTTGGAAGCGGCTCTCGCGTGCTTTTGCGCCGCATGCTTTCGGGGCGTGGGATTGCCGACGAGGCATTTTTAGACGTTGCCCTTTCTGAATATGTCAATGCCTATAATGCAGACCCCTTCGTCGATACCGTGCCTTACCCCGGAATTG
The DNA here is from genome assembly GCA_045536865.1 of Eubacteriales bacterium. Taxonomy (GTDB): domain Bacteria; phylum Bacillota; class Clostridia; order Oscillospirales; family CAG-272; genus UBA1740. The sequence continues at coordinate 14,693 of JAZSOK010000174.1, forward strand.
TTCCGTTGCTTTCGCTATTAAACGAAAACGGATGCCGCCTGGCAGTCTGTTCAAATAAGCCGCAGAGTAGCGTTGAGTTGTTGATCCCCCGTTATTTTTCCGTACCCTTCACGCATGTCTTGGGTGGCGCAGAGAAAACAGAATGGCTCAAACCGTCGCCTTATTACACCTTGAAAATTATGGAGGAGTGGGGACTTTCTTCCGACGAATGCCTATTTCTTGGTGATAGTCCGCAGGATATGCAGACGGCTCATGCGGCAAAAATCGCCTATCCCGTAGCGGCCGAATGGGGGTATACCGACCGTTTGGTGTTGGAAAAGGAAAATGCAATTTTGCTAAAATCGCCCTATGACGTCATAGAGTTAGTGAAAAAGGTTAATAGGCTCGTATGATGGATACGTCTTCTTTGCCCTTGCCGCTTCGATTTCGGCGTGAACTTACGGAATCACTTTTAAGGTACGCCACATTAGAATCAAGAGATTTGCCATGGCGTAAGGATATCACCCCCTATAAAGTATGGGTGTCCGAGATTATGTTGCAACAGACACGCGCGGAGGTCGTTCGCCGATATTATGCGCGCTTTCTTGACGCTTTGCCCGATGCCACCGCTTTGGCAAAGGCATCCCCCGACAAATTGGCAAAACTTTGGGAGGGGTTAGGATATTACCGCCGCGCTTCGTTGATGCAAAGGGCGGCGCAGGTGTTGGTCGCGGATTATGGCGGTGAGTTGCCCGCCGATTATCATTTGCTCCGCACACTCCCCGGATTTGGTGAGTATACCGCAGGGGCCGTTGCCTCATTTGCCTTTGGCTTGCGCGCGCCCGCCGTAGACGGAAATTTGCTTCGCGTTCTGGCGCGTCTCTTTGCGGAAGAGGGAAACGTGCTTTCTAATGATTGCGCTACTCGTTTGCGCCGTTTGGCATGGGCGCTTTTGCCACCGCCACAGCCGCATACTGCCGCCGCAAAAAAGACGGACGGTGAGGATGTCATGGCAGGCGCATATGTATTTGACGGACATGCCGCCGCCGCATGGAATCAAGCCATGATGGAACTTGGGGCGCAGATTTGCCTGCCTAACACAAAGCCGCATTGCGAGCGTTGCCCGCTTTCGCCCTATTGCCGTGCCTGTGCCGAGGGAAGCGCGGAGCGCTTGCCTTTGCGCGTCACAGGTACAAAACGGCGCACACAGGCCTTGACAGTCTTCCAAATGACAGTGGACGGGCAGTACGTTTTAAGGAAAAGACCGTCGGGCGGACTTTTGGCAGGGCTTTACGAACTGCCGAACGTGCAAGGAACGCTCGACGAAAATGAGGCGGTTTACGCTATTGAAGAAATGGGCTTTTCTGTTAAGCACATCGAGGAGATGCCGCCTGCACGCCATATTTTTACGCATATCACTTGGCAAATGACGGGATATCGCGTGGAGATTGCACCGCCGAAGAGCGTGCGAGAACCGTTTTTATTAGCCACCTTGTCGGATATTGACAACGTATATTCCATTCCCGGGGCATTTGCCGCATACAGACCGAAAAAATAAATGGTTTTACCGAAAATGAAAGGGTAAATTGATGAAAGACATTGTTCGTGTTGCCACTGCCGTACCGCGTCTTGCGCTTGGTAATGTTTTGGAAAACGAAAGAGCCATTGCTGAAAAGTTAAGGGAAGCCGCCGAAAAAAACGTCGGCGTTGTCGTATTTCCCGAATGTGCATTGACGGGCTATACTTGTGGGGACTTGTTTTTTCAAAAGGTTTTGCTTGATGAAACGGAGGCTGCGCTTGGCCGTTTGACCGCTTGCGTTGCCGAAAACATGCTCGCTGTTATCGGCGCACCCTTGAAAATCGGGGGCGCACTTTACAATACGGCTGTATGGATGACGAAGGGAAAAATTCTTGCGGTTGTGCCGAAGATGTTCGTACCTACCTATCGTGAGTATGACGAGCGCCGTTGGTTTTCATCGGGGGAGCAGTTATCTCTTACGAGCATGACGCTATCGGGCTTTGACGTTCCTTGCGGCGCACTTGTCTTGCATACATCAGACGGCATGTGCATCGGCACGGAAATTTGCGAGGACCTTTTTGCGCCCATTCCCCCGTCTTCCTCGCTTGCCTTGTCGGGCGCTACACTCATATGCAATTTGTCTGCCAGTAACGAAGCCGTTGCCAAGCAGAATTATCGCCGTCGTATGATTTTGGAGCAACCCACGCGCACGACCGCCGCCTATGTGTATGCATCCTCTGGGTGGCATGAATCCACTGCCGATATGGTCTTTTCGGGATATAGCATGGTTGCTTCAAACGGCGTGGTGCAGGCAGAAACCAAATCGCTTTTTTGTGAAGACTATCTTTTGATTGCAGACGTTGATTTTGGACGGTTAACGCATGACAGACTGGTCAACCGCACATTTGGTGAGGCGGCTTCGCGTGAAAAAAGCGACGTTCAACACGTAAAAACGGACGTGTCCGTTGCGCTAAGCGCCGCACCCACCTATCTTCTTTTGTCAAAAACGCCGTTCATTCCCGAAAATACAGAGGAACGGCAAAACGTTTGCCGCGATATTTTCGATATGCAAGCCTATGCACTGGCACGGCGCTTGGAGTTGACGGGCGGAAAAGTGGTGCTTGGTGTGTCGGGCGGTCTTGATTCCACCTTGGCACTGCTTGTGGCAACAAAGAGCATGGATATTCTCGGTTTGCCGAGAACGAATATTTTCGCCCTGACGCTTCCTTGTTTTGGTACAACGGATGCCACCTATCAAAATGCATGGGATCTCATGCGTACTTTGGGTGTGACGGCAAGCGAGGTGCGTATTTCGGATAGTGTGCTTGCACATTTTCGTGATATCGGTCATGACCCCCAGGTCCATGACGTCACGTATGAAAACAGTCAAGCGCGTGAAAGAACGCAGGTGCTCATGGATTACGCCAACCGTGTCGGTGCCATCGTTCTCGGCACGGGCGATCTTTCGGAGTTGGCGCTCGGATGGTGCACCTACAACGCCGATCACATGAGCATGTACGGCGTGAATGCCGACGTGCCGAAGACGCTCATCCGCCATATCATTGAAACAGTAGCCAAGGATGATGCGTACGCCCATGCGTTGCCCATCCTTTTGCGTGTGATCGATACGCCTGTCAGTCCCGAACTTTTGCCGCCCGACGAAAAGGGACGCATCGCGCAAAAGACGGAGGAACTTGTCGGCCCGTATATTCTTCATGATTTCTTTATGTATTACGTTGTGCGGTATGCTTTTTCGCCCGAAAAGGTGGAGGAGTTGGCAACACTCGCCTTCCGTGAAGAGTTTGACGGGAAGACCATTCGCCATTGGCTCGAAAATTTTTATCGCCGATTTTTTAGTCAACAGTTTAAACGCAATTGCCTGCCTGACGGCGTTAAAGTCGGTACGGTATCGCTCTCGCCGCGTGGCGACTGGCAGATGCCGTCGGATGCCTCTGCGCGTCTGTGGCTCGATTCGCTCAAATAAACAACGAAGGAATGTCTATGCAAGAAACGAAGCCCATGCTTGACCGCCCCGTACTGGTGGAAGGGAAGTATGATAAAATCAAATTGTTGTCTCTTTTTTCGGGAACGGTTCTGACAACGGGAGGCTTTTCCGTTTTTCACCGTCAAGAGCAACTTGCCATGCTTCGTCGTTTGGCAAAGGAACGCGGTCTTGTCGTTTTGACAGATTCCGATGGCGGCGGTAAGCAAATCCGTTCTTTTCTGAAAGGTGCTTTGCCACCCGAACGTGTGACGCATCTGTATATTCCGCGCATTGAGGGCAAAGAGCATCGCAAGGATCACGCCTCGCGCGCGGGATTGCTCGGCGTTGAGGGGATGGAGCCGTCCGTTCTTTATCGGTTGCTTGCGCCTTATACGGTGTGCGATAAAGGGGCGCAAGAAACGTCAGAAGCGGCGCCCTTGACGAAAGCACGGCTCTACCAAGACGGTTTTTCGGGGACGAAGGAGGCAAAGACCAATCGCGCAAAACTGTTGCGTTTATTGGAGTTGCCCGAGGATTTATCTGCCAACGCCTTAATTGAAACGGTCAATTTGCTTGGAGGGATGCCCCTTTATTTAGAAACACTTCGGCAAATAGGGGACGAAGGACAAAAAGAGGCTTGACGGTTCGGTTGCCTTTTATCTACCCAATATACATTAAAAAAGGCAAAGAATTCGATGTCGAAATCTTTGCCTTTTTGCAAACATCTTTTGTGAAGATAAGTATTAAAACACATGTATTTCATCAAAAATGATGATAGTAAGGAGCATATTGTGAAGAGCATCAACAAATATATAGATCATACGGCCCTAAAACCGAATGCCGTAGAAGCGGATATCAGACGGCTCTGCGAGGAAGCCGTCAAATACGATTTTGCATCGGTGTGCGTGCAACCGTATTTTGTCGCACTTGCGGCAAGCCTTCTTAAAAACACGTCCGTGAAGGTTTGCACCGTGATTGGATTTCCGCTTGGCGCCAACACGACGGCAGTCAAGGTGTTTGAAACCGAAGACGCTTACAAAAACGGTTGCGAGGAGTTTGACATGGTCATCAACGTCGGCGCGCTTAAAAACGGCGACGACGATCACGTGAGGGATGAAATCAAGGCCGTCGTTTCTGCCGCAAAAGGGAAGTGCGTGAAGGTGATTATTGAAACCTTCTATCTGACAGATGAAGAAAAGGCAAGAGTGTCGGCACTTTGCTCGTCTGTGGGGGCAACGTTTGTAAAGACCTGCACGGGCTTTAATAGCGGGGTTGCCACGGTAGAGGATATTCGTCTGATCAAGGCTTCCGTCACACCCGAAACGAAGATTAAAGCCTCCGCCGGTATTCGTGATATGGATACCGCAAAGGCTTTAATTGCGGCAGGAGCAGACAGACTGGGCACAAGCGCGGGCGTCAAAATTATTGAGGCTTGATTTTAATATAAAACAGACCTTGAAGGATTTTCCTTCAAGGTCTGTTTTTTTAGTTTTGCCTTTTGTGTTTAATGGGGTTTGCCCAAAAACACGTTTTCTGAAATTACTTGCTTTCCTTGATAGCGGCCTGTGCTGCTGCCAAACGGGCAATCGGCACACGGAAGGGAGAGCAAGAAACGTAGGTCAAGCCAATCTTGTGGCAGAATTCGACAGTGGAGGGATCTCCGCCGTGCTCACCGCAGATACCGAGTTTGATGTCTGCGCGAGTGGAACGACCGAGTTCGGCGGCCATCTTCACGAGTTTGCCAACGCCGTTTTGGTCGATCTTTGCGAAAGGATCGCTCTCGTAAATCTTGTTCTCATAGTAGGAGGTCAAGAACTTACCTGCATCGTCACGGCTAAATCCGAAGGTCATCTGCGTCAAGTCGTTTGTACCGAAGGAGAAGAATTCTGCTTCCTTGGCGATCTCGTCAGCGGTGAGGGCGGCACGGGGAATTTCGATCATGGTACCGACCTTGTACTGCATGTTGGAGCCTGCCTTGGCAATCTCCTCGTCTGCAACGGTAACAACGGTATTCTTAACGAATGCAAGTTCCTTAACTTCACCAACCAAAGGAATCATGATTTCGGGAACCATGGTCCATTCGGGATGAGACTTCTGAACGTTGATAGCGGCGCGGATAACTGCTCTTGTCTGCATAGCAGCGATTTCGGGGTAAGTAACTGCCAAACGGCAACCACGGTGACCCATCATCGGGTTGAACTCATGCAGAGAAGCAATGATGTTCTTGATGTCGGCAACGGTCTTGCCCTGCATCTTTGCCAATTCTTCGATATCCTTCTCATCGGTAGGAACGAACTCATGGAGAGGCGGATCCAGGAAGCGGATGGTTACGGGGTAGCCTTCCAATGCTTCGTAAATCTTCTCGAAGTCGCCCTGCTGCATGGGAAGCAACTTTGCAAGAGCATTTTCACGCTCTTCAACTGTATCGGAGCAGATCATTTCGCGGATAGCGGAAATACGATCGGGCTCGAAGAACATGTGCTCTGTACGGCAAAGACCGATACCCTCGGCACCGAACGTGCGAGCCTGACGGGCATCCTTCGGTGTATCTGCGTTCGTGCGAACTTTGAGTGTGCGATACTTATCAGCCCAACTCATAATCTGACCGAACTCGCCGCCGATGGTTGCGGGAACGGTGGGGATTGCTTCGCCGTATACGTTACCGGTAGAACCGTCAAGAGAAATGACGTCACCTTCACGGTAAGTTCTGCCTGCCAATGTGAAGCACTTGTTTGCTTCGTCCATCTTGATCTCGCCGCAACCGGAAACGCAGCATGTACCCATACCACGAGCAACAACGGCTGCGTGAGAGGTCATACCACCGCGAACGGTCAAGATACCTTGAGCGTAGTGCATACCCTCAATGTCCTCGGGAGATGTTTCAAGACGAACAAGAACAACCTTTTCGCCTGCCTTACCGGCGGCAACGGCATCCTCGGCGGTGAAGACTATTTTTCCGCAAGCGGCTCCGGGAGAAGCGGCAAGGGCGGTAGCAACGGGTGTTGCGGCCTTCAAAGCCTTGGCGTCAAACTGCGGGTGAAGAAGTGCGTCAAGTTGCTTGGGGTCGATCATGCAAACGGCTTCCTGCTCACTGATCATGCCCTCTGCAACGAGATCGCAAGCGATCTTCAAAGCGGCCTTTGCGGTACGCTTACCGTTACGGGTTTGGAGCATGTAGAGGTGCTTGTCCTCAATGGTGAATTCCATATCCTGCATGTCGCGGTAGTGGTTTTCAAGAATATTGCAAATCTTAACGAACTGCTCGAACACCTCGGGCATAACTTCCTTCAACTGTGCAATGGGTTGAGGTGTGCGAACACCTGCAACAACGTCCTCACCCTGTGCGTTCATCAAGAACTCACCCATCAGGTGCTTTTCACCTGTTGCGGGATCACGTGTGAAAGCAACGCCCGTACCGGACGTGTCACCCATGTTACCGAACGCCATCATCTGGACGTTAACGGCAGTACCCCAAGAGTAGGGAATATCGTTCTGCATACGGTAGTAGTTTGCACGGGGGTTGTCCCAAGAACG
>JAZSOK010000017.1:0-4643 GCA_045536865.1 Eubacteriales bacterium
CCCTCTTCCTTTGCAAAGGTATCGACCTTATCGGCAACCGCGCGAAGGGCTTCCTTTGAAAAATAACTGTACTGCATCTTTTTAACAAAGTCATCGACGGAAAGCGGACTCGAGAACCGCGCCGTGCCGCTTGTTGGGAGGGTGTGATTTGGTCCTGCAAAATAATCGCCCAGTGCCTCGGGGCAATACCGACCGAGGAATACGGAGCCCGCGTGACGAACACGGCCAAGCAGTTCAAACGGCTCTTCAACGCAAAGTTCAAGATGCTCGGGCGCCAAAAGGTTGGACATGTCCACCGCCGAAAGAAGATCCTTCGTCACAATGATTTTACCGTTTTTATCAATGGATGTACGGGCGATTTCTTCTCGTGACAGAAGGGCAAGTTGGCATTCAAGTTCTTTTTGTACCGCAAGTGCCAACTCCATGCTATCCGTCACCAAAACGACAATCACCATACAATCATGCTCTACCTATGACAAAAGATCGGCCGCCACGTAACTGGGATTTGTCGCACCGTCTGCCACGATCAAAATCTCACTCGGACCTGCAATCATATCAATGGCAACCTGTCCGAAGACACGGCGTTTTGCCTCTGCCACGTAGGCATTGCCCGGGCCGACGATTTTATCTACGCGCGGAACGCTTTGCGTGCCGTACGCCAATGCCGCGATAGCCTGCGCGCCGCCAATACGGAAGATGCGATGAACGCCCGCAATGCGCGCCGCCGCCAAGCACATCGGATTCAAATAGCCGTTCGGCGTTGGTGTCACCATGACCACCTCGGAAACCCCCGCAATGCGTGCAGGAATACCGTTCATCAACACGGACGAAGGATAACTCGCCGTGCCGCCAGGCACGTACAAGCCCACACGGTCAAGTGGCAACACTCTTTGCCCGAGGACCTCTCCGTCACGGTTTGTCAAGGCAAAGCCCGTGCGTACCTGCGCGCGGTGAAATGCTTCGATGCGGTCGGCCGCCTCTTTAAGAAGTTTCATCTTCTCCTCGCCAACGGTTTGGATGGCTTGCTCAATTTCCGCATCCGTCACTTCAAGCGTTGTCGGACGTATTCTATCAAATTTTTCGGTATACTCATAAAGCGCCTTGTCGCCTTCATTTCGTACACGCTCTACAATCTCACGAACCGTTATTTCAATATCCAATGAACGAGCGTCGTTACCGCGCGCAAGTATTTCTTCGCGGTTGACCTCCCCATCACGATAAATACGAATCATACCCTATTTCCTTTCATTTTCTGCCGTTAGAGTTGCCAGTGCAGATACGATTTTTTCAATTTTCTCCGACTTAAAGGGATATGCCGCCTTGTTGGCAATCAGGCGCGCACTGATCGGAAGAATGGTTTCCCTTGGCTCTAAATTGTTTTCACGGAGCGTTGTGCCCGTCTCAACGATGTCCACAATCACGTCGGAAAGTCCGAGGATGGGTGCCAGTTCAATAGAGCCGTTCAATTTAATCATATCAATTTCACGGCATTGTGCGGCGTAATACTCTCGCGCAATGTTCGGGAACTTCGTTGCCACGCGCAAGGTCCTGTCACGTCTGTCACGGAAATTGACAGGTGCGGCGACCGCCATACGGCAAACGCCAAGGCCGAGGTCCAAAAGTTCGTAAATATCGGGGGTATATTCTGCCAAAATATCCTTTCCCGCCACGCCGATATCCGCGGCACCGCGTTCGACGTAAATTGCCACGTCGGAGGGCTTTACCCAGAAATAGCGCACACCCACCTCGGCATTTTCAAAAATCAGTTTGCGACTGTTTTCCCGAATGGAAGGACAGGGGAAACCGCTTTTTTCAAACAAATCGTACACGCGCTCGCCAAGACGGCCTTTGGGCAAAGCCACGTTAATGATATCATTCATTGTCAGATACCCTCCCCACAGGAAAAAGTCTTGATTTCTTTGACACGCATATCGGTAGGCACTTTCTTCCCTGCCAAGACAACCCCGTCCGTGCGCACCCTTTCAGCGGCAAGTTCACGGCAAACAAGCGCGGGGGCATCCTTTTCGTCATAGAGTAGGAAAACGTCCGCATCGTAAGACACCTCTTGCGAGCAATCTTCCCCCATGCGTTCCAAGGCATCCAAATAGACGGCAAAGCCAATAGCGCCACCCGTCTTTTGCATGCGTTGCATAAGGAGGTCATAACGACCGCCCGATAGAACTCTTTCGGGAATACCCGCGACAAAGCCACGGAAAATAATGCCGTTATAATAACGCGCATCACTGACAAGCGAGCAATCAAGGATATAGTTACCCGCGCCGCCTTCATCCAAAATACGGCAAAGCGCTTCCAGTTCCGCCGCGCAATCCAAAACGCCCTTCGGAAGAGATAACTCTTTTATCGCTTGGAAAACCTCCGCCTTTCCACCGCGAAGAGATGAAAGAGCAAGTAAGACCTCCACCTCTTTTGACGAAAGTGCCGCCCCCCGAGCGATTTCACGTAACTCGTGACGGTTTTTCTCCCCTATCGCATGCAAAAGCCTTTGACTGACGTCGAGGGAGAGAGAAAGGGACGCCATATATTCGCGCAAAAGTCCCATATGTGAAAGTTCCAAAACCGAGGACTCACTCATGAGGCGCAAACTCTGTAAGGCAAGCATCACCACCTCCGCCACGGCCACGTCATCGACATCACCAAGATATTCGACGCCCGATTGCAACAGTTCCGTATAGGAATGCTTGTCGCGCACGTAACGGTAAACGCGCTCATCATAGCAATACTTTGAAACACCGTCTCCATCGCGGAAATTTTTAACGATAGATAAGGTAACGTCGGGCTTTAATGCAAGTAAGCGCCCGTCCGCATCGGTAAAGGTGATGGCACTGTCACCAATCAAAAATTCCTTGTTGCGAAGGTAAAGTTCGTATTCCTCAAAGCGACTCATGCGAAAGGCAGAATACCCTGCGCGGCGATAAAGGCCGCGAAGAGCAAGCATGACACGCTCTTCCTCTGTTAAAAATTGTTTTTCGTTTGCCATCTCATTGCTCCTTCAAGCGAGAAAGTATCATTTCGTAGCCACCGTTTCCGTAGGAAAGGCAACGGTTGACGCGGCTGATCGTTGCCGTGCTTGCACCCGTTTCCTTGGCTATATTGGCGTAAATCTGCCCGTTTGCCAACATCTGCGCCACAGACAGACGTTGCGCCATTTCGCGAAGTTCTTTAATCGTACACAAATCCTCAAAAAAAGCGGCACACTCCTCGGCCGTCTTTAATTTTAACATTGCTTGAAACAGCGCCTCTACGCTTTCTGTCCGCCAATTCTCCATTTTTGCTCTTCCTTTCTGCCGCATTTTTTCGTTCTTTGCGGCACGAAAATTCAATATGTTAGCATTATAGCACATTAGCGCGTTAAAGTCAATAGATTGACAAAAAAAGTTCGGCTTTTTTGCAAATTTCTTTTGCACCAGAGGTGAATTTTCTTTTTTTCGAAAATGCCACTTGTAAAAAGCGTTTTGTCTTGTTATAATGGTTATGGTTATTCGGCTTGCGATAACAAATTGAACTAAACATAAACTTTTTCAACGGGAGTTTGACTATGTGGATTTTATTTGCCATTGGCTCGGCATTTTTTGCAGGAATTACATCTATTTTGGCAAAATGCGGCATTAAGAAAACCGATTCAACGGTGGCAACCGCCATCCGTACCATCATCGTTTTGATTTTTTCCTGCATCATGGTTTTCATTAGCGGCTCACTCCCTACCATCAAAACGCTTGATGCTACCACGTGGGTATTCCTCGTCCTGTCGGGGTTGGCAACGGGCGCATCGTGGCTCTTTTATTTTCGCGCATTACAACTCGGTGACGTGGGCAAGGTCGTCCCTGTGGACAAGTCAAGCACCGTCCTCACCATTCTGCTTGCCTTCATTTTTCTGCGCGAAACAGTCGGCTTGTTCAGTGTCATCGGCGTAATCATGATTGCCGTCGGCACCTTTCTCATGCTTGACCGCAAGGAGCGCGTGCAAAAAACGCAAAACGGCTCCTCCCGTTGGTTACTGTATGCTCTGCTTGCCGCATTCTTCGCCAGTCTGACCGCCATTCTCGGAAAACTCGGTATTCGCGGCGTAGAATCCAACCTCGGCACCGCCATCCGCACCGCCGTTGTGTTGGTCATGGCGTGGGTGATGGTTCCCCTGACGAAAAAAAGTCAACAACTCACCGCCGTGCGTGGAAAGGAACTTCTTTTCATTTGTCTTTCCGGCGTGACGACGGGCGCGTCATGGCTCTGCTATTACCGCGCTCTGCATGACGGCCCTGCCAGTATCGTTGTTCCTATTGATAAATTGAGCCTTTTGATTACCGTTCTCTTTTCACGCCTTGTATTCTCGGAACGACTGACGCGCCGTGCGCGCATCGGTTTGGCAGTCATCACGCTGGGCACTCTTCTCATGACACTTGCTTGATAGTATATCGTTTCTTTATCATAAACGATAAAATCAAAAGGGCAATAAACAAAACAATTTTCTTTCATATTTTTTGAAAAAAACAAAAAAAGCCCTTGCTTTTTCTGAAAACATGTGTTATAATGTACGGGTGACTGGAGAGATGGCTGAGCTGGTCTAAGGCGCACGACTGGAAATCGTGTGAACGCTAATACCGTTCCGAGGGTTCGAATCCCTCTCT
>JAZSOK010000167.1:0-2368 GCA_045536865.1 Eubacteriales bacterium
ATGTTGATTGCAGGTGCAACGGGTATGGGTAAATCCGTATGTATCAATACTATCATTGCCAGCATACTTTATAAGGCACGCCCCGACGAACTGAAACTGATTTTGGTTGACCCGAAAAAGGTCGAACTTGGTGTCTACAACGGTATTCCCCACCTTTTGGTCCCCGTTGTGATCGATCCGAAGAAAGCGGCAGGCGCGCTCAGTTGGGCGGTCTGCGAAATGGAACGCCGCTTCGATTTGATAGAGGAAGTGGGTGTCCGTGACCTCAAAGGATACAATAAAGAAGCAGAAACGCATACCGAACTTGAAAAACTCCCCCACATCATCATTATTATTGATGAGTTGAACGACTTGATGATGGTCGCATCCGATGCAGTCGAGGCCTCCATCTGCCGTATCGCGCAAAAGGCGCGCGCGGCGGGCATTCATTTGATTATCGGTACACAGCGCCCCTCCGTTGACGTTATCACGGGTACCATCAAGGCAAACATTCCCTCCCGCATCGCCTTCCACGTTGCCTCGCAAATAGACTCCCGTACCATTTTGGATACGTCGGGCGCCGAAAAACTGTTGAACAACGGTGATATGCTCTTCTACCCCGTTGGCGTTCCGAAGCCTCTGCGCGTACAGGGTGCCTTTATCAGTGACAGTGAGGTCGAGAAGATTACTTCCTTCTTGAAGCAAAACGTGTCTGCCGATATGTATAACCGCAGCATCATGGAGGACATTGAACGCGAAACCGAAAAATGTGCGCAAAACGGCAAGAAAGCCGCCGAATCTGCCCCGACCGCCGAAGACCGTGAGGAAACCCTCGCCAACCCCAAATTCCGTGAGGCAGTTGAGGTGGCTATTGACGAAGGAAAAATCTCCACCTCCCTCATCCAACGCCGCCTAAAACTCGGCTTTGGTAAGGCGGCCCGCTTCATCGACATCATGCAACGCATGGGTATTGTCAGTGAGCCGGACGGACAGAAGCCGCGCACAACGCTCATCACACGCGACCAGTATTACGACATGCTCAGTCGCGCGGACGACGACCAAAACTACGAGGAATAAACACGCTTTTTTAGACCTCCCTCTCGTGAATTATGTAAGGAGACCGCATATGATTTACCTTCTTTTGGCAGACGGCTTTGAGGAAACGGAGGCCCTGTGTCCTTTGGATATTTTACGGCGCGCAGGGCTCTCCGTACAAACGGTTTCCGTCCGCGACCGTCATGTACTCGGCTCTCACGGCATCACCGTTCTTGCCGACATCACGGCAGACGAGGCGGTGGAAACACCCGAACTTCTCATTCTGCCGGGCGGTATGCCGGGAGCATTACATCTTGACCAAGCCGCCTGTACGGATACACTTCTTAAAAAAACGCTTGCAAACGGCGGACGTGTTGCCGCCATTTGCGCCGCCCCCTTTATCCTCGGCAAGCGCGGCCTTTTGGAAGGAAAGCATGCCATTTGCTACCCAGGCTTTGAAAAGGAGTTGAAGGGTGCCATTCTTTCCGATTTGCCCTGCGTCACGGACGGCAAAATCACCACCGCCATCGGCATGGGTGCCGCCACGGAATTTGGCTTGGAACTTGCCGCTTTGATGACAACAAAAGATAAGGCAGACGACATTGCCCGAGCCATCCATTATAAGCAAGCATAATATAACGTCACGTTAGCATATTAACAAGAAGGGGGGACGAAGCAAAATGAACATCCGCGCCGAAAAGGATGCCCTACGCGAAGAATATGCAGAAAAGCGGCGTTCCCTTTCCGTTGACGAGCGCGCCGAGAGCGATGCGCTTATTTGTCGCGCACTCACGGCATGCGCCTCCTTTCGTTTTGCCGACCTCATTTTGGCATACGCCCCCAAAACGCCCGAAATTGACGTCTTCCCTGCAATAAAAGCCGCCATCAAGGACGGCAAGCGCGTGGCTTTTCCGCGTTGCTTCAAGGGGAATATCATCCGCTTTTTTTATGCCACACCCGACGAATTGGAGGTCGGCGCGTTCGGCATCAGAGAGCCAAAAGATAACGCACCGCCCTGTACGCAGTTTCAAAACGCCGTCTGCCTGGTGCCCGGGCTCCTTTTTGATAAGGACGGCTACCGCATTGGTTACGGGAAAGGTTATTACGACCGCTTCCTTCGAGATTTCTCGGGTGCTACACTGGGCATTGCCCGACAAGATTTCATTTTGCCGCACTTACCGCGTGGTAGATTTGATAAAAACGTGCAGGCTCTCGTCTGTGAACGGGGGGTGATGACTCTCCGATGACACCGACACAACTACAAAAAAAGAACGGTGCAAGTGAAGAAAAGAGAGGCGCACCACTGCGTCCCCCTCAAAGACAACGGCAGATGCCAAACGATGACGTAAGAAAA
>JAZSOK010000132.1:0-7399 GCA_045536865.1 Eubacteriales bacterium
CTCGGTCTTCTCCTCTGCAGCAGGAGCAGCAGCGCCGCCTGCGGGAGCAGCGGCAGCAACAGGAGCCGCGCTAACGCCGAACTCTTCCTCTAAAGCCTTTACCAAATCAGCCAATTCAAGAATGGTTAATTCCTTAACAAGATCAAGAATCTGTGTTGTCTTTTCGTTTGCCATGTTCATATACCTCCGTTTTTCAAATCAAATTTAATGTGTCGCGAAATTAAGCTTCCGCGGGAGCTTCGGCGGTCGCACCGCCATCTTTGTCAATTTTCGCTTGAAGCACGTAAGCCAAACCGTAAAGCGGGGACATCAAACTGCCCAGCATGTTGACGATGAGTTGTTCCTTCGACGGGATAGACGCCAAAGCATCCACGCCCTTAGCGTCCAGAATACCACCATCTACAAAACCGGCCTTGATCTCAAAACTCTCTACTTTTTCAGCGAACTTCTTCAAGATTTTTGCGGGAGCAACGGGATCCGTCTCGCTAATTGCGATGGCGGTCATTCCGTTCAAGTACTGCTTCATGTCGCTATAACCGACCATTTCACAGGCTCTGCCTGTGAGAGTGTTTTTCACGACGCAGTATTCAACGCCTGCACGACGCAGTTCGGCACGAAGTTTGGTATCATCTTCAACAGTAATACCCTCGTACTTAACAAGTACGCCCGACGCAGCGTTTTTGATCTTTTCAGCAAGTTCATTGACTAACGCTTGCTTGCTCTCCAGAATCTTCTGACTCGGCATGTTTTCTCCTCCGTAAAATTTGTATATAACGAAAATCCCCTTCCCACGGTATCAAACACCGTCCGAGAAGGGGATATGTCCTCCGATAAAATCGGTATATAAACATCTCTCTCCTCGGCAGGATGGTGCTTGGCACTTTTACGGGAACCTGCTGTCTTAGGATTAACAACAATATTATACACGCTTTTTTCGTTTTGTCAATACCTTTTTTATCTTTTTTTGAAAAAATTTGCTTTTGTCCTAAAACGCGGCACATAGCAACGCATCCTCATTGTACCACCAAAGCGAAAATGCCGAAAATTGACCTGTTTTTCTTTTGAAAGGTCTTGACTTTCGTTGTTTTTCATGATAAAATGTGATAAACGGCAAAATTGTTCTTGATACCTTTCTTTCATTCTCGAATTTTTGTACAACATGTTCAGTTTTTCGTGTGATTTGTATCATATAACTAACGCGGGCCGTGCGACACCTACAAGCGCAGATCCATGCGAGGATCTGAGCCTTGAAAAACAAGGCAGGAAGGATTGCTTATGAAAAAGAAACTGTTAAGTCTGTTATTGCTCGTTAGCATGGTAATGACGGCTATTCCCTTCTTTGCATTCGGTATCGGTGCAGAGGATGATATCCCCGAGGAATACAACTACGATAAGTTGTACGTTTCCAGTGGATTGACGTCTTTGTTCACCGCATACGACTTGCAGGAGGACGACGCGCTTGACGCATTGGTCGATGCGCAGGGCAACGCTTATGCAACAGGTAAAATCAATGCCGATAAAGACGCATCTATCTACGCCATCAACGGCGGTTTGTATATCGGTCAAAATGCCACACTCGTTGCAAAGGACGTTATTCCCGAGGCCGGTGAAACAGACTCACCCTTTACATATCAGGTCGTCTTTTCATTAAAAAATGACGAACCCGCCGATAAGACGCTTTCCTCCGCTCCGCAGTATAGTTGGGAAGGTGCTTATGTTGCTCGTCCCATATTTACTCTTGGCCCGCTTTCCGTGCAGGCCGAATTGATTCCCGAGGATACCGCAAAGGACATTTGGGAGACATCCACATCCGGCGACATCTCCGATTATCAGTTCACGGGTGGTATTGCCAGGTCCTTTCTTCAATTCTACGGCGCTTGGTATTCCGATTATGACCGTACCAACCGGTTGCCCCGTCTTTTAACCTTTGACTATGACGAATACTCGTCCCTCACCTTTGCGGGCACCACCCTAAAAACAACGAGAGTGTTGGAAGGACAGGGTGAAAATGGTAGTGATAAGATTATCATAAGACATTCGGGTAAACTTTCCTATATCCTTCGTAACGACGATCAAGTTTTCGTGAATACTGACCACGTCGCTGCATTCAACGACTTTGCAGGCGATGCAAGTGACATTGCCATCGGCGCCGACTCTCCTATCGTTCTTTACGCCGTTCGCGCTTATACTCGTGAGTTGTCCGCAGAGGAAGTGAAGCAAAACCATTTTGCAGATATCGCCTCCGTCTTTCGTCTTGATCTCTCCTACTTTGATTTCCTCAGTGCTGTGGGTAAGTCTTCCGTTTACAATGCTTTTGCAGATATTGCAATTGACGATTTGTCTGCAACCGTCGCACAGGATATGCTCGATAAAACTATTGAAACCTTACCCGAGCACCACCGCAACGATTATTCTTCCATTTATGTAAAAGACGGTCTTCTTGCATCCCTGTCTTTCGCAGGTGTTAGCGAAACCGACGAGTGCAACGTTACAGAGTTCTACGATGATAACGTAAATAAAATTGCAGAGTTCGTGAAATTTGACGAGGCTTTGAAGGATCCTTGCAGTTGGCAATACGGTGACGGCTTCTTAAAAACAGGCCTAAACGGTACTCTCGATATGTCCCACTTACTTGACGGTGTATCAGATTATACCGTGCAGATCACCATGGCTCACAACTCTACGACCGAGGACGACTTGATTTACACAGGCGTTCGCCCATTAATCGATTCTGCCAGAAACTCCAAGAACCGCGTTTCCGTGCTCTATATCGGTCCTTTGAGTTATGCTTACAGATTTGATGCAAAGACCGTTGCAACCGACGGTGTGGGACTTGGCGCCCTCCGTTTTTGGAACGCCACAAGCGAAGCCTACAGTTCTGTTGTCATGTATAGTGACGGCGAGATGAACTTTGGTGATTTTTCGGGTTATCAAGGAACAGTCTTGAAGTCTCCTCTCTACGTTCCCTTTGATTTCTCCTTCACACATACGGGCGCTAACAATACAATGTCCATTTACCGTGAGTCCTCGTTTGTGCAGAGCAAACAGATGCCATATATCGCAGATGCCAAATATCCGAACTCCATCATTCTCGGCGCAGGCGTGAACATGAATATTTATGCCGTTCGTGCTTACAACCGTGTGCTCACCGAGGCTGAGTTCCAACAGAATCACTTTGGTGACCTTGCTACACAGTTAAACCTCTCTCTTGCGGTCTTTAACAAAATGAATGATACGCAAAAGGCAACGATCTATGCCGCTTATGCTAACACACCTCTTTCGGACGCCACAAGCGGTACCTTGAAGAAAGAAGATGTAGAAAAGAAGATTGCCGAGGTTTACTTATCGGAAAATAGCGCCAACTTTGCAAGAGACCTTCTCTCCTTCAAGGGCTTCCAGGTAGCCACCAACGATGAAACTGCCATTCGTTCCTTGTTTGCGGCAGATGCTTCTCTCTTGAAGTTCGTGCAAATGACCGGTGCAAAGGTTGACGTCGGTGTTCTCTATGCCCCTGCAACGGTTGCCAAGAATGACATGACTGTTGCCATCGGCACTGACGGAGCCGTTGCTCCCGCGAAAGCGGATATAACCTTGGTAGAGGCACTTTCGAAGGATGCCGTCAAGGATGGTGTTGTATATACATCCTCCTCGGTTCTTCGTTTTGCCTCCGCTATCACACTTGAAGACTATGCACAGGAATACAACTTCCGTGCCTACGTTGTCTTGACGGATGCAAGCGGTCAGTCCTATGTTTCTTACTGTGACACACCCAACGGCATCTTTGGCACTTCCGTTTCCGGTCATGAGTTAGCATACTATTTCTACGGTTTGGGTTATAGAAGTGCCGGCATCACTGCCATGGCAGCACAATAAATAACCACTTTCAAACCGAAACAGGAGCATGGCTTCCGCCTTGCTCCTGTTTTTTTGTATGCCCTTGATTATACCCTATAAGCCTTCAATGCATGCATATAAAACAAGCCGCCCAAGGTGTTCACGGCCTTGGGCGGCTTTCTTGTATTCTCGTTTAAGAGAAACTCTTATGGTAAAAATCAGTCAAGGATGCAATGCACGGGCAAGCCGTTTTTATAGGCAACTTGCCGTTCTCCTTGGATGAGAGGCAACATATAAGCAAGGCAAGCGTCCGTCACTTGATTGCCTTCCGGTGTTATGTACTCATCGGGAACAAATTTTACTTGATTGGCAACGTTTCGTGCATCGTCCGATGACACCGTCATGTGATATGCGCCGTCAACATACTCGCGCACAAACGTCATCATGCGACCGTCTACGCCCGATAAAGCCGCACGCACAGCGGCGCTTCCAATCGCAACGGACTCGTCAATATCGGTCTTGGAGCCGACGTGTGCCGAGCATCTTTGTAAGATGTTCAACTCCATTGTGCGCACCTTGCACCCGATTTTTTCTTTAACCATATCGCCAAGAACCTTGCCCGTGCCCGCAAGATACTTGTGTCCAAAGGCGTCGGTCACACCGCTTTGTGCGCCCTCGCCGACATAGCGACCGTTTTCAAAACGTGCCCCCTCCGACACAACCACGACTACGTCGGGATGCACTTTCAGCGCCGCACGAACGTCACCAAGAAAGCGTTCCTCCGAAAAAGCGCGTTCGGGTAAATAAACGTAATCGGGTGCGCGTCCGCCAAGGGCGCGTGGCAATGCGGCCGCGGCCGTCAACCACCCTGCATCACGTCCCGAGGTTTCCACCACCGTCACCGCGGGCATGGTATACACGTGACAGTCGGCAATAATCTCCTGCATGGTTAAGGCAATGTATTTGGCGGCAGAGCCAAAGCCGGGTGTGTGGTCGGTGCATGCCACGTCATTATCGATAGTCTTCGGTACGCCGATCACCGCCATCTCATATTCATGGGAAGCCGTATATTCGCTCAATTTGGCGACCGTGTCCATCGAATCATTACCGCCGATATAAAAGAAATAGCGGATGTCGTACTTTTTGAAAATCGCCAAAAGTTTTTCGTAAACGGTGATGTCGTCCGTCACCTTCGGCATCTTAAAGCGGCAGGAGCCAAGGGCCGCGGCAGGCGTATCTTCAAGTAACAATAAGCGCTCGTCATCCGCAAAGGCCTCTGTCAAGTCAATCATTCTTTCGGAAAGAAAGCCTTGAATGCCGTTTTTCATTCCATATAGTTTTCCAATTTTTCCTGCCGAAACGGCGCGCTTTGCCTCACGGATAACACCCGATAAGGTGGCGTTGATGGCGGCGGTTGGACCGCCCGATTGCCCGACAACGGCATTTCCAAATCCTGTATACATCTTTTTTCCACTCCCCCTAAAAGAGCGAGTTTCTCCCTTCATATATAAATCTTACCTGCATTATAACACATAAAAAAATGATTGTCAATTGTCAAAAATCACGCTCTCTGGCAGAACACCTCAAAAAAATTGCAGGAAAACTTTCTTTTTGCTTTGAAAAAATGGTAAAATGAAGGATTTGCCATTCAAAAATGCGTTTTTCTTCTGTTTTATCAGAAAAACAAGAGATTTTTGCCGACTTTTAAAAATATTTTTGCAATTTTCATTGACAAATAAATCATTTTTTGATAGAATAAAGTGTAATATTATATTTTAATTTTTAAAGCGCACCTGTCCCAAAGCATGCGCGCAAACGAAAGCGAGGTCTTTACATTGTTAGAACTTTCCTCAAAAACCAACCTTTTGGAACAAAGTTCATATCGTTACTCTTTGCAGGATGTGCAGGAGCCCAATCTATACAGAGAGATTTATGATTACGAGAGCGTTCCGCGCGTTCCTTTTAACCACCGCCGCGTGCCCCTTGGCATGCCCGTGGACATTTGGATGACGGACACCACCTTCCGTGACGGTCAACAGTCGCGCGCGCCCTACACCGTGGAACAGATTGTCGATATTTATAAGTTGATGGCGCGTCTCGGCGGTCCGAAAGGACTTATTCGTCAAACGGAATTTTTCGTTTATAGCGAAAACGACCGTCGTGCCTTGGAAAAGTGCCAAAATTTAGGTCTGCCTTTCCCCGAAATTACCACGTGGATTCGCGCGACCTTACAGGACTTTAAGTTGGTGAAGTCCCTCGGCATCAAGGAAACGGGTATTCTTGTGTCCTGCTCCGATTACCACATTTTCAAAAAACTCGGCATGACGCGCAGTCAGGCACTTGAACATTATAAGAAGACAGTGGCGGCCGCACTTGAAATGGGCATCCGTCCGCGTTGCCATTTGGAGGATATCACGCGTGCCGACTTCTACGGCTTTGTGCTTCCTTTCATCTTTGAACTCCAAAAGATGGGCACGGAGGCAGGTATTCCCATCAAGTTCCGCGCTTGTGACACGATGGGCTACGGCATCCCCTTTGGTGACGTTGCCTTGCCGCGAAGCGTGCCCGGCATCATTTACGGCTTAAATCACTACGCCGACGTTCCAAGTGAGATGATTGAATGGCACGGTCATAACGACTTCTATAAGGCAGTGTCTAATGCGACCTGTGCTTGGCTGTACGGCGCATTTTTTGTTAACTGTTCGTTCTTCGGCATCGGTGAGCGTACAGGCAACGTGCCGCTTGAAGCAATGGTGTTTGAATACGCCTCTCTGCGCGGTACGTTTGACGGCATGGACCCGACCGCCATCACCGATATCGCCAACTACTATACCGAAGAACTCGGCTACACCATCCCGCCGATGACACCCTTCGTCGGCGAAAACTTCAACGTCACCCGTGCGAACATCCATGCCGACGGCATGATGAAGGACGAGGAAATCTACAACATTTTTGATACGCAAAAAATTCTCAATCGCCCCGCATCCGTCACCGTGACCAACACATCGGGCTTGGCGGGCATTGCTTACTGGTTAAATCAGCACTATCACCTCTCGGGTGAGGACCGCATCAACAAGCAGGATGGCGTCGTGCTTTACATTAAGCAGTGGGTGGACGAGGAATATGCCAAGGGACGTCAATGTGCCATTTCCACAGAGGAATTAGAGCACCTGTCACAGGAATATGCCGCTTCCATCAAAAACTGACGGACGTCGAGAAGACAAAGGAGACTGACCATTATGGGATTGACCATTGCACAAAAAATTATCCGCGAACACCTCCTTGAAGGCACCATGAAGGCAGGCGAGGAGATCGCGCTCAGAATTGACCAAACACTGACGCAAGACGCAACGGGCACGATGGCGTATCTTGAATTTGAGGCCATCGGTATTCCGCGCGTGAAGACGGAGTTATCCGTCGCATACATCGACCACAACACCCTGCAATCGGGCTTTGAAAACGCCGACGACCACCGCTATATTCAATCGGTAGCCAAGAAATACGGAATCCGCTTCTCCCGTCCCGGCAACGGCATCTGCCATCAGGTACATCTGGAGCGTTTCGG
>JAZSOK010000052.1:0-12178 GCA_045536865.1 Eubacteriales bacterium
TATTTTCACTTGTAAATACAAGTCATTTTTGCTCCGCCATATCCATAATTAACTTATGATTACAAGTGACTTTTGCCAGCCCATTATTCAAAAGTTAATCCTAAATACAAGTGACTTTTGCCCCCGCCTTTCAATAAAAAAACATAGAAAAAAGACCTCGATCCATCGTTGCGATGAAGCAAGGTCTTTTCTTTTTATTGTAGTGCAAAAACGCTCGAATGATAAACGAATTTACCTTTTTTACGATAATTTATTTTTGCTGTGATAGCGAAATTATTCCCACTCAATCGTCCCGGTAGGCTTCGGTGTCAGGTCAAGGAGGACACGGTTGATGCCTTCGACCTCACTTGTAATGCGGTTTGTGATATGGTGGAGAAGGGCATAGGGAATTTCCTCGATTTTGGCGGT
Organism: Eubacteriales bacterium; assembly: GCA_045536865.1. Classification (GTDB taxonomy): domain Bacteria; phylum Bacillota; class Clostridia; order Oscillospirales; family CAG-272; genus UBA1740. The sequence continues at coordinate 409 of JAZSOK010000052.1, forward strand.
CATAGCATCGGTGGTGTTCACCGCGCGGATGATGGCGCTCCAACCCTCGTATCTCGCTTCGTTGCGCACGCCCACGCTTTTCCAATCGGGCACGGCGATAAAATACTGCCAAACCTTGCCTGCCAGACCGTTTTTGTCAAACTCCTCGCGGAGGATGGCATCGGCTTCACGAAGGGCCGCCAATCTGTCACGCGTGATGGCACCGAGGCAACGCACGCCGAGGCCGGGGCCGGGGAAGGGCTGACGGTAGACCATTTCATGAGGCAGACCGAGTGCCTCGCCAACGACACGAACCTCATCTTTGAAAAGAAGTTTGATAGGCTCTACCAAGGACATTTCCATATCCTCGGGCAGACCGCCGACGTTGTGGTGAGATTTAACGGGCTTGCCACTTTCCTTCGCCTTGATGCTTTCAAGAATGTCGGGATAAATAGTGCCCTGTGCGAGGAAATGAATGCCGTCAAGTTTGGCGGCCTCCTCGTCAAACACACGGATAAATTCTGCGCCGATGATCTTTCTCTTTTTCTCGGGATCGGAAACGCCTGCAAGCAGATCGAGGAAACGGTCGGTGGCATCCACGTACACCAAGTTGGCATCCAGTGACTTACCAAAAACCTCGATGACCTGTTCGCTTTCGCCCTTACGCATAAGACCGTGGTTGACGTGTACGCAGACAAGTTGCTTGCCAATGGCGCGGATCAAAAGCGCCGCCACGACGGAGGAGTCTACACCGCCCGAGAGGGCAAGCAGAACCTTCTTGTCACCAACCTGTGCGCGGATGGCGGCTATTTGCTCGTCGATGAATTCACGGGCAAGCGCGGGAGTGGTAATTCTTTGCATTGTTGACGGACGTGTGTTGCTATCCATACTATTAGAACGTTCCTTTCTTCCACAATTGTAACGGTGTGGTTTCCCGAATGTTTATGATGAAAAAGTTTTTTCGCCGAAAAGCGGCGAACCTTGTTCTTTTATTATACATAGAACAGAGATAAAATGCAATAGTTTACGATAAAATCATGAGATTTTTTTCGTTTTTTTATATCAAGCAAAAAACGGGCAATACCTGCTTTTTCGCTAAAAAGAGAGGCTTTTGCTTGTTTTTTCAATCTGCCGTCATCAAATCGTCATTTTTCTACCCTATAATTATATGGTACAATGGTCGTTGTATATCTTTTCGTAAAGCGCGCAATTCTTTTCTTGGCGTGCTTTTCATCAAAATAAAATTATTTCGCGACGGAGGATTTTTATGAAAAAACGACGCGTACTTCTTTTGTCTTGTCTTGCGCTTTTCTGCATGACGATGCTTTTGGCTTCATGCAGTTTGGCAGGACTGACAATGATGGGAAACGGCCTGCCGACCACGGACGAAGTGCCCACAGGCGGTAACATGCCGAGTGACGGTATACTGGATTTTCAAACGGAGGCGCCAACGGGCACGCAAAACCCCACGACGGACGATGCAGACGAGGACGACTTCGTGCCCCCCGAGATCGGCCCCGTTGACAAAGGCGAGGAAGGCACGAACGGCGGCGTATTGGTCTATGACGTCAGTGATATGGCAGAGCGCGTCATGCCCTCTATCGTTTCCATCGCCGTTTCTTCTGCAAGTGGGAATGGCGGCAATGAACAGATGGCGTCAAGCGGCTCCGGCATTCTTTTGGCATCGGATGAAAAATATTTGTACGTGATGACGAACAATCACGTGGTGAGTGGCGCTCGGCGCATAGAGGTGACGTTTGTGGACGGCGCCACCTACGAGGCGCGCATCAAGGGAACGGATTCGTCTTCCGATTTGGCGGTCATTCTCGTCGAGTTGAAAACACTCTCCGAGGAAACGGCATCCTCCATTCGCCTGGCGAGGATCGGAGATTCCGGCAAACTTCGCTTGGGACAGGCGGCCGTCGCCATCGGCAACGCCCTCGGCTACGGTCAATCCGTGACCGTTGGGTGTATCAGTGCCCTTGATAGACAAGTGGAAAGCAAGGACGGCGTGTCCGTTCCCCTTATTCAGACGGATGCCGCCATCAACCCCGGCAACAGTGGCGGTGCGCTTCTCAATTTGGCAGGCGAGGTCGTGGGAATTACCTCCATGAAATTCGCCTCAACCAATATAGAGGGCATGGGCTATGCCATCCCCATGACAGATGCTATTCCGATTTTGAGAGAACTGATTGAGGGAACTGTCTATACGGAGAATAAACAAGGGTATCTCGGCGTGTCGGTAGCGCAGATCACAAGCGCACAAGCCGCCTATTACGGCATGCCCATGGGCGTTTACGTGCAGTCTGTGACGAAAGGCGAGCCTGCCGCACTTGGCGGCTTGAAGGCGGGTGACATCATTACGGGTATGAACGGGCGCTCTTTAAAAACAACCGCCGCCCTCCTTGAATTTCTTTCCCGTCATACGGGCGGCGAGACCATCACCGTGACGGTAGAGCGCCCGAATGCAAAAGGGGAGAATTATGAAACCGTGACGTTGACCGTGACACTCATTTGCCGTGAGCAAGCGAAGGGATAATCCCTTTTGCAAAAGGGTGTTCGAGGTCTTATTTGTAAAACCGTGGGTTGCTTTTTGCACTCCACGGTTTTTTTGATAAGATTGCCTGTTTTTATCTTCATTTTATTTCTTTTTTCGTCTTTTTTTCTATTGACAACATGCGTAAAAAATGCTATAATAACAAAGTAAGAAATGCGCTATTATGCGCACTTGTCAAAAAGATGCGGTGTCATGGACGGTACCGCTGTCTCATACTGCTTGCGCAACTGACGGAAAGTGGAGCACCACAAAGGAACGCAAGCCGTTTTTACGCCGACCGTCTGGGCAATTCTGTTTCTTTTCAGGGGATAGGATTGCCCTTTTTTAATCCTCTATGAAAAAAACGGGGAAGCCACTCTTGGCATCTTTTCGTTTTGTGCGATTCTTTTGTGAAAAAGACGGTTTTTTACTAAAATTAGACGGAGTTAACCCGTCAGAAAGGTATTTTTAATTTTATGAAAAAGGTAGCCATCATTATGGGCAGCGATAGCGATTTGCCCGTTGCCGAGCGCGCAGTTTCCGTTTTGAAGGAGTATGACATTCCGTTTGAGGTGCACGTTTATTCTGCACACAGAACGCCGGAGGAGGCACGTGCCTTTGCCGCTTGTGCAAGAAAAGAGGGATTTGGTGCCATCATTGCCGTGGCAGGAAAAGCGGCGCATTTGGCGGGCGCTTTGGCGGCAGTCACCACGTTGCCCGTTGTCGGTGTGCCCGTGCGCTCCGATAATCTTGACGGTATGGATGCGCTCCTTTCGACGGTACAGATGCCGAGCGGTATTCCCGTGGCAACCGTTGCCATTGACGGCGCAAAAAATGCCGCGCTTCTCTGTGTGGAAATTCTTTCGGTGACGGACGCTGCTTTGGCGGACAAGTTGGATAACGCGCGTGCCGAGGAGTGCCGCCGCGTGCTTGAAAAAAATCGTGCCGTTGAGGAAAAATTCGCCCGCTAATTTGCAGGTCATGCGGCATTGTCTTTTTATTTGAAGAACGTGTTTTTTGTCGTGCATCTTCTGAGATGCTACGGCTTTTGAAAGGATGGGATTTATGGGAAACATTCACGAGGAATGTGGCGTATTCGGTATTTATTCCAATAAGACGGATGACGTGGCAAGCATGTGCTACTACGGTCTGTTTGCTCTTCAACATCGCGGTCAGGAGAGCGCGGGCATCGTTGTCAATGACGACGGGCTCTTTCACGGCTATAAAGACGTGGGACTTGTAGAAAAGGTCTTTACCTCCGACGTTTTGGCAAAATTGGGGCAGGGCAATATGGCCGTTGCCCACGTGCGTTACGGTATCACGGGGGACGATGGACGCTTGAACGCGCAACCCATCACCGTCAATCACGTCAAAGGGTGGATGGCCCTGGCGCACAACGGTAGCCTCACCAACTCATACAAACTTCGTGAGGAATTGGAGTTAAAGGGCTCTATCTTCCATACCACGAGCGATACCGAGGTCATTTCCTACATCATCACCGAAGAGAGATTGCGTGCGCCTTCCATTGAGCAGGCGGTGAACGCGGCGATGAATCGTTTGGAGGGCGCTTATTCACTTGTGATCATGTCACCTGCAAAGTTGATTGCCGTGCGCGACCAAGCGGGCTTTCGTCCTCTTTGCTACGGACAGACGGCAGACGGATGTTACGTTGTGGCATCTGAAAGTTGCGCACTCGATGCGGTGGGCGCTACGTTTGTGCGCGACGTTTTGCCGGGTGAGATCGTCGTCTTTTCGGAAAAGGGAGTTGAAAGCATTCGCGATCATTGCGGCAAGGTACAGCCTGCGCGTTGCGTCTTTGAATATATTTATTTTTCGCGTCCCGACTCGGTGGTGGACGGTTGCTCGGTGCATCATGCGCGCTTGCGTGCAGGAGAACTTTTGGCAGAGGGGCATCCCGTGGATGCGGACGTCGTCATTGGCGTGCCCGACTCGGGCATTGACGCCGCCATGGGGTACGCCCGTTATTCGGGAATTCCTTACGGTATCGGCTTTATCAAAAACAAATATATCGGCCGTACCTTCATTTCACCGGGACAAAACGTTCGCCGCAAGCAAGTGAACATCAAATTGAACGTGTTGAAGGAAAATATTGAGGGAAAGCGCGTTGTCATGGTCGACGACTCGATCGTGCGCGGTACGACGTGTGCGCGCATCGTGGCACTTTTGCGTGAGGCAGGTGCCAAGGAGGTACATATGCGTGTGTCCTCGCCTCCCTTTACAAATCCCTGCTATTACGGCACGGACGTTGATTCCCGTGACGTGCTCGTGGCGTGCAACCACACGATTCCCGAGATTGCCGAGATCATTGGCGTTGATAGCTTGGGCTATCTCTCATTGGATGACGTCAAGCGCTTGACGGGTGATGAGTACAAGGATTGCTTCTGCGTTGGTTGCTTTAACGGCGAGTATCCTACCACCGTTCCCGAATGCAATCAGAAAAACCGTTATGAGACCAAAATATCCGAAGGAAAAAAGAACAAATAAGAAAACTTTTTCAGTTATACGGAAAGGAAAAAAACATGAGCAAGAGTGAGAGTGCAAGTTATAAGGCGGCAGGTGTAGACATTACCGCGGGTTACCGTGCGGTTGAATTGATGAAGACGCACATTGCGCGCACCATGACGGCGGGAGCCTTATCCGACATCGGCGGCTTTGGCGGCCTTTTCGAGCCGAATTTGACGAACATTAAAAAGCCCGTTTTGGTCAGTGGAACGGACGGCGTTGGAACGAAATTGAAGTTGGCGTTTTTACTGGACAAGCACGATACCGTGGGTATCGACTGCGTGGCAATGTGTGTTAACGACATCATTTGCGCAGGTGCTTCACCGCTTTTCTTCCTTGATTACATTGCCTGCGGCAAGAACATTCCCGAGCGTATTGCAGACATCGTTAAGGGTGTCAGTGAGGGATGCGTGCAGTCAGGCGCCGCTTTGATCGGCGGCGAAACGGCAGAGATGCCCGGCTTTTATCCCGAGGATGAATATGACCTTGCAGGCTTTGCCGTAGGTATCGTTGACCGCGACAAAATTCTTCGTCCCGAGCGCATGGAGGCAGGCGACGTTCTGATTGCCTTGCCCTCGTCCGGTGTGCATTCAAACGGATTTTCTCTTGTGCGCCGTGTGTTTGGTATAGATGGCGAAACGAAGGAGAGTTTGACACCCGAGCGTCGCGCACTTTTTGAACAGTTGATCGTACCGACAAAAATTTACGTCAAGCCCATGCAAGCACTCTTTGAGGCGGTTGACGTTAAATCCGTTTCCCATATTACGGGCGGCGGCTTCTATGAAAACATTCCGCGCAGTTTCCCGAAGGGCATGTCTGCCAAGGTTGAACGGGCGGCAGTGCGCGTGCTGCCCCTCTTTGACGAACTTGCCAAGCGCGGCAATATTCCAGAGCGCGATATGTTCAACACCTTTAACATGGGTGTCGGCATGAGTGTATGTGTCGCAAAGCGTGATGCAGACCGCGCCTTGGAGGTATTGCGTCAAGCGGGTGAAGATGCCTACATCATCGGTGTGGCAGTGCCCGGTGACGGAGGCGTGGAGTTATGCTAAATTTGCAAAGGCCTGCGCGCGTTGCCGTGTTCGTTTCGGGCGGCGGCACCAATCTGCAAGCCTTGATCGATGCGCGTGATGCAGGATGCTTACCGCATGGAGAATTGGCGCTCGTCATTTCTAACAACCCCGATGCCTATGCCTTACAGCGCGCCGCCCTTGCGGGCATTCCCGCGCACGTTGTCAAGCGGACGCAGTCGGTAGAGGAGTATGAGGATGCGCTCATTCGGCTACTCACGGAAAACGATATTGATTTGATCGTGCTTGCAGGCTTTCTTGTGATTTTAAGTGAACGCTTTACGGCGCGCTATGACCATAGAATCTTAAACGTGCATCCCTCGTTGATCCCCGCGTTTTGCGGAAAGGGCTTTTACGGCTTGCGCGTGCATGAAGCGGCGCTTGCCCGCGGTGTCACCTTGACGGGTGCTACGGTGCATTACGTCAATGAAATTCCCGACGGCGGTGACATTGTTATGCAACGCGCGGTGCGCGTGCATGCGGGCGATACACCCGAAATATTGCAAAAGCGCGTCATGCAAGAGGCGGAATGGGTGATTTTACCGAAGGCGGTAAATCGCGTTTGCCGCAAAATGCGTGCAGGAAAAACGCTTCCATCGGCACTTGACAAAAATTTGGAGTAAGAAAGGGAAAGACCATGTCTATTTACGATAATCACGATATTGCCACCCTCATTCGTCCCAATCCGTATGTCGGACGGGGCATCATTGTGGGTAAGACCGCAGACGGCACACACGCCGCCGTTGCTTATTTCATCATGGGGCGCAGTGAAAATAGCCGCAACCGCATTTTCTGCGAGGAGGGAGATGCCCTGATGATTCACCCCTATGATCTTTCGCGCGTGGAGGACCCCTCGCTTATTATTTATGCCCCTGTGCGTGAGTATGGCCCCTATCTCGTCGTGACAAACGGCGACCAGACGGACACCGTTTACGTGGGTCTGAAAAAGGGCGTGGACTTTGCAGAGTCGCTTCGTACGCGCACCTTTGAGCCTGATGCACCCAACTTCACCCCCCGTATCAGTGCGCTTTTGCAATTTGCGGACGGTGATTTCAACTATCGCATGAATATATTGAAGAGTGCGGATGCAGAGGGAAGTGCTCCCTGCCGTTTCACCTTCGATTATCCCGCGTTGCCCGGTGTCGGTCATTTTCTCCACACCTATATCACGGACGGCAATCCGCTTCCCACCTTTACGGGTGAGCCCGAGCGCGTCATCATCCCCGACGATATTGACACTATGACTGATACTCTTTGGAATGCCTTGAACGAGGAAAACCGCATTTCGCTTTACGTGCGGTACGTGCGTCTGTCCGACGGCTTTGTGACGCGCCGCATCATCAACAGACACGGTGATGCTCAAAAGGCACTTTGATGTTAGAACCTTCAAGAATAAAATAAAAAGGAACAGGATACGATGAACGAATTTTCATTAAAATACGGTTGTAATCCCAATCAAAAGCCTGCCCGCATTTTCATGGAGGATGGAAGTGATCTTCCCATCACCGTTTTGTGCGGCCGCCCCGGATATATCAATTTTTTGGATGCTTTTAACGCATGGCAACTCGTTATGGAGTTGAAGGAGGCACTCGGTATGCCTGCCGCCGCTTCCTTTAAGCACGTTAGCCCGACCTCTGCGGCAATTGGCTTGCCCTTGCCCTCTGATTTGAAGCGCGCTTGCTTTGTGGATGATATCGACGGTTTGGATGACTCGCCTTTGGCGTGCGCGTATGCACGTGCCCGTGGCACGGACCGTATGTGCTCCTTTGGCGACTGGGTTGCTCTTTCGGATGTTTGCGACGTGACGACGGCACGCCTTTTGGCGCGCGAGGTGTCCGATGGCGTGATTGCCCCCGGTTATACGGATGAGGCACTCACCATTCTGCGTGGAAAGCGTAAGGGCAATTATAATATTGTCCAAATTGATCCCGCATACCGTCCTGCACAAATCGAGCGCAAGCAGGTGTATGGTGTGACCTTTGAGCAGGGACGCAACGACTATAAGGTTGACGCTTCCGTTCTTGAAAACATTGTGACAGAAAATCGCACTTTGCCCGAAAACGCGAAGCGCGACCTGATCATTGCGTTGATTACTTTGAAATATACGCAGTCAAATTCGGTTGCCTATGCGGTAGACGGACAGGCAATCGGCGTTGGCGCAGGTCAGCAATCACGCATTCATTGCACGCGCTTGGCAGGTAGCAAGGCGGATACATGGCAACTTCGCCGTCATCCGAAGGTGTTGGCACTTCCGTTTTTGCCGACACTCGGCCGTCCCGAGCGTGACAACGTGATTAACGGTTATATCAACGGAAACGAGGAAGACGTGACGGCAGAGGGCATTTGGCAAAAGAGTTTTACCGTTCGCCCCGAAAAGTTGACAGAAGAAGAAAAGAGCGCATATCTTGCAGGTATTTCCGGTGTGGCTTGTGCAAGTGACGCCTTCTTCCCGTTTGACGATAATATTGAGCGCGCCAAGAGAAGCGGCGTTTCTTATATCGCAGAGCCGGGCGGCTCTATTCGTGATGACGTCGTCATTGACACCTGTAACCGCTACGGTATCACGATGGCATTTACAGGTATGCGCTTGTTCCATCATTGATTTTTCAGGCGTGAAAAATTCTTTTTTCACGCCCCGTTTTGTGCTTGGTCATGCTTTTTTGCGGACGAGGCGCTAAAAAAGAAAGGGGACATTTTCATGAAACTAATGGTTGTTGGTGGCGGCGGACGCGAGCATGCCATCATTAAATCACTGAAAAAGAATAAGGACGTTGACGTCATCTACGCGCTCCCCGGCAACGGAGGCATTGCCGCCGATGCGGTGTGCGTGCCGATTGATGCAAAGGATATTCCCGCCATTGTGCGCTTTGCAAAGGATAATGCCATTGATTTTGCCGTTGTCGCTCCCGACGATCCGTTGGTGCTCGGCGCGGTGGATGCTTTGGGCGAGGTGGGCATCCCTGCCTTCGGTCCGAACAAACTTGCCGCCGCCATTGAGGGGAGCAAGGTCTTTTCAAAGAATTTGATGAAGAAATACGGCATTCCGACGGCGGCTTACGAGGTGTTTACCGATCCAACGGATGCGATTGATTATTTGAAGACGAGTGCATACCCGACGGTCATTAAGGCAGATGGCTTGGCGCTTGGTAAGGGCGTTGTCATTGCCAAGGATTATGAAGAGGCCGTCGCCGCCGTCCGTTCTGTCATGGAGGACCGCATCTTCGGTGAAAGCGGCTCGCAGATCGTTATTGAGGAATTTTTAACGGGTCCCGAGGTTTCCGTTCTCTCCTTTACGGATGGCAAAACGGTTGTGCCGATGGTTTCATCCATGGATCACAAGCGTATTTTTGACAATGATGAAGGCCCCAATACGGGCGGCATGGGCACCATTGCCCCGAACCCCTATTACACACCCGCCGTTGCCGACCGCTGTATGCAGGAGATTTTCCTCCCGACCATTCGCGCAATGAAGGCGGAGGGACGGGAGTTTCGCGGATGCCTTTACTTCGGCTTGATGTTGACGCCGAACGGCCCGAAGGTCATTGAATACAATTGCCGTTTCGGCGATCCCGAAACGCAGGTTGTATTACCGCTTCTTGAAAGCGATCTTCTCACTGTGATGCGCGCTTGTGCCGAGGGCAATTTGCGCGCGGAGGACGTTTCCTTTTCAGATGGTGCCGCATGTTGTGTGGTGCTTGCCTCCAAGGGATATCCCACGCAGTACGAAAAGGGCTTTCCGATTACCATTGACGATGATTTTGACGCCACGCTTTACGTGGCAGGCGCACGGCAAGCGGACGGTCAATTGTTGACGTCGGGCGGTCGCGTTTTGGGTGTGACTGCCACTGCCGATACGTTGAAGGAGGCAGTTGCGCGCGCATATAACGAGGCCGCAAAGGTCCATTTTGAGGGGGCATATTGCCGCAGTGACATTGGCACACGGGCACTTCGCGCTCCCGCGATGCAAGAGTAAAAATACGTATTCTGCCATGTGAGTATTTTGTGGCAATCAAATTTTATGACTATTTACGCGGTCGTCTGTGTGGCGACGGAATGGAGAAAAAGATGGTCTACCGTATATTTGTAGAAAAAAAGAAGGGCTTGGCAAACGAGGCCGCCGCACTTCTTGCAGAGTTGAAAACATTGCCCGGTGTGGCAGGGGTGACGGGGCTTCGCCTGTTTAACCGTTATGACGTCGAGGGTGTTGATGAGGCGCTCTTTCACCGTGCCGTGCAAAACGTGCTTTCCGAGCCGCAACTTGACGATGTGTGCGAGAGCCTTTCTTTGCCCGATGCACACGTGTTTGCCGTAGAGTATTTGCCGGGACAGTTTGATCAACGCGCGGATTCTGCCGCACAGTGCATTCAAATTTTGTCCTGTCGCGAACGCCCGACCGTTCGCAGTGCAAGGGTGTACGCCGTTTACGGTGATGTCGATGAGGCCACCTTGCAGACAATCAAGCATCACGTCATTAACCCCGTCGAGGCGCGCTTGGCAAGTCTTGAAAAGCCCGAATCCTTGCAGATGGAATACAGTGTGCCCGACAAGGTGGCAACGCTTGACGGCTTTCTTGATATGGACGAGGCGGCACTGGCACGCTTTGTCGATGAAATGGGCTTGGCAATGGACGGAGACGACGTCCGTTTTTGCCGCGATTATTTCCGCAAGGAAGGGCGCAATCCTACCGTCACGGAAATTCGCATGATTGATACTTATTGGTCGGATCACTGCCGTCATACCACCTTTTTGACGACGGTTGACGACGTCGTTTTCAGTGATAGCACCCTCAAAGAGGCGTGGGAGTTGTATATGGATGCGCGCCGTCAGACGAAACGGGAGCAAAAGCCCGTCAATTTGATGGATATTGCCACCATTGCCGCGCGTGTCTTAAAAAAGGAAGGGCGCCTCGACAAACTGGATGAATCGGATGAAATAAACGCCTGCACCGTTAAAATGACGGTGACCGTTGACGGCAAAGAAGAAGACTGGTTGCTCCTTTTCAAAAATGAAACGCACAACCATCCGACGGAGATTGAGCCCTTCGGCGGTGCGGCCACCTGTATTGGTGGCGCCATTCGCGATCCGCTTTCAGGGCGTGCGTACGTCTACGGCGCAATGCGCGTGACGGGTGCCGCCAATCCGCTACGCCCGATCGAGGAAACCTTAAAGGGCAAACTTCCGCAAAGAAAGATCGTGACGACTGCCGCCGCAGGCTATTCCTCGTACGGTAACCAGATAGGTCTTGCCACGGGGCAGGTCGATGAAATTTATCACGAGGGCTATGCCGCCAAGCGTATGGAAATCGGTGCGGTCATTGCCGCCGTGCCTGCAAGTGCCGTTCGCCGTGAAGTGCCGACACCCGGTGACGACGTCATTTTGCTGGGCGGTCGCACGGGACGTGACGGTTGTGGCGGTGCCACAGGCTCGTCAAAGTCGCACACGGCACAATCGCTTGAAAGTTGCGGTGCCGAGGTGCAAAAGGGTAATGCCCCCGAGGAGCGCAAACTGCAAAGATTGTTCCGCAACCCCGAGGCAACCCTCTTGATTAAGCGGTGCAACGACTTCGGTGCGGGCGATGTTTCCGTTGCCATCGGTAAATTGGCAGACGGCTTGTTTATCAATTTGAATGCCGTTCCCAAAAAGTACAAAAATCTTAACAATA
>JAZSOK010000098.1:0-4410 GCA_045536865.1 Eubacteriales bacterium
TTCCTTGGAGGAGGCCGATTCTTTTGCACGCGCCCACGGTGCTTTTACCTATCCTGCACATATCGACAGGGAAGCGAACGGCATCATTGCGGTGCTTAGCGATTTTCCTTTGTCACCCTCATATAGTTGTGTGGAGTTCAATTTGGCAGAGAATATACCGCTATATGTCGAAAAATACCACTTAGAGGACAAAAAGGTGTTGGTAAGTTCGGATGCCCATCATCTTTGGGATATCCAAGAAGCGGGACCGTACGTTGAACTTGCGGACGAGCCGTATAGTTCGGCACTCATTCGCCATCGCTTTTTTGAATATTTGAAATCATGAAGGAACTTTCCCTAAACATATTGGACATTGCACAAAATTCCATTCGTGCCGAGGCAACGACGGTATTTATCACGTTAACGGAGGATGAAGAAACGCTGACGATCACCGTTACCGATAACGGACACGGAATGAATGCGGAACTTCTTTCTCGGGTAACCGATCCCTTTGCCACAACGCGCACAACGCGCAAGGTGGGGCTTGGCATTCCGTTTTTGAAAATGGAGGCGGAGCAAACGGGCGGTTATTTGACGATTACCTCTCGCAGTGCCGAGGATACGGAAGATCACGGCACGGAGTTAACGGCGTCTTTTTTCAAAAACCATATTGATTTTATACCGCTTGGCAACATTGTCGAAACCGTATGCACGTTGATTCACGGTGCAGACAAAATTGACTTTTTCTTCCGCCATACGTACGGCGGACAAACGCTTGAACTTTCTACCGTACAACTACGAGAAACACTCGGCGAGGACATTCCTCTCTCGGAGCCTGAAATCATTGAATGGATACGTCAATTTTTGACCGAGGGCTACGAGGAACTTTACGGCGCTACCGCGTAACGCGGTATAGCCCATTTCCTTTGTTATGAATTAAAATTCATATATATAAAATGTGAAGAAAGGATTGCAATTATGAAAAGTTTGGCAGAACTCTCTGCAATCAGAGACCGTATGAAGAGCAAGGTTGCCCTTCGTGAAGGAGGCGTGGAGACACGTATCGTCGTCGGTATGGCGACCTGTGGTATCGCGGCGGGCGCGCGTCCCGTTTTGAGTGCCTTTGTGGAGGAAATCAACAAGGCGGATCTCGTGGGTGAGGTTGCCGTCACACAAACAGGCTGTATCGGCATTTGCCAGTACGAGCCCGTTGTTGAGGTGTACATGCCCGGCAAGGAGAAGGTGACGTACGTCAAGATGACACCCGAAAAGGCACGCGAGGTCGTGGAGAAGCACATCAAAAACGGCACCGTGATTACCGAATATACTATTGGAACTTCTAATCTATAAGCGAGGGGGAGCACAAAATGATTCGTGCAAATGTGTTAATTTGCGGCGGTACGGGATGTACGTCATCCGGTAGTGTCGCCGTGCGTGAGGAACTGGAAAAGGAGATAGCGGCTCAGGGGCTTGCATCCGAGGTACAGGTCATTCAGACCGGTTGCTTTGGTCTTTGCGCACTTGGACCGATCGTCATCATCAATCCCGATGAAACCTTTTATTCCAGTGTAACAGTAGCAGACGTCAAGGATATCGTCAGTGAGCATCTTTTGAAGGGACGTATCGTTGAGCGCCTTGTATATCATGAAACGTCCGAGGAAGCGGCCCGTGTGAAGAACATGGTGCATTCCTTGTCGAACACGGCTTTTTATAGGAAGCAAAAGCGCGTTGCACTTCGCAACTGCGGCGTGATCAACCCCGAGGACGTTGACGAGTACATCGCCACCGAAGGTTATCAGGCCCTCGGACAAGTGTTGACCACCATGCAACCGCAAGAGGTTATTGACGTGATCAAGGCATCGGGCTTGCGTGGTAGAGGAGGCGGAGGCTTCCCCACGGGTACGAAGTGGCAGTTTGCGGCTAACCAACCCGCAGGCAAGAAGTATGTTGTATGTAATGCAGACGAGGGTGACCCCGGCGCATTCATGGACCGTTCGGTTTTGGAGGGCGACCCCCACGCCGTTTTGGAGGCTATGGCCATTGCAGGTTACGCCATCGGTGCCGATGAAGGTTACATCTACGTCAGAGCAGAGTATCCTATCGCCATTCACCGCTTGGAGGTTGCTTTGAAGCAGGCTCGCGAGTACGGTCTTCTTGGCGAAAACATATTTGAAACAGGCTTCAACTTTGATATTCAACTTCGCTTCGGTGCAGGCGCGTTCGTGTGCGGAGAAGAGACGGCTCTTCTCACCTCTATCGAGGGTAACCGTGGCGAGCCCCGTCCCCGTCCTCCGTTCCCCGCGGTCAAGGGACTTTTCGGTAAGCCTACCATCATCAACAACGTTGAAACCTATGCAAACATTCCGCAAATCATCTTAAAGGGTGCAGATTGGTTCTCCTCTATGGGTACCGAGCGCTCCAAGGGAACAAAGGTATTTGCCCTTGGCGGTAAGATCACCAACACAGGTCTTGTGGAAGTGCCGATGGGTACTACTCTCCGCGAAATCGTTGAAGAAATCGGCGGCGGCGTACCGAACGGTAAGAAGTTCAAGGCGGCACAGACGGGTGGTCCTTCCGGCGGTTGTATCCCTGCAAGTTTGATCGATACGCCCATTGACTATGACAACCTCCTTTCCATCGGTTCGATGATGGGCTCGGGCGGTTTGATCGTCATGGACGAGGATAACTGCATGGTTGACATTGCGAAATTCTTCCTTGAATTTACAGTCGACGAATCCTGCGGTAAGTGCACACCCTGCCGTATGGGTACCGTTCGCTTGCTTGAACTCCTCAACAAGATTACAAGCGGCAACGGCGAGATGGAGGACCTCGATCGTTTGGAGGAACTCTGCAACTACATTAAGACAGGCTCGCTCTGTGGTCTTGGCCAGACGGCCCCCAACCCCGTTCTTTCCACCTTGCGTTACTTCCGCGATGAGTATATCGCGCACGTGCGCGATAAGAAGTGCCCGGCAGGCGTATGTAAGGACCTTATGTCCTACGTCATTGTCGCTGATCAGTGTAAGGGATGCACCGCGTGTGCACGTATTTGCCCTGTTGGCGCCATTTCGGGTACCGTTAAGAATCCGCATACCATTGATACAAGCAAGTGTATCAAGTGCGGCGCTTGCATATCCAAGTGCAAGTTCGGCGCAATTGTCAAGCAATAAGAAAGGAGCCGTAGAACCATGGAAATGATCAAATTAAAAATTAACGATAAAGAATATTCGGTTCCGAAGGATGCGACCGTACTTGAAGCAGCCAGATATGCGGGAATTGATATCCCCACGCTCTGCTATTTGAAGGACATCAATGAGATCGGAGCCTGCCGCATTTGCCTCGTAGAGGTAAAGGGCGCGCGCGGATTGGCAACGGCATGCGTTTGCCCCGTCAATGAGGGAATGGAGATTTACACCAACACCCCCAAGGTTATTAAGGCACGCAAGATGAATTTGGAACTTCTTTTGTCGGCACACGACAAGAAGTGCCTCTCCTGCATCCGTTCCACAAACTGCGAATTGCAGAAACTTTGCCTTGATTACGGCGTGTCCGATTCCGAGTATGAGGGCGGACAACACTTTACCTATGATATCGAAGACAACGGAACCTCCATTGTCCGCGATAACAATAAGTGTATCCTTTGCCGTCGTTGCGTTGGTGCTTGCACAAACTTGCAGGGCATTGGCGCCATCGGCGCACAGAACCGTGGCTTTGATACCGCTATCGGTTGTTCCTTCGGCAAGAAGTTGACGGACACCACCTGTATCAACTGCGGTCAGTGTATCGTTGCTTGCCCTGTCGGCGCACTTCACGAGAAGGACGATACCCAAAAGGTCGCGGATGCTATCGCAGATCCTACAAAGCACGTTGCTATCTTCTTTGCTCCCTCTATCCGTGCTACGCTTGGTGAATGCTTCGGCTACGAGCCCGGTACCGATGTGGAAGGCAAGATGATCAGTGCCGCAAAGGCATTGAACTTTGACGGCGTGTATGATATGAACTTGACAGCCGACCTCACCATCATGGAGGAGGCAACCGAGTTTATCGAGCGCTTGCAGGGTGGCGGCGTTCTGCCAATAATCACCTCCTACTCTCCCGAATGAATTAAGTTCTGCGAGCATTATTTCCCCGAGATGACTGAAAATCTTTCCACTTGTAAGTCTCCTCAACAGATGTTCGGCGCACTTTACAAGACCTACTATGCACAGAAGATGGGACTTGATCCCAAGGATATCGTGACTGTTTCCTGCATTCCTTGTACCGCAAAGAAGTTTGAGGTCACACGTGATGATCAGGATGCGGCAGGTGTGCCCGATGTTGATGTTGCCATTACCACTCGTGAATTTGCACGTTTGGTAGAAAAGGCAGGTATCAACTTCCGCATTATGCCCGACGGTCAGTTTGACGATCCCTTCGACGTTGGTAGTGGTG
>JAZSOK010000140.1:0-4437 GCA_045536865.1 Eubacteriales bacterium
AGTTCTGCACTGATAAAATCCTCTTCTGTCATGCCATACTTTTCGTTCAATAAGGAAAGCACGCCGAGTTTGATTTTTTCATCAATGTCGGCATCATCATAGGGCATGCCGCCTACGAGCAGATTGAGCGTCTCACCTGCAATGGCGGTTGCCATGGGCTTTTTGTTCTGCTCTGCGCCCAAGTGCGGGAGAAGGTCATTGATATAAAAGACGGGATCGCCTTCATCCTCACCGATTTTCACAGAAACGGACGTGCCGTCACGAAGAATGACAACACCGTGCAGAGCAAGCGGAATGGCAGTCCATTGATACTTCTTGATGCCACCGTAATAGTGCGTTTTCAAAAAGCACATGCCGCTATCCTCATAAAGCGGATTTTGCTTCAAATCAAGGCGCGGCGAATCAACGTGCGCCGCCACGATGCGAAAGCCCTCCCGTTCGGGATCGGCCTTTCCCACACGGCAAGCAATGATGCTTTTTCCACGGTTATTGTAGTAAATCTTATCGCCAATTTGCAGTTCATCTCCCAGTTGATAGGGGCGATAACCGGCGCGCTCCAACATAGAAATGCTAACCTCTACTGCTTCGCGCTCCGTTTTCGCTTCATCAAGGAAGGTTTTATATTTTTCCGCATACTCAAAAATTGTCGCACGGCGGAATTTATTGCTTTCCTCATAGACGTTTTTCTTTTTATAAAAAAGTTGTTCCTTCATTGTCTGTGCTTTGCTCTTTTCTTCAATCATGGCTTTATCCTTTCATACAATGACATTTTTATGAATAATCCGTATAGGCATCTATTGCTTTGTAGATTTTATCAATATATTTTCTTGTTTCTGCAAACGGAATATACGTTAAATTGCCGCGCCCGTCTGTATACCGTTCATCCTTTAACCAAGCACCCACGTTGCCAAGTCCTGCATTGTAGGCGGCAAAAACAGTATGCCAATTTCCAAACATCCCATACAAATAAGAAAGATAATAGGTGCCGCACCGAATGTTTGTCGCAGGGTCGTACATAAGTGAAAGATTTTCTTCCATTCCTAATTTTTGGCAAATCTCCAAATAAGTAGCAGGCTTTAATTGCATAAGTCCGCGTGCATCAGCGGAAGAAACCGCCGTTGCCTTAAAGCGACTTTCCACGTAAATGACGGAAAATATATATTCCTCGGGAACGTCAAACTCCTGTGAGCAGGCGGTGACAATCTCTTGATATTCACGCGGATAAACGTCCTTGCTTATATCGTAAATAACATAAAGAAACGCAAGCAAAAAGAGGATAGCAATGAGCACACGAAGCAGTATGCGCGTGGGCATCGATAGCGGTCTTTTCTCCGTCATACTTTCCTCACCTTATCAAAAGATCTGCTTCCAAATAGTTTGTACCTGTCGGGTTAACGCCTCATCCGTACTGTCATTGACAATAACGAAATCCGCATGCTTTACGTAGTAGTCATCCGTTTGTTGTGCATCCAAACGGCGCATAGCGGCATCCTCGTCCAAGCCGTCGCGTGCCATAATACGCAAAAGGCGCACGTCGCGCGGTGCCGTCACCACAATGACGAAACGGCAATGCCGATGAAAGCCCGCTTCAATTAAAGTAGGCGCATCAAAAATGACGGCGGGCACGTCTGCACCCATCGCCTCCGTGCGTTTAGAAACCGCCTCCAACACGTAGTGATGCGTCAGGGCGTTCAAGGTATCTATACGCTCTTGTCTTTGACCGTCCTCGAAAAAGACGATGTCTGCCAGTTTTTTTCTGTCTATACCGCCATTTTCTTTCAGAATATCTTTGCCAAAATGGGCGACAAGATCTCTTGTGCAAGGGGAATCCTCGGCTATCTGCGCGTGGTAAATGGCATCCGCGTCAAGTAACGGCAGACCAAGACGCGCAAATTCGGCCGCCACACGGCTTTTTCCGCTACCGCTATTGCCTGTCAAACCAATTAAAAACACATTCACTCCCCGTAGCATTTCGGCTACTCAAATACTTATTCTTGTTTGTCTATGATCTCTTGAAGAAAGGAAATAAAAGCCGCTTCCGTTTCTTCAAGTGGGCGATCATTCACAAAATAATCGTCATAGTCGTAGTTTTCCACGCCGTCGTCAGAGGCATTCCCGTAACCGACGAGCGATTTTTCTGCCATGCGCGCGCCGCCCCGAATGAGGAGTGTGTGCGCACGTCCCTCCGTCATACGTACGAATTTGTCGATTTCGGCACCTTCACGAATATGCACGAACATCACCTCGTCCGTGCTTGCCAAAAACTCCTTGTAGCGTTCGTAAATCCATTTGGAAGGGTAATTGTTATACGCCGTCGTCAACGCCTTCAAATCGGCAAGAAAACGCCGTGCTTTATCGTCTTTTTCCCCCTGCCAACCGCATTGCGCGGCAAGTTCCTTGATAGGCGTAATGGAAGAAACGTTATAAACGCGATAATGCTTTGCCGCCATGTCGCAGAGCGTGTCCTTCCCTACGCCGCCCATGCCGTTTATCACAAATACTGTTTTTTTCATGACTCACCCCTTACGGCGCAGAATGGGAGAAGCGATGACCGTCGCTTACCAACACGACAGTGCCCGACTCATCCGTACGGTAGACCTTGGCATCCAGCTCACGGAGACGTTCAAGCGTTTCCTTGTGCGGGTGTCCGTAACTGTTGTCGGCACCGCAACTTATGACGACGATATTCGGCGACACCGCAGACAAAAACCTTTCGGGATTAGCATTTTCGGCACCGTGGTGTCCTGCCTTCATCACGTCACAATTAAGAGTGGCAGGCGGATAGGTGTCCAGTATCTCATTAAGTGATGCCGTTTCCGCATCTCCCGTCAACATCATTGACGTTTGACCGTAGTCCAAGCGAAACGCCACACTGTAATTATTCGTATTGGCATAACTGTCCTTGTTCGGCGCCAAAACGGACATGCGCACCGCGCCCCACGTATACACGGAGCCGGACTCTGCCTCAATCACGTCGGCACCCGATTCCTCAATTGCCTGCAAAGTGTGCTGAAAAATAGCGGTATTTGCGGTGCAGTCGGGCATCAAAACCGAACGAACGTCAAAATTTTCCAACACATTGGGCGCACCGCCAATATGGTCGGCATGCGGATGTGTCAAGACAAAGCAATCTATCTTCGTAATCGCCTTACTGCGAAGATAATCAAGCATCTGCTCGGTTGCCTCGTTATCAATATCGCCGGCATCGACCAGTATCACGGCATCGGAGGATTGAATTAACACACAATCTGCCTGCCCCACGTCAATGAAATGAACGCGAAGTTCCCCGTCAGGCATGACGACGTCATCGGCGGGTGCCTTCTGCTCATCTGTCGGGAAAATCGAATTCATAAAGCCGTTAATGCTCTCAATGGGATCGCACGCAGAAAGTGATATGCAAAGCAAAACGAGAAGAGAAAGCGCAGATAAAAGCGAGCCTACACGAAGAAAACGCCGCCTAAAATTCATATCATCATATCCTTTCAATGCTAAACGTGGGTGTCGCTACCGTCAAAGGGCATCAGCCCGAAAAGGACCGCCGTCCCTCTATGGCGCGATGAAGGGTAATTTCATCCGCATACTCTAAATCTCCGCCGACAGGGATGCCGTATGCAAGGCGCGTCACGGAAACGGGAAAGGGTGCCAACAGACGTGCCAAATACATGGCAGTGGCTTCCCCTTCCACCGTGGCGTTCGTGGCAATCAACACCTCACGAACGGCGTCTTCGCCCTCACCCGTCGGAGAATTGACACGTAAAAGAAGTTCCTTGATACGCAAATCTTCAACGCCGACACCGTTCATCGGCGACAAAAGACCGCCGAGCACGTGGTAAAGGCCACGATAATCACGAATGCGTTCAAAGGAAAGCACGTCCCGCGCATCCTCAACCACGCAAATCATACCGCGATCACGCTCAACGTCCGCGCAAATCGGGCAGATCTCCTCCGTGGACATGTTCCCACAAACCGAGCATTGCCGAATGTCGCGCTTGGCGGTTAAGATGGCATCTGCAAACGCCTCTGCCTTTTCTTGGCTTCCCTCCACAATGGAAAACGCCAAACGCGCGGCGGTTTTTCCACCAATTCCGGGCAAAGAGCGAAACTGCTCAATGAGCCGCTGAAGCGGCAAAATGTAGTCCGCCATAAATCACATCAACCCGGGAAAGCCTGCACCGCCGGGCAAGGGCATGCCTGCGGTCAACTTTTCCATTTCGGCGGCGCTCGTCTCGTCAACCTTGCGTACCGCCTCATTGACGGCGGCAACAAGGATATCCTGCAAAGTTTCGATATCGTCGGGATCAACGATTTCGGGTGAAATGACAAGTTCACGAATTTCGCGCTTGCCGCTTATTTTTACGGATACGGCGCCGCCGCCCGCGGTGACCTCGTATTCAGCCTCCTCGAGTTCTGCCTGCTTTGCCGCCATATCCTCCTGCA
>JAZSOK010000087.1:0-2843 GCA_045536865.1 Eubacteriales bacterium
TGGGGGCAGGCATCAAGGAGGACGGCACGCCCAATATGATGTTGAAGGACCGTTTAGACACCGCCGTTCTTTTGTATAACGCAAAGGCGGCTCCTACTATCATTGTCAGTGGTGATAAGCGCGAGGGCTACGATGAAGTCAATGCCATGACCGTTTATCTGCAAGAAAAAAGCATTCCCAAAGAATGCATCGTGACGGATGAAAAGGGCTTTTCCACAAGAGAATCTATCGAAAACTTAAAAGATACGGCGCAGAGTGCCGAGCGCATACTCATCGTCACCCAAGCCTATCATCTCCCCCGTGCGCTTTTCATTGCCGCGACAACCGATATTGATGCCGTGGGGGTTGAAGCATTCCCGCGTACCTATTCCTTTTTCGCGCAATCCTTTCGCGAACTTCGTGAATTTGCCGCACGCGTCAAGGACGTTCTTTTCGTCTTTTCATAATCACTTTCCCTCTCTGTTTCTCCCTTTTAATGATTTTTTGCTTTTGCGCTTGGCTTTTTTTCATTTTTCACTTGACAAATGAGATAAACCGTGCTATAATCCTTTTGTTCGCGGTTTCCGCGGACGGTTTGCTGGTGTGGCTCAGTGGTAGAGCAGCTGATTCGTAATCAGCAGGTCGGGGGTTCAAATCCCCCCACCAGCTCCAAAAAAGTCGTATCTTCGGATACGACTTTTTTTGTTCCATGCGAAAGCATTGGCGTATTCCTCTGCCTTTGACGGTGTCTTTTTGATTTCCTTTTCAATGTCGGCACTCACACCGTTTACGTAGTCCCTGATCTGCACCTGGGCAAGATTGCTCTTGATCTCGCCAAGATACAGGGCCGCTTTCGCTCCATGCTTGTCCTCTAACATGTCATACGCCTTTTGCGCGTTATACATTTCGTTTATCAACTCATGAATGCCCTTATCCCCTGCCGCCTGTCCTTCTGCAACGTGTAAACTGTTTGTGATAACCTCTGCCGTCTTGAAGAGTGTATCTGCATTGCCGTTTAACTGTACGTGTCTGCCACCCGAATAGTTCATGGCGTTTTTTAATCCAACGGACGCCCCCGACATCATCCCGCCCGAGGCAAAGCCCACCAGGGCAGAATATGCCGCGTCTGACATGGAAAAGGATGCGTTAGGATCTACACCTGTGCTCTTTTGCAAAATAGGATCAACAAAAGCGGATACAAATTCCTCTGCCGCCTCGCCGCCTGCTTCACTAATGACAGTTCTGAAAAACCCCTTCCTCGCCGTTGTGCCCGCAAGTGTTTTTGACAGGCCCGCAAGTCCTGCACTCGCCGCGCCCTTCGATGCAAGGCGCTTTCCTGCCGTTATGGACGATCCGATGTACTTTTCAATGGCCGCCTCGGCAATGCCCGAGCCTGCGCCGTATAAGTATTCCGATGCCCCGAGTTTACCCGTCTTTTGTGTCGCTCCCGCTATCCCCTGTCCTGCACCCGATACGCCTATCAATGCAGTTGTCAGGCCAGGCACGGGCACAAATGCCGATGCCGCATAGACTGCGCTTTGACCTATGCCGCCGCTAACGTCGCCAACAAATTTCATCGCGCCGTTCGGATTGTACCACTCGTCAAGATCGCGGTTCCATTCCCCGACCTCGCTCTTCTCATACGTATACTGAGCCATCTTATGATTGCCTGCCAGTTCATACCCCGTCGCCGTGATGACGTCTCCTATGCCTTCAAATACCGACGCCGCGCCCGTGCCGATCTTCCCCGCCACATATCCTACGCCGCCAAGTAGTCCGCCGGTGTTGGTGGGTTTTTCTTTTCCCCATGTCCCTAAATACTTTTTGTTTATTGATTTGTTTTCGGTACTATATGTTTTACCCCATGTACCCTCATATTTTTTAGTCATTATTTATCTCCTTGACAAAGTAGTTTTTTTATGATAATATAAGTTAAATTTATTATTCATTAAAAGGAGTGATTTTGTGAAGAAACAATATGTCGGAACTTGGCATGTCGAAACTCCCACTGAAAAATTCATGAATTTTATATCCGACAATGCCATCCCTCTCATGATTGTTGCGATAGTTATTGTGTGTGCTGTGATTGCCGCCCTTATCGTGCGCTATTATGTAAAGTTGCGACACAAGGTTGTCTATGTTGACGGCTCGGACAGAAAAGAAACACTCGTCAAGCACCGTGAACGCTTGTCGCCCGAACAGCCACAACGCGAAGGATATCGCTTTTTAGGGTGGTATACCGATTCGGCGTGTAATAATCATTCTTGGGATTCCCTCACCCCCGTGACAACCGATGTCACGCTATACGCAAAGTGGGTGAAAGAGGCAGACTAAACTGCCTCTTTTCTTTTTTAATGAATAATGCGTCCGTCTGACGATCTCGATACCGTTTTCCCTGAACCTGTTGTCCATGAGGCTTTTTCCGTCAAAGTGCAAAAAACAAAAAGTCTTCCTTTTACATCATTTAATACCACTGTTTTTTCAAACAAAACTTGACAAGTGCAAAAACATAAGATATAATATAGGGTATAATGAAAAAATACCGCACGGCTCTATGCGATGCAGAGAAAAGGAACGATTATGGCAAACGACAAGAAACCCGTTGAGCAAATCACCGCGATGGATGATGATTTCGCGCAATGGTACACAGACATTGTAAAAAAAGCGGACCTAATTGACTATTCCAGCGTAAAGGGATGCATGATTATTCGCCCCTACGGCTACGCCATTTGGGAAAACATTCAACACATTCTTGACACGAAGTTCAAGGAAACGGGACATGAAAATATCTATATGCCCCTTTTCATTCCCGAATCTCTTTTGAATAAAGAAAAAGACCACGTGGAGGGCTTTGCGCCCGAGGT
>JAZSOK010000160.1:0-10016 GCA_045536865.1 Eubacteriales bacterium
TCCTCGTGGCAGAACACCTTGACGACCTTTTGGCCGTTCATGATTTCTTCGATGTAGCCTTCCTCACGGCCGAGTGCGGCCTGTTGACGGATAAAGTATTTTGCAGAGCCACCGCCGATTTTTCTCGTGATAAAGAACATGGCGCTCACACCCAGCAACACAACGAGTGCCAACCACACGCAAAAATAGAGCATAACAGAAAAGACGGTGACCACGGTGATGGCAGAAATGAGGAGGTGGGGGAAGCTTTGGGAAATCATTTGACGGAGCGTATCAATGTCATTGGTATAGTGGCTCATGATATCACCGTGACTGGTGGAGTCAAAATAACCAATAGGGAGTTCTTGCATTTTTGCAAACATTTTGCTACGCAATTTTTTCAATGTGCCCTGTGTCATAATGGCAAGCAGTTGGTTATAGAGTATCGCCGAGCACCATGAGAGCAAGTAGAGGACGACCAAAACAAGGACGTTTTGAATAATGGCACCGCCAACGCCCTCCCAACTGCCCGTCTGCCAGTTTTCTTCAATTAACGCAATGACTTTTTGCATGAAAATGGCGGGAATTGCGCCGATAACTGCCGAAAAAACAAGGCAGACGATGATAACGGGAAGCATAACAGGGTAAAAGGAAGCAATGGTGCCAAACACCCGACGGGCCATGCCGCGCGGAATGCGGGACTTTTCTTTATTCGGCATCTTGCTCACCTGCCTTGTTTTGAGATGTATAAATTTCACGGTAAATGTCATTTGTCGCCAACAACTCACTGTGCGTGCCGACGGCGTTGATGGCACCGCCCTCCATGACGACGATGCGGTCTGCATCCTCAACGGATGCCGTGCGTTGTGCGATAATTATTTTTGTCGTTTCGGGGATGTATTCGCGCAATGCCTTGCGTAAGAGGGCGTCTGTACGCATGTCAACGGCACTTGTCGAGTCATCAAGAATGAGGATTTTCGGTTTTTTAAGTAATGCCCGCGCGATGCAAAGACGTTGCTTTTGTCCACCCGAAACGTTCGTACCGCCCTGTTCGATGTGCGTATCGTAGCCATCGGGGAATTGCGAAATGAACTCATCCGCCATGGCAAGGCGGCATGCCTCTTTCAGTTCTTCATCGGTGGCGTACTTGTTGCCCCAACGGAGATTTTCTTTGATCGTTCCCGAAAAGAGGACGTTCTTTTGTAAAACGACGGCAACGGCATTGCGGAGGGTGTTCAAATCGTATTCCCGAACGTCGTAACCGCCGACCAAAACCCTGCCTTCTGTTGCATCGTACAAACGGGAAATGAGTTGTATTAAGGTCGATTTTGCCGAGCCCGTACCGCCGACAATGCCGATTGTTTCACCTGACCGTATATCTAGGGTAGCGTTTGAGAGCGCCATGCGCTTGGCGTTCTTTGAATAGCGAAAACTGACGTTTTCAAAGGAAACCGAACCGTCTGTTACGCTCATTCTGGGGTTATCTTGATTTTTGAGTGTGCTTTCTTCATTTAATACCTCTGCAATGCGCTTTGCAGATTCGGTGGCCATGGTCAACATGACGAAGACCATGGAAAGCATCATCAAGCTACTGAGAATCATGAAATTATAGGTCAAGAGTGCGGAGAACTGTCCAACGTCCAAGTCAAGGCCGCGAGACGTGATAATGGTGTATGAGCCAAAGGACAGGACGAAAATCATGACAACGTTCAGGCAGAATTGCATGATGGGGTTATTCAATGCTAAAATGCGCTCGGCACGTGTGAAGTCGCGGCAGACGTCGTCGGCGGCGCGGTCAAATTTTTCTTTTTCATATGCACCGCGCACGTAGGATTTGACAACGCGGATGCCCTGCACGTTTTCCTGCACGGAGTTGTTTAATGCGTCATATTTTTTGAACACGCGCTTGAAAAGCGGCATGACCTTGCGGATGATGGAAAAGAGGGCAACGGCAAGGAGGGGTGCGACGACGAGGAAGATCCACGCCATTTTTCCGCCCATGACAAACGCCATGACAAAAGCAAATATGAGCATGAGGGGACAACGTATGGCGATGCGGATCATCATCATGTACGCCATCTGTACGTTCGACACGTCGGTTGTCATACGTGTGACGAGCGAGGATGTGGAATATTTGTCAATGTTCTCAAAAGAAAAGGTTTGAATGTGCGAGAACATGTCCATTCGCAGATTTTTCGCCAATCCGCAAGAGGCCTTTGCACAAGTGACACCTGCCAATGCGCCGAAAGTGAGGGAAAGGCAGGCCAAAACGACGAGCCATACGCCGTAAATAACAACGGTCGAAAAAGGACAACCTCTTTTGATTTCGTTGATAAGGTTGGCGGTAATAAAGGGAATGATACATTCAATGACCACTTCGATGGAAACCAAGATCGGCGTGGCAATTGAGGCGCGCTTGTACTCGCGGACGCTTTGGATAATTTTTCTTATCATTTTTTTGCCTTTCTCTATGTACGGGGAAAATATTATCAAACAATATTATATTATAACTTCTTTATTTTGAAAACGCAATATCTAAATTGAAAAAAAGTGTTTTTTCGAGAAAAAATTCTAAACAAAAAATATTAAAAAACTATTGCATTTTGGAAAAAGATGTGATATAATGTGTGAGGTTGTTATGGCAACCGCATTTTCAGAACAGTCCTCTGCGTTGCTCTGCATGAATGTTCGCAGTATAAAGGAGGAGCCATCATGGAGAAAATTGAGGCTTTTGTCAGTGAGCAGTTGAAAACGGAGGTCCCGCAGTTTGAGGTTGGTGACACCGTTACGGTACACAACAAAATCAAAGAGGGTAGCCGCGAGCGTATCCAACTTTTTGAGGGTACCGTTATCGCCAAGCATGGCGGTGGTATTTCCGAAACCTTCACGGTTCGTCGCGTAGCGTATGGTTGCGGCGTCGAGAAGACGTTTCCGCTTCACTCCCCGAACGTAGCAAAGGTTGTCGTTGTTCGTCGCGGCCGTGTTCGTCGCGCCAAACTCTTCTACCTTCGTGACAGAGTCGGTAAGAGTGCCAAGGTTAAGGAAAAGATCTAAGCGACATTTGTTCGCAAACGGAGAGGTTGTTGCACATGCTTTTTGCGACAACCTCTTCTTTCTTCCTCCGTCATATACTATTTTGGCGGTGGAATAAAAAAGACTTGCACACCGCGGATAGTATGATATCCAGAGGCACACAAGTCTTTGCATCGTATATGATTGAAGTGCCGCGCACCGAACGGTACGCACGGCTTTGTGAGAGGTTTTTGGTGAAGCTTTCTTTTATGCCATGTTTTCGGTGAGTTTTGTACCACCGAGAATGTGAAAATGCAAATGATGAACGGATTGACAACCGTCCTCACCTACGTTTGACACAACGCGAAAGCCGTTTTGCAGTTTTTCTTTTTCTGCAATGAGGGGAATACTTTTGATGACGGCGGTGACGGCCGCGGCATTATCCTCGTTTACCTCTGCAATGGAAGAAACGTGCTTTTTGGGGATGACCAAAACGTGCACGGGTGCTTGGGGATTGATGTCACGAAAAGCGTATACGTCTTCATTTTCATAGACCACGCTTGAAGGGATATCACCTGCAATAATTTTACAAAAAAGGCAATTCATAAAAAATCCTCCGTTTTTATCTTAGTATAGCATAGTATAGCATAAATTTTGCTTTTTTGCAAGAGTTATTCGGAGATTGCTTTGAAAGGAAACAGGTCTATTATGCCGACAAATGCCGACTCCTTTTGGGAGCGACTTTCTTTTGAGAGGCGACCAATCGTCATTTACGGAATGGGCAACGGTGCAGACAAACTGATTGCTCAACTTGAAGCACGTGGAATTTCCTACGCCGATATATTCGCAAGCGATGACTTCGTCCGCGGACAAAGTTTCCACGGGCATCGTGTGCTCACTTTTTCGGAGGTTAAAGAAAAATATCCCGAATTTGTGATTTTGCTTGCGTTTGGAACTTCGCGCCCCGACGTTTTGCAAACTTTATATGCAATGGCGGAGAGTTATCCGCTTTATATGCCCGATTTGCCCATCGTCGGTCATTCTTTATGGGACAATCAATTTGAAGCCGAGCATCAGGACGAGATATCCATGGCGCGGGAACTTTTTTCGGATGATGCATCGCGCGCCCTTTACGATGCGGTGCTTTTTTACAGGCACACGGGTGATATTTCTCACTTGAAAAACGCCCCCTTTGCCTCTGCGCCCTTTGCTTTTTTGCCCTACGAAAGTTTTGTATCGGTGATTGATGCGGGGGCATATCGGGGAGAAACGGTTTCAGAGTTGCTTTCATTTGCCAAAAACGTTCGCTATGCGTTGGCAATAGAGCCTGACGCACGGAACTATTTGCACTTAAAGACGTATGCCGAAAATGAAACGCGTTTGCAAATCGTAACGCTTCATGCCGCCTTATTTGATAAGGTGGACGTTGCCTCTTTTTACGGAAGTGGCAACCGTGGCGCCGCATTGACAAATACCCCACACAAAGCGCGTGTAGAAGAGATACCGACTTTATCTGTTGACAGTACGGTTTTTGGTGTTTCGGGAGAAAAACAAAGCGAATTTCCATCTGAACTGACGGATAATATGAAGCATTTCAGAGAGATAACGCAGGGCAGAGTGGATTATATCAAATACGATGTTGAAGGCGCGGAGGCAGAGGCCTTGCGCGGTAGCGCGGAACTTATTAAAAAAGCGCGCCCCATCCTTGCTATCTCCGTCTATCATCGCCCCGAGGATTTGTTTTCCTTGCCGCTTCTACTAAACACGCTTACCGAGAACTATACGTTTTATCTTACGCGAACGGAGTCTTTACCGGCGTGGGAATTGATGCTTTACGCCATACCGAACGAACGGTGCATTATATAAAAATCAGAACGTAAAAAAGGAGGATGCCGATGGAACTTCTTTCTCCTGCGGGAAATCCCGAAAAAGCGGCGGCGGCCATTCGTTTTGGCGCGGATGCCATTTATTTTTCGGGCCCCGGCTTTGGCATGCGCTCACATACGACTGCCTTTTCTCGCGAATCGCTCAAAGAAACGGTAGATATGGCGCATAACGCCGGTGTGCGTGCCTATATTACAGTCAATACCATGCCGAGAGAATACGAATACTCGGCATTGCGTGACTACCTTCTTTTCCTTGGCGATGTCAAGCCCGATGCCTTAATTGTGGGGGATATCGGCGTTTTGACCTTGGCAAGAGAACTTGTTCCGCACATTCCTTTGCATTTGTCAACACAGGCAAATGCGGTGAGCGCCGCCGCCTGCCGCGCGTGGCATGCACTTGGCGTTTCGCGTGTGGTCCTGGCAAGGGAACTATCTCTTGAAGAAATTACCGCCATTCGCGCCGAAATTCCCGATGATATGGAATTGGAGGCCTTCGTCCACGGCGCCATGTGCGTATCGTATAGCGGACGGTGCTTGCTTTCTTCTTATTTAACGGGGCGCGACGCCAACCGCGGACAATGCACGCAACCTTGCCGTTGGCATTATCGCATGGGACATTTGGAGGGCGTTCTTTACGAGGAAAAGCGCCCCGATTTACCCATTCGCGTTTACGAGGAAAACGGAGAATCGTTTTTCATGAGTTCCACGGATTTGTGCATGATTGAGCATATCCCCGCGTTAGCGGCGGCAGGCGTGTCCTCCTTGAAAATCGAGGGACGTATCAAAAGCGCCTATTATACCGCCACTATCACAAACGCGTATAGAATGGCAATAGATGCATGGAAAGCAGGAAAGACGCCTGCAATGGACCTTTTGCGGCGAGAACTTGACAGTGTGAGCCATCGTCCGTACGGTACGGGATTCTTTTTCGGTGGGTGTGACGGTGATGCGCATATTACCAAGGAAATGGGATACTTGCGTGAAAAAGCATACCTTGCCGAGGTTCTTTCATACAATGAAGAAACGGGCGAAATGTTCTGCATACAACACAACAAGTTGAGTGTGGGGATGAACGCCGAACGCCTGACACCAAAAAAGACGGGCGAACCTTTTCAAATCACCGAACTTTTTAATGAGGCGCATGAGAAGATCGATGCCGCGCCTCATCCCCAAATGCGTTTTTACGCCAAGGTGCCTTTTCCCGTTTGTGCGGGGGATCTCATCCGTGAAGGCACGCCGACGGCGGAATGTTCATGTTAAGAAGGAGGGGTTTTTGTGTTTATCATAGAAGCCTTTAAGGCCATTTTAATCGGTATCGTGCAGGGAATCACGGAGTGGTTGCCCGTCAGTAGCACGGGACATATGATTCTCTTTGAGCGCTTTTGCTCGTTTAACGAGAAATTTATGTCCGATGACTTTTATAAAAATCTCTTTTTGATAGTCATTCAACTTGGCTCTATTTTGGCGGTAGCGGTTCTTTATTTCCATAAATTAAATCCCTTTTCGGGTAAAAAGACCGCTTGCGAGAAAAAAGACACGTGGGTGCTTTGGAGTAAGGTTGCGGTCGGCGCACTTCCGACTGCCATCGCAGGTCTTTTGCTCGACGATTGGCTTGAAGAGCATGTTTTCCGTGATTCTATCGTTTGTTACGTTGTGGCGGCCGCGCTTTTCTTATACGGTGTGGCGTTCATTTTGATAGAGCGTCGAAAGAGAAAGAGCATTCAGGGCGATGCCTGTGTGACGGTTGCGGACATCACCTATCGCACGGCGTTTTTTATCGGCGTGTTTCAAATTCTTTCCATGGTACCCGGGACGTCCCGTTCGGGCTCAACGATTTTGGGCGCCATGTTGATGGGTGTTTCCCGTACTGCCGCCGCCGAATTTTCCTTTTTCATGGCGATTCCCGTCATGTTGGGGGCATCGGGGTTAAAGACGTTAAAGTATCTTTTGGGCGCGTATACCTTGGAGCCAACGGCGTTGGCACTCCTCGGCATTGCTTTTGTCGTTGCTTTCGTCGTATCTCTTATCAGTATCCGCTTTTTGATGGATTTCGTTCGCCGTCACAGTTTTGAGGCGTTCGGTTGGTATAGAATTGTTTTGGCAATCGTTCTCTTTTTCCTATTTTTCTTTGTTCTGTAAAAACGCGTGGGGTGGATCTATCCGCCGAGTGCGTCTATTGTCGGGCGTACCGTTCGGTACAAAATAAAAAGCGTGGGCGTTTTCTAAAAACGCCCACGCTTTTTGTGTAAATTATTGACAAACGGAGATAGGTCCAATCAAAAGGGTCTCATCCGCAAGCGCCTTGATTGCAAACGCGCCGTTTTCGTAAACGGCATACGAGGCGGGGAAATCGCCCTTCGGGATGGAGGTAGAGCCGGGGTTGACAAAGAGATTTTCGTTGCCAAAGCGGCTGATTTCTGCCACGTGCGTGTGCCCTTGGAGAAAACACTCTCCTTTTTCGAGGGGGGCGGTTTCTTTCGTTAAGAGATGACCGTGAGTAGCAAAAATCGTCGTGTGTTCATCGGGGGAAAGGAGGGCGTAATCGGCGCGCACGGGAAACGCAAGCACCATTTCGTCTACCTCTGCATCGCAGTTTCCGCGCACGGTGAGAATTTTTTCTTTATATTCGTTTAACATTGAAATGACTTCCTTCGGCGCATAGCCCGTCGGGAGGTCGTTGCGCGGCCCGTGATATAGGATATCACCAAGTAGAAGTAATTTGTCGGCCCTTTCCTCAGAAAAGCGGCGGAGCAAAAGCCTTGTGGCGACGGCATCCCCGTGAATGTCGGAGGCAATCAATATTTTCATATCACGTTTTTGGTGTCGGTTGCGTCCGTGCGTTTCTTTTTTTCGCAGACGGAGCACATACTGCAAGAAGCGCAGTTACCGCACCCACCTTTCTTTTTTCTTCGATGAAGAAAAAGCACGGCAAGAACGACAAGTATAACGAGGAGCGAGATGAGAAGATAATCTGCGGTATGCACGATGCTTTTCCTTTCTTCAATATGGTGAGAGTAGTTTTCAAATAATGAGTGTGTAGATAGAATAGAGGAGCGCGCCCGCAATCCATGCGACAAGGCATTGGAAAACGACGATGCCGACGGTTTGCCATCGGGATTTCAACTCTCGCCGAATGGCGGCAATGGCGGCAATGCAAGGCGTATACAGGAGGGTAAACACGAGGAATGATAGCGCCGCACCGATGTTCGGGAACAAGGAGGCGAGTGTTTTTGTTTCTGCCAAAAGCACCTCCAACGTACTGACGACGGCTTCCTTCGCGCTAAGACCTGCGATAAGCGCCGTGGGGATGCGCCAATCGGTAAAGCCGAGCGGTGCAAAAATGGGCGCAAGCGTGCGTCCGATGGCGGCAAGGAGCGACGTGTCTGCCGAGGCGGTCAAATAGTTAAAGCGCGTATCAAAGGACTGCAAAAACCAAATGGCAATGGACGCGAGAAAAATGACGGTAAAGGCGCGGAAAAGAAAATCCTTCGCTTTTTCCCACATGAGGAGAAATACCGATTTCGGTGATGGCAAGCGATAATTGGGCAATTCCATGACGAAGGGAACGGGCTTTCCGCGGAAGAGTGTTTTTTTGGCAATCAGGGCGGTCAAAATACCCATGAGGATGCCGCCGAAATAGAGTAGTAGCATCACGAGTGCCTGATGCTTTTCAAAGAAAGCGGCGGTAAAGAAGGTGTAGATGGGAATTTTTGCAGAGCAACTGATAAAGGGCGTTAATAAAATCGTCATGCGGCGATCACGGTCAGAAGAAAGCGTGCGCGTTGCCATAATCGCGGGCACAGAACAACCGAAGCCGATGAGAAGCGGAACGATACTGCGCCCCGATAGACCGATTTTACGCAGAAGTTTGTCCATGACGAAGGCAATGCGCGCCATGTATCCCGTATCTTCCAAAATGGAAAGGAAGAAGAACAGGGTGATGATCATCGGCAAAAATGAAAGGACGCTACCGACACCCGCAAACACGCCGTCAATGATAAGGCTCTTGACAACGGGGTTGATGCCGTAGGTGGTGAGTGCGTTATCCGC
Source organism: Eubacteriales bacterium (assembly GCA_045536865.1). Taxonomy (GTDB): domain Bacteria; phylum Bacillota; class Clostridia; order Oscillospirales; family CAG-272; genus UBA1740. The sequence goes on from JAZSOK010000160.1 coordinate 8,928, forward strand.
CAACACCGTCAAATTTGATATACCACCCTCTAAAAGGTCGGAAAGAAAACTTCCAATAACGGAAAACGTCAAAAAGAAGATGGTAAACATGATGCAGACAAAGAGAGGAATGGCAAGGATGCGGTGCGTGAGAAGGGCATCGATTTTGACACTGCGGAGGCGCTCTTTGCTTTCACTTGAATGATGCACCGCGGCGGCGCACACCTTTTCAATAAAGGTATATCGCATGTCTGCCAATGCGGCGTTTCTGTCCATACCGTGCTCGCGCTCCATTTCGAGAACGGTATGCTCCAACATGTCGCGTTCGTTTTCGTTTAGGGAGAGCATTTCGAGAATGCCTTCATCCCCCTCCACCAATTTTGTCGCGGCAAAGCGTGGGGCAATTCCCGCGTCGCTAGCATGGTCGTCAATTAAGTGCGTAACGGCGTGAATGCAACGGTGAATGGCGCTTTCTTTACTGCAAAAATCGTTGATGGCTGGCAGTTTGCGGCGGTGTGCCGTATTGACTGCGGCTTCAATCAATTCGCTAATGCCCTCGTTTTTTGCCGCACTGATGGGAATGACGGGAACACCCAACTTTGCCGCAAGGATGTCAATGCGAATGGTGCCGCCGTTTTTTCGTACCTCATCCATCATGTTGAGTGCCAAAACAACGGGAATACGCATTTCTAAAAGTTGTAGGGTCAAATAAAGATTGCGTTCTATGTTTGTGGCATCGACGATATTGATGATACCGTCGGGCTTTTCGTTAAATAGAAAATCGCGCGTGACGATCTCCTCGGATGTATAGGGGCGCAAAGAGTAAATGCCCGGCAAATCAACAACGGTGCATTGCTTGGCGGCACGGATAATGCCCATCTTGCTGTCTACGGTGACACCGGGGAAGTTCCCGACGTGTTGATTTGCACCCGTTAAGGCGTTAAAAAGGGTGGTTTTGCCGCAGTTTTGATTACCGATCAGGGCGAATACCATGTGGCGTATCCTCCTTTTTCTTGCCGTGTTCAAGCGGTGTTACGGTGATTTTTTCGGCATCTTCAAGACGAAGCGTAAGTTCATAACCGCGCAAACGAATTTCAATGGGATCACCGA
>JAZSOK010000135.1:0-6105 GCA_045536865.1 Eubacteriales bacterium
GTTACGTCGTCAAGGACCTTGATCTTCGAGCCCTCTTCGCCCACTTCATGGGAGGGCAACAGTGCGCCAAGGTCCAACTTCCCACTTGAAAGGAGCGCGCCGTTTGCCGCCGTGGCATCCGCTAATGTGGCGATCAGCTCCGAGCCCTCAATATCGTTCGGCAACGAGGTAGGTGCCTCATCGCCCGCCTTCACATCAAAGGCATCCCATTTGTAAATCAAGCCGTCCTTGACATACAAATCGTCATATGTCAAAGTGGTTTGAGAGGTCGACTCTTCCGTTGCAATGGCAGGCAATACCGCAAAAGGCACTGCGCCGACAACCATCAGAACAGCCAAGAGCAAGGATAAAGCTCTTCTTTTCATGGTGTTTTTCTCCTTTTTAATTTTTCACCGATATAGGCACGGCAGCTTATCTGCCGCATGCCGCTAGCCAACCGCTAACGACTTTTTCATATCTATTATACCATCCCCGCAAAACAAAGTCAAGTTTTGAGGAATTTTTTTCATTCGTCAAAACAACGAATTTCCATTGCCGTATTTGTGCATTTTGCATATTTTTCAAGGCACCACGACCTCTCAAATGTAGCCCATTTCTTCAAAACATGCACGAAATACGCGCAATGAACGCATCACGCACAAAGGACCCCCCTTGTGCAAAGGGAGTCCTTAAATTGATTTCGGTGAATTATACTGTTAAGTGCAACACTTTTATTGAGAATTTACTACTTCTCCTAAGGGACGCATCACGCACGAAGCTCGCATCACGCGCAAAGCGCTCATAGAGCCGTCAACTCACTCGTCCTCGAGCACAATATCGTTCGCCGTCACCCACGCATCAAGCTGAATGAGCCAAGCGAGCAGTTGAGGCGTTGACATTAGTTGCCCATACCATGTAACTGACTCCCCCTCGCAAAGCGCTGTCAAGGCGGCACGGTTGAGGATGCGGTGTAAAATTGAATGGGGGCTTTCCATGCGCTCGGCAAGGCGTGCGCGCACGAGGCGGTCGTACTGCGCGCTATGCGTTTTCGGATAGGGGCTTTTCTTTCGCCAAAGAATGCGCTCGGGCAACAGATCCGCCATGGCGTGGCGAAGGAGAGATTTCTCCACCCCACCCTCAAATTTGTACTGCCACGGCACGTTATACACCCATTCAAGAATGCGGTGGTCGGCAAAGGGCACGCGCACTTCAAGGGCGTGCGCCATGCTCATCCTGTCCTTGCGCTCGAGAAGATTGGTCATAAAGTAATCAACCGACAGACGCGTGGCGCGGCGCGACTGCCGCATTGCCAAATCGTCCTCGGGCAGGCAATCGGTATCGTTTAACGTTTCTCTGTAAAACTGCCGTATATACGCATATCCCTCGTCGGCGCGGGCAAGTTCGGGGCGCAAAAGACTGATGCGTGCGCGCGGCTCGTGTATCCACGGGAAGAAATCGCGTGTAAACATTTCTTCACGGTAAAACCACGGGTAACCCCCGAATATTTCATCGGCACACTCACCCGACAGAACCACGGTATGCCGCTTTTTGATTTCCCCGCAATAGTAGTAAAGCGATGAGTCAATATCGGCTTGCCCCGGCATATCGCGCGCAAGGGCGGCATCGGGGAGCAGGTGCGAAACCGTCTCCGTTTTTGCCGTCAGAACGGTATGGGCGGTCCCCAAGCGCTCGGCAAGCCAAAGCGCGTACGCATCGTCCGAATTGGGTTGAAAGAGCGTTGCATGAAAACTGTCCATATCCTCGTAGGTAAAGGAGTAGGTGGCAAGCGTGCGCCCCATGCGGCGGTAGGCGTTGGCAGACACGGCGGTGATGACGGAGGAGTCCAGACCGCCCGACAGAAGCGTGGCAAGAGGTCTGTCACTCACAAGTTGCCGTTCTATCGCATCCGTCACCAACTCGCGCGTGTGGGCGATAATTTCCTCGCGCGAAAGGTTACAAGGCGCCGCCGTCAGGTGCCAATACCGCCACGTCTGCAAGCCCTTTTCCGTAAGGTAGCCGCACTCGGCAGGCTTCAACTCATAAATATCCTTCAACACGCCACTGCCGTTTATGCGCGCGGGCGACAGGTAAAAGAGTTGCCAAAGTCCTTCCCTGCCGAGGCGCGGCTTTTTTCTTTGTAAGAGCGCCTTTACCTCCGAGGCAAACAAAAAATCCCCGTCGCATTCGGTATAAAAAAGCGGCTTGATGCCAAAGCGGTCGCGCGCCAAAAAGAGGCAATCCTTTGCCTCGTCATACACGCAGAAGGCAAAAATACCGTTTAACTTTTTAGGACACTCCCGACCGTACACGGCGTAGGCGTGCAAAACGACCTCGGTGTCCGAATATGTATGAAATGAAATGCCCAGTGCCGCTAATTCTCGGCGCAGTTCGTCTGTGTTATAAATTTCTCCGTTGTAAACTATGGTATACCTATGGTTGCCGTACGTCACCGTCATGGGTTGACTGTTGTCCGTCGGATCAATGACGCTCAAACGGTTGTGACCGAGCGCGCCGCGCCCGAAGGAAAACACGCCCGAATCATCGGGCCCGCGATGAAAAAGTGCGCGGTTCATGTCCGAAACCGCCGTCGTCAAATTGCAAGAGCCGCCCTCGCGCATTCGATAAGCACCGCAAACAGAACACATAAAACTCTCCATTCCGCCGCCCTACGGCGACCGCAAAATACTGCATAAAATACATTGACAGTATATGCGCGAGGGTGAAAAAAGGTTCCAAAAAGATCACCATGCAAGGTAGGCGACCGAAGGCTACGACGGTCACAAAAAAGCACCTTTTTCGGGCAAAAAACGCAAATGCCTCTTGCAATCGCATAAATAACATGGTATAATTTCTTCAAATACGATTTTACCCTTTCACAGAAAGAAAGAAAATGAGTTTTCTCGGAGGATGCCAAAATGAATTTTGAGATCATTGATTTTCACACCCACCCTTTTGAGGACGTTTGCAACAATATTTGCCCCCACAAGCCCGTCATGAAGGACATGAGTCTGAAACGCACGAAGGAGATGTATGACCGCTTGGGCATCGGGACCATTTGCGGCTCCGTCATTGGCGGAATTAGGGAAAAGCACGAAACGGTTTGGGGGCAACTACACGAAAGAAACGACGTTGCACTTCATCTGCGCGAGTTGTACGGAGGTTTTTACGTTCCCGGCTTCCACGTCCACCCCGCATTTATCAAGGAATCCCTTTCCGAAATGGAACGGATGCACCGCGAGGGTGTCCGTCTTATCGGTGAACTGGTCCCGTACGCGGACGATTGGAACGACTATGCTTGCGAGGGTTTTTCGGAACTCTTGGACGCCGCCGCAGAATACGGAATGGTTGTCAATTTCCACACGATGGGCTCCGACGATGCCTTGGACGAGATGGTTGCCGCGCACCCGAACGTCACCTTCGTCGCGGCGCACCCCGGCGAATACCCCACGCTAATGCGCCACCTCGCCCGTGCAAAGAACAACAAAAACTATTACATTGACGTGTCAGGAACGGGCATGTTCCGTTGCGGCGCTCTGCGCCGTTTGGTGACCGAGTGCGGCGTGGACCGCATCCTCTTCGGCTCTGATTTCCCCGCCTGTTCCCCTGCAATGTTCCTCGGCGGCGTTCTCCTTGAAGAGCTTTTGACCGACGAAGAAAAAAAGCAAGTCCTTGCAGGAAACGCAAAGCGTCTTCTTAAACTGTAATTCATAGCATAAAAAGGCTCTATCATCGGTTGATGATAGAGCCTTTTTTCTTTTTTGATTGATATTCGTCCGATGATGACGCCGTCCTAATACTTTTTAACTTGACGGTTTATCCCACAGAGGAAAAGAAGGAGAGAACGGCATCCATGCCGAGGACGAAGTAAAGAACGGTGGCAACGACCAGGAGAAGTCCCAAGAGCATAACGAGAAGCGTTTTCCCCTGAAAGCGGAAAGCCGTTTGCGCCTCGCCGCGGTGGAAGCCCGCATGCTTTAAGGCAACGGAGATAGGCTTATAAAGAATAAGCACCATACCCGCATTCAACGCCGCTTTGGTCAAGTTGAAGGGAAAGAGGAGTGTCGGGAACAACTCGACGACCGCCGTGCGCGGCACGCCCATATAGAAAGGCGTGATAAAATAATTGGCAAAAAGCATGACGACGGTGGAAAAAGCAATACTGCCTGCCAGTCCGAGAAACGCCGTCGGCAACGTCTTTTTATAGTAATAGATGCACGTGATAGGCAGAATGAAGGCACCACTGGACAAAATATCCATCACCAACCCGTACCAACCCGTCGTGCCGATGGTCATAAACTCGACGAGCGCGGTGACAAGCACCACCGCCAAGGCAGGCAGGGGGCCAAAAAACATGCCGAATACCGCCATCACGGCATCCTTAATATCCAACGTTAAAAAGGAAACGCGAACGTGAAAAACAAACGTGCAGAGAAAGGCGATAGCACAGAAAAGTGCCGCCATAAGTGTGGTGCGTATGCGATTACGCGAGGAAGTCATCGTATTCATAAAAACCCTCCGAATGCCGCCGAAAAGCGGCTATGTGTCACGGTATCATGTATATAATTATTTACATTGATATTGTTTGGAAGGGGCAAAGAAAAAGCCCGTCGTCTGACGGGTTGATAGCACGCCGAGGCAAATGCGCTCGGCAACTTATCTTTTCTCATCCGGACTGTCACCGTCGGTACAGGAATTTCACCTGTTCAACCAAGAAGGCTCGCGGACTTTACCGCCGGTATGGAATCTCACCAAACCCCAAAGATAAACGAATATAAAATTGATTGATATTTCAATATTGCGCCATCGTTATGCTTTATGTCGCCATCATGCACTGTACGCAATAGTTTACAAAGATTGTTAAGCGGTTTTTGCCTTGCAAAAGGCGTTTGCACGGGCAAAATCAGGAGGCAATGGGGATTGCCGCGTTTGCGGCAATCCCCAACCTTCTAAAAAGTGAACTTACGCGTTGATGTCGGCAACGACGCCGGAACCAACGGTTCTGCCACCTTCACGAATAGCGAAACGAAGACCCTTCTCGATAGCGATGGGGGTGATCAATTCGACGTTCATCTCGACGTTATCGCCGGGGCGGCACATTTCAACGTCAGCGGGAAGCGTAATGATACCCGTAACGTCTGTTGTTCTGAAATAGAACTGAGGACGGTAGCCGGAGAAGAAGGGCTTTTGACGGCCGCCTTCCTTTTCGGTCAACACGTAAACCTGGCCCTTGAACTTGGTGTGAGGCTCGATGGAACCGGGCTTGCAGAGAATCTGACCGCGCTCGATCTCGTTCTTCTGGATACCACGGAGAAGAACACCGATGTTATCACCGGCCTGAGCATCGTCCATGAGTTTATGGAACATCTCGATACCGGTAACAACTGTCTGACGCTTCTCATCGGACAAACCAACGATTTCGATGGTGTCAGCCATCTTAACAACACCACGCTCAACACGACCGGTAGCAACAGTACCACGGCCGGAGATGGAGAATACGTCCTCAACGGGCATCAAGAAGGGCAGGTCGCCCTTTCTCTCAGGGGTGGGGATATATTCGTCAACGTTCTTCATGAGTTCAACGATAGGAGCGTATACTGCATCGTTGATATCCTTGGACTCGGAGGTAAGAGCCTCTCTTGCGGAACCGCGGATGATCGGAATGTCGTCGCCCGGGAAGTCGTACTCGGAGAGAAGGTCACGAATTTCCATCTCAACGAGGTCGAGGAGTTCTTCGTCGTCAACGATATCGCACTTGTTCATGAAAACAACGATTGCGGGAACGCCAACCTGACGAGCAAGAAGAACGAGCCCGTCGAAATCGTTGGCCTGAACGACGAAGTCAAGAACACTGTCGTTACCGACATCGAGATGTTCCACAAGCTGCTGGACTTCGCCGAAGCCGGCGACAACATCGGCGCTCTGCTGCGTGGCGTTGACCGCAAGGGCATCGAGCGTGGCCAGGTTATCTGCAAGCCCGGTTCCATCAAGCCCCTGACCAAGTTCGTCGGCCAGGTTTACGTCCTGTCCAAGGACGAAGGCGGCCGTCACACCCCGTTCTTCAACAACTATCGTCCCCAGTTCTACTTCCGTACCACTGACGTTACCGGCATCATCTCCCTGCCCGAG